>JBBSME010000113.1:0-9843 GCA_038233335.1 Acidimicrobiales bacterium | reverse complement strand
GCCCGCGAACCGGGGCGCCCAGCGCCACGCCGCCCGACGCGGATCGCGCACCGGACGCGAGCCGGCCCGGGCGCAGTGCGACCGGGCCGGGGGCGACAGGCCCCTGGGGGGGGTGGGGGCCCGTCGATGGTGCAGGACCTGCGGTGGCCGCAGGTCCTGCGAGCTAGCGCAGCCCCAGCTGGGAGGAGCAGGACGGCCACGCGCCCCACCCCTGGCTGGCCTGGACCCGCTGGGCCACGGCGATCTGGGCGCCACGGCTGTTCTCGTGGGGCATGCCGGAGCCACCGAAGGCACGCCACGTGGAGGCCGAGAACTGCAGCCCGCCGTAGTAGCCGTTGCCGGTGTTGATGGACCAGTTGCCACCCGACTCACAGGCGGCGAGGGAGTCCCACGGGCCACCGGACGGAGCGGACGGACCGGCGGAGGGCGCCTCGGGCTCAGGCTCGGGCGCAGCCTCACGCTCGGCCTCATGCTCATGCTCGTCCTCGCGCTGGCGCTCGGCCTCCTCGGCCGCGACACGGGCGAAGGTGGCCTCAGCCTCAGCCTCGGCCTCGGCCGCGACCCGGGCGAAGGTGGCCTCAGCCTCAGCCTCGGCCTCGGCCGCAACACGGGCGAAGGTGGCCTCCGCTTCGCGCTGCTGCCTGATCAGCTCGAGCACGAGTGTCTCTTTGTCCTGCTGGCTCGGCCCCTTGGCGGACTTGGCCATGTTCAGCCGTGCGGCGCCGGAGGGGTCATCGACCCGGACCCAGGTGGCGGCCTCGGTGCGGGAGGCGTCGTCGGTCAGCAGCTCATCGGCCGCGGCCGGGCCGAGCGCGGTGGCCAGTGCCAGGGAGATCACTGCGGCGCCGGTGGCGACACGGGCCCGCCGGTGGCGGAACCGGGCGCCCGTCGGCGCCTTGGGACTCGGAGGGCGCTCAGCTGAGGGCGCCTTTCGGCTTGCGTCCATGGGACTTCTCCTTGCATCGGGGTCACATCACCCCGAGCCGGATGTGCGTGAACAGGTTCACGAGAAGCCGGGGCGACAGACAGTGTGGCCCCTCCGTCGACGCTTCGTAACCTTATCGCAATGTGAACTGTGACACAGGGCAAGGAAACCCTGGTCAACCGCCCTCATCAGTTACATCTTCGCAACGTCACGTGCTGCCAGGTGACCCCCATCGGCCTCGCTGGACCACCTCGGCCAGGGGAGCCCGGGCTCGGCGGGCCGATCGTCCCGGGCGGTCGGGGGCCGGTCGGCCGAGCGCGACGGTGCCCGCGGCCCGCCAGCCGGCGGGGACGCCATGGGCCGCCATCACTGCGCCCTCGGACGCGAACAGCCCGAAGAAGCACGCCCCCAGGCCCGCGTCGACCGCACCCAGCAGGAGCGTCTGGACGGCGGCGCCCCCGTCGACCCACCAGTACGGCACCGGCCAGGCCTCGGCTCCCTCCCCCAGACCGGTGGTCGCCTTGTCGGGCTCGGCGTACCGGACCACGTAGGCCCCGGGGTCGACCAGCACCACGACCAGAGCGGGCGCGACCACCAACCCGGGCCAGGCGAAGTCGGAGCGCCGCGACGCAGGCCGCGTGATGTCCCAGTACCCGGCCACGGCCTCGGGCGTGTCGAGCACCAGGAAGCGGGTGCCCTGGGCGTTCCCGGCCGACGGGGCCCGACGGGCTGCGTCGAGGATCGGGTCGAGGACCGCCGCGGGCACGGGCTCGGCCGTAAACGACCGCACCATGCGCCGGCGGCGCACCGCCTCGGAGAGCTCCATCAGGTGGCGAGACCGGACCGGGGTCGGGCCGGTGCCTGTCCTACAGCAGCTTCACCAGGTCGTCGGCCAGGGCCCAGCCGAACGCCACCAGGGCGTCGCCCGCGTCCTCGTCGATGTCGTCGAACAGAGCGACGACGTCGGCGTCGATCGCCTCGGGCTTGGCGCTGTCGTGGTCGAACACCAGGGCCGGGACCTCGCTGCCGGTGATCTTGAAGGACCGCTCGTCGTAGGCCTCGGTGGCCGTGCCGAACCGCTTGGCCAGGCGCCGGCCCCAGGCCCGCTCCTCACCGGTGGCGACGTAGTCGGGCCGGGGAACGATGTCGTCGAGGTTGCGGAAGGCGTCGAAGCCGGAGGCGGTGGCCAGGCGGGTGCCGACCAGCACGTCCTCGTCCGGGAAGGCCAGGACCGACCGACGCAGCTGATCGGTCATCATCTGGCGCAGGACGGTGTCGCGCTTGGACGTGCGCTTGATCGACGCCAGGCCGGCGAGGAGGCTGGGAGTGCCCCCGATGCGCTCGAGGGTGCAGAACGAGTAGCCCTTGAGGCGGCCGTTCTCGCGAGCCAGCGTGACGAGGACCCACTCCTCGACCAGCTTGGAGAGCATCCCAGCTTCGTAGGCACGGGGCCCCGACGCGGACAGATCGGCCATCTCGGCCAGCTCTGAATCCGAGAGAGCGGTGCAGTCCTTGGTCTCGACCTCGGTGGCCATTGGCGTGGTAACCCTCCGGGAGCGGGCGTAGGGGGCCAGACAAGTCCAGTCGGCCAGGCGTCGCCGTGCAACTCGACGGGCGCATCCCGTTGTCCAGCAAGGGTTGGCTGCGCCTCAGGCGGCCTGTCGGGACACGATGCTGGTGGCGTAGCGGTTGGGGTCGTGGTACCAGCCCCGCACCCAGGAGAGGATCTTCTGGTCGCCGCGACGGGCCACGTGGGGCCGGATGTTGTCCTCGGTGCTGTCGCGGGTGAGAGCGGTCGCGTGCCACCGTCCCGTCCCGTCGGTGCTGCGGTCCATCTGCCACAGCTCGAAGTGGACCCGGCCGTCGGCGCGCGACCGCAGGGCCACGCCGTCGGTCGGGTGGACGTTGGTCGCCACCACCATCCGGTTGTGGGTGGAGGGGTCGAGGGCGGCGAGGCCGGTGTAGTCCGGCTCGATCACGTTCCCGCCCAGCTCTCCGCCCCCTCGGGCGACCAGCTCGCGCGACCACCGCCCCTCGCCGTCGGACCGGATCCGGAGGTGGTCGTGGGCCCAGGCGCCGGCCGCGCTGTCCACCCTGGGGCCCCGCAGGGAGGCCGAGATGGTGAGCCGGCCACCGACGACCCGGACCTCCGACACCCAGGAATCCGCGTTGGCCGGGCACTGGTAGGCGTACGGGAGCGACGTCACCGAGACACCGGCGCCGGTCCCCCCCCGCACCGCCCCCGAGTCGTCGGTGATGACCCCGTCGGCGTCGACCGCTCCGACCCGGACGCTGGTCGGCTGGTAGGTGCGAGGGTGGCCCTCGGTGGTGGCGAACCACAGCCGCCGCCCGTCCGAGGCGAACTTGGGGTAGGGCCGCTCCCCCACCTCGGGCGGCACCAGCAGCAGTCCCAGCGGCTCCCACGTCAACCCGTCGTCGAACGACCGCATCAGGTTCCAGGAGTACTGCTCGCCCCGGTAGGCGACCAGGGTGACGCCCACGTCGTCGAGGCGGTGGAGCGAGCCGTAGGCGACGGCCCGCCCTGGCGGTGTGGCCACGTCGGGGCGCTCGATGGGGTCGAGCACGGTGAACGCTCCGGTGCCGCCCGGGTCGTGGGCCCGGCGCAGGAAGAGGTCCTCGACGTGCGCCGACCAGGTGGTGAGGACCCCGCCGGTGGAGGTCAGCTCCAAGCCCGGGTTGTTGTGGTCGTCGGGGTTGTGCCGGGCCAGGGCAGAGCGGGTGACAGGCCGGCGCGCCGTCAGGCCGCCGGAGACGTCGACGCTGTGGACCTCCACCGTGCCGTCCCGCGCCGTGCCGGTGCCGTTGGCCACCGTGCCCAGGTACAGCCGGCCCGCGGGGGTCAGCAGGGTGCGGGCCTCGGTGAACCAGCACCAGCCACCGACGCCGACCAGGGTGACGTCGCCCCCTCGGGGCGTGGTGAAGCTCTGCCGCCACGCCGACCGGGGCGGGGGCGGCTCGCAGCCCGAGAGCAGCGACCCCGCGGCCGCCGCGCCCAGCACCCCGCCGGCCCCGCGCAGGAGCGTGCGCCGGTCCAGTCCCTCTCCCCCGATCCCTCCCACGTCGACCACGGGCCGGGACCCTACTTCTCGATCGTCAGAGCTCTTGGACCACGACGGAGGAGTAACCCGCTGACAGCCGGGTCAGATCATCGAGATCGCCGGTGAGCACAACTCCGCGATCCGACTCGGCGGCGACCGCGACGACGTGCGCGTCGACCATGTCCTCCGAACCCGACCCGGCCGCGGTGAGGACGCCCCCGACGGCCCGGGCCAGCGCTCGATCGGTGTCTCGGACGTCGATACCCGTCTCCCGCGACAGGCAGGCATCGACGACCGGGTCGTGGCGAGGGCCGCGGTACAGCTCGGCCAGCACGACCGCGGGCACGATCACGTCGTGGCCGAGCCGAGCTGCGGCTTCCATGGCGACGCGGACCCTGGTGCGGTCGGCCTGAGGCTGCCGGGCCAGGCGGGACACGGCCTCGGCGTCGAGCACGACGGCCGTCACCGCAGCAGGTCCATGAATGTCTGCACCTCGGTCTCGTCCAGCGGCCCGTCCTCGGCCTCCATCTGGTCGAGCCACTCTCGAAGGAGCCGCTGTCGGCGCCGGTGCGCCAACTGGTCCCGCAACGCGCTGTTCACCTGAGCCGAGACGGGCTCATCCGATGCCTCCAGCTCAGCGACGAGCTCCTCGTCGATCGAGACCGAGATCTTGCGCTTGGTCGTGGTCATACCCCAAGCCTACCCCGGTAGGCGCGGAGGGCGCTCGAGGCTGTCGCGACGGCGGCCTCAGCCGACGAGGCAGTCGGCGCCGAAGACGACGCGGAGCTCGGCCACCAGGCCCGAGCCGCGGTCGACCGACCAGCCGTCGGGCAGGCGCACGACCTGCTCCCCCACGTGGAGGTAGACCTTGGAGTCGCCGGGGAACTTCACCAGGAGGTCCTTGAGGTCGCGGACCCGCTCGTCGGAGAGGTGGTGGGGCGGCACCCGGAGGCGGAGGGGCGGGTCGTCGGAGAGGTCCTCGCACGGGGAGACCTCCATGGCGATCAGCTTGGGCTGGTCGTCGCGGGAGTCGAGGCGGGCCTTCATGGTGATGACGAGGTCGTCGGCCAGGACGTGGCCGATCGTCTCGAAGGTGCGGGGGAACACGGTGACCTCGAGGCTGGCCTCCAGGTCCTCGAGCACGAACACCGCCATCCGGGCGTTGGCCTTGGTGAACTTGTGCTGGAGGCTCGTGATGACGCCGGCCACGGTGACGACCTTGTCCCGCTTGTCCCGGCCGTTGCCGTTGGACGGCGCGGCGTCGACCGCCTCTCCGGCCTCGGCCGCCTCGGCCCGTTCGATGAGCTCGCGGATGGAGCAGTCGGTCCGGCGGGCCAGCGCGTCCTCCAGGCCCATGATCGGGTGGTCGGACACGTAGAGGCCGAGCATCTCCTTCTCGAAGCGCAGCTTCTCGGTCTTGTCGAACTCCACCTCGGGGATGGGGGGTCGGTCGTCGAAGGACACCTCGCCGGCCGGGCCGTCGTCGAACAGCGACATGACGCCCTGGTCCTCCTGGCGACGACGGGAGAGGGTCATGTCGATGGTGGGCTCGAAGATCTGGAGCAGCCCCTTGCGGGGGTGGCCGAGGGAGTCGAACCCGCCCGCCTTGATCAGCGACTCGATGGCCCGCTTGTTGAGGACCGGCAGCGGCACCCGGTCGCAGAAGTCGGAGAAGTCCGCATACGGCCCGTTGCCCTCGCGCTCGTCGACCAGCTGCTCGACGATCCCGGCTCCCACGTTGCGCACCGCCGAGAGCCCGAATGGGATGGCCTCGGTGCCGTCGTCGAGGCGGGTGGGCACGAAGTCCGACTTGGAGCGGTTCACGTCGGCCACCAGCACCGTGATGCCCGAGATCCGGCACTCGTTGAGGTAGACCGCGGCCTTGTCCAGGTTGGTCTTGACGCTGGTCAGCAGGGCGGCCAGGTACTCGATGCGGTAGTTCGCCTTCAGGTAGGCGGTCTGGTAGGCGACCAGCCCGTAGCCGAAGGAGTGGCTCTTGTTGAATGCGTAGTCGGCGAAGTTCTCGATGATGTCGAACAGCTGGGTGCCGAGCGCGGAGCCGTAGCCGGCGGACTCGCAGCCGTCGACGAACTTGCTGCGCTCCTTGGCCATGACCTCCCGCTTCTTCTTGCCGCACGCCTTGCGGAGGTTGTCGGCATCGGCCAGCGAGTACCCCGCGAACTGCTGGGAGACCCGCATCACCGACTCCTGGTAGATCATCAGGCCGTAGGTGTCGGCCAGCAGCTCCTTGGCGTCGGGGTGGAAGTAGGTGACCGCCTTGCGCTCGTTCTTCATGTCGGCGTAGTCGGTGTGCATGTTCACGCCCATGGGACCGGGCCGGTAGAGGGCCACCAAGGCGCACACGTCGGGGAAGGAGGTCGGCGCCAGCTGGCGGAGCAGCTGGCGGAGCCCGCCGCCCTCCATCTGGAAAACACCGATGGAGTCGCCCCGGCGGAGCATCTCGAAGGTGGGCTCGTCGTCGAGGGGCGGGTTGTCGATGTCGACGTCGATGTCCCGGTAGTCCTTGATGAGGGCCAGCGCGTCGGTGATGACGTCGAGGTTCCGCAGGCCCAGGAAGTCCATCTTGAGGAGGCCCAGCTCCTCCACGTTGTTCATCTCGTACTGGGTGACGACGGGCGCGTCCTCGATGTCCTGACCGGCCACCGGCTTGCGCTGGATGGGCACGTACTCGGTGAGGGGCTCGTCGGTGATCACCACCGCGGCGGCGTGGATGCCGTCCTGGCGGCGCAGCCCCTCGAGGCTCTTGGCCACGTCGACGACCCTGGCCACCTCGGGATCGCTCTCATACATGCCCCGCAGCTCGGATGCCCGCTGGTAGCCGTCGACGAACTTCTCGTGCTCCTCGAGACACGCGTAGAGCGGCGTGTCGCGCCCCATGACCAGGGGCGGCATGGCCTTGGCCACCTTGTCGCCGACCATGTAGGGCAGGCCCAGCACCCGGGCCGCGTCGCGCACCGCGGCCCGGGCCTTGATGGTGGAGAAGGTGACGATCTGGGCCACGTGGTCGCGCCCGTAGCGCTCCGCCGCGTAGCGGATCATCTCCTCCCGACCGCGCGAGTCGAAGTCCATGTCGATGTCGGGCATCGACGAGCGGCTGGGGTTGAGGAAGCGCTCGAACAGCAGGTCGTACTTGATGGGGTCGAGATCGGTGATCCAGAGGGAGTAGGCCACCGCGCAGCCCGCCGCGCTCCCCCGCCCGGGCCCCACCCGGATGTGGGCGTCGCGGGCGTGCTTCATCAGGTCCCAGGTGATGATGAAGTAGGCCGAGAACCCCATGTCGTCGATGACCTTGAGCTCGTAGGCCAGCCGCTCGACCACGGCATCGGGGAGCTCGTGGCCCCAGCGCTTGCGGGCCCCCTCGAAGGTGAGGTGGCGGAGGTAGGTGGTGTCGTCGGTGAAGCCCTCGGGCAGCGGGAAGCTGGGCAGCTTGGGCTTGCCGCCCATGTCGATGGTGACGTCGGCCCGCTCCGCGATCCACAGCGAGTTGTCGCAGGCCACCTCGACCTCGCGGAACAGGTGGCGCATCTCGGCGGCCGACTTGAGGTAGTGGCCGGCCCCCTTGAACTTGAAGCGCTCGTTCTCGTTCTGGGCGATCAGGGCGCCGGTCTGGACGCAGAGCAGGGCGTCGTGGCCCTCGGCGTCGGCCGCGTGGGTGTAGTGGCTGTCGTTGGTGGCCAGCAGCGGGGCCCCGATCCGCTTGGCGATCTCGATGAGCTGCGGGTTGGTGCGGTGCTGCTCGGGGATGCCGTGGTCCTGGAGCTCCACGAACAGGTTGTCGCGCCCGAAGATCTCCTGGAGCCGGGCCGCCTTCATCAGCGCCGTCTTGGGATCGCCGTTGAGCAGCGACTGGAGGACGTGACCGCCCAGGCACCCGGTGGTGGCGATCACCCCCTCGGCGTGGTCGGCCAGGACCTCCCAGTCGACCTTGGGCTTGCGGTAGTAGCCCTCCATGAAGGCCCGAGACGACAGCTGGATGAGGTTCCGGTAGCCGACGTCGCTCTCGGCCAGGAGGGTGAGGTGGTAGTACGCCTTCTTGCCACCGTCGCCGTCACCACCGGTGTCGTCGACCTTGCCCCGGGTCTGGATCCGCTCGGTCCGGTGCTCGTGGGCCATGTAGGCCTCGAACCCCAGCACCGGGTTGATCCCGTGCTCCTGGCAGGCCTTGTAGAAGGGTAGGACGCCGTACATGTTGCCGTGGTCGGTGATGCCCAGGGCCGGCTGCCCATCGGCCGCGGCCGCGGCCACCACCTGATCGATCCGCGACGCCCCGTCGAGCATGGAGTACTCGGTGTGGGTGTGCAGGTGGGTGAAGGACTCGCCCACGTCTCCTCCTCGGACCTGGTCGTGCTGCGACCCGGGGGTCGCTCGGTCCACAACGTCATCCACAGAAGTTCTCCACACCTGTGGACGAATGACAACGCTGTGATTCGGACGGTACCACGCCCCGATCCCGCCGCGGGCCCTGGCAGTGGATCAGTTCGGGCGATTTCACGTTGGCCCACTACCCGGGCCATCGGCCGGCAGGTCAGCGGGGAGCGACGGCGTCCGCCGCCCTCAGCATCTGACGGGCGACGGGCTGGAGGCCGATGCGGGTGCCGAGGAGGCCGGTGGACACCCGCTCGACCACGCCCCACTCCCAGATCGCGATCGCATCGAGCCCGGTGCGGGTGGCCAGCCACCGAGCCCGCGCCATGGGATCGCCGTCGAGCAGCTCGACCGGGTCCTCCCGCATGAGGATGCCCAGGTCGTACTCGGGCTCGGCCCGCAGGCCGTCGGGGTCGACCAGCCGGAAGCCGTCGCCGGCCCGCAGGGCGTTCCACTCGTGGACGTCGCCGTGGACGAGCACGGCACGTTCGTCGTCGTGGGCTGCGATCCGTCGCTCGACGCAGGCCAGCGCGTGCGCGACGGCCCGCTCCGAGCACGGGTGATCCAGCTCCTCCCACGACGTGGTGATGTGGTCGACGAGCCATCGCCCCTTCTCTGCCCCGGTGGGCAGGCCGCAGTCCGGGGCGGGGCGCCACACGCTCCGGGCCAGGTCGCACAGGATCTCGTGCCGGTGACGGATCGGGACCCCGAGGTCGTGGAGCGAGGGCCCCAGGCGTTCGAGGAGCAGCGCGCCCCGCTCGTGGTCGTGGCGCAGGAGGCGGACGCAGCCGTTGCCATCGGCCAGGCGCAGGACCGTGATCTCATTGGTCGCGGCATCGCCCTCCCGGGGCACGAGGAGCTTGAGGACCGCGTCCGTGCCGTGGTCGAGCGTCGCCTCAGCCACCCACGCCTCGGTCGCGTCCGGGTACGGCTGTCCGACGGTCAGTCCCCACTCCCGCGCCAGGTCGGCCACCAACCCCGGCAGCCCGTCGAGCCAGGGCACCGCCCCGGCGGCGCGGGCCTTGTTGGCCAAGACCTCAGGGACCTCGATCACCGTGGAATCCTTCTCCCCGGATGCACCGGATCCGGCCGCGGTACCCCCGAACCCTGCCATCTCAAGGGTCTCAGGTGGGAGAGTTCCCTGCTAACCGGGCCAACAGCGCGCCGACCGGGCGATCGTGGCTAACCTGTCTCCTATGGGTAGTGACAAGTTGATATGCGCCTGGTGTGGTGATCCGTTCGAACGCCCACATTCTCGGGGGCCGGCACCCAAGTACTGCAGGCCATCCCATCGGCAAGAGGCATATCGTGCGCGCCGAGCCGTTGAGCAGCTTGTCTCCGCAGTGGGCATGGACGCGGGCGTCCAAGAGGCCATGGCCCGGATGGCCGAGACCACCATGCCCAAGGTCGAGATGCCACCCGGCGTCCAAGAGGCCATGGCCCGGATGGCCGAGACCACCATGCCCAAGG
The DNA here is from genome assembly GCA_038233335.1 of Acidimicrobiales bacterium. Classification (GTDB taxonomy): domain Bacteria; phylum Actinomycetota; class Acidimicrobiia; order Acidimicrobiales; family Iamiaceae; genus Iamia. The sequence goes on along the minus strand of JBBSME010000113.1, from coordinate 3 downwards.
TCG
>JBBSME010000112.1:0-9926 GCA_038233335.1 Acidimicrobiales bacterium | reverse complement strand
GGGCCGCGGCGGCGCGGAACGCCGCCTTAGTCTCCCTCCACGACCAGGTGGCGGCCCAGAAGGCCCGGGTCATCCTCGACCACTTCCGGCCCCACACCGCGGCCCAGAACGGCGGTCGAGCCAATGCCATGGTGGTGTGCCGGTCACGGCTCCACGCTGTCCGCATGCGCCAGGCCATCGACACCTACCTCCGAGCCCAGGGGGTCGCCCTGGGTTGCCTGGTCGCCTTCAGCGGCACCGTCACCGATCCCGATACCGGCGCCTCGCTCACCGAGAGCGCCATGAACGGGTTCCCCGAGTCGGAGACCGCCACCCGGTTCGCCACGCGCGACCACCAGATCCTGGTGGTGGCCGAGAAGTTCCAGACCGGCTTCGACCAGCCACTGCTCCACACCATGTTCGTGGACAAGAAGCTGTCGGGCGTCAACGCGGTGCAGACCCTGTCCCGCCTCAACCGCATGGCACCGGGCAAGGACTCCACCTTCATCCTCGACTTCGTGAACGAGGCCGACACCATCGGGGCCGCCTTCGAGCCCTTCTACGACGCGTCCCTCGCCATCCCCACCGACCCCAACGCCCTCTTCGACGCCCGGCGCGAGCTGGAGAACTACGACGTCATCCGGGCCGCCGACGTGGAGGCCCTGGCCGCAGCCTGGTTCGCCACCTCGGCCTCCGATCGGGCCCGTCGGGAGAGCCATGGCTCCCTCTACACCCACCTGGCCCCGGCCGTCACCCGGTTCGACGAGCTCGACGCGGATGACCAGGACGCCTTTCGGCGGGCTCTCGACCGGTTCGTCTCCCTCTACACGTTCGTGACCCAGATCCTGCCTCTGGCCGAGACCGAGCTCGAGAAGCGCTACCTCTACTGCCGGCTGCTGGTCCTGCGGCTGCCGGCCCGCCCGACGGTGACCCTCGACGTCGACGTGGCCCTCACCCACCTCCGGGTGGCCGAGACCGGGCGCCAGGCCATCGCCCTGGACGGTGACGCCGATCCGCTGGTCGCCTTCGCCCCCGACGGCGGCGGTTCGCAGTACCTGCCGGGCATGGAGCCGCTGTCCGAGGTGATCAAGCGCTTCAACGAGGCCTTCGGTGGCCTCATCCACGAGGCCGACCGGCTCAACATCGACGGCCTCGGCGCCCGCATGGTCGACGACGCCCTGCTCCAGGCCCAGGCCGTGGCCAACACCGACGCCGGGTTCGCCCAGGTGTTCGAGGACCGCTTCGGCGAGTTCGTGGCCGGCCACCTCAAGGGCAACGAGGAGCTGCTCATCCGCCTGCTGGACGACCCCGACTTCTCCGGTGTGGTCAAGGACTACCTGCGCCCGTGGGTGCAGGCCCGGGCCCGGGTGCGCCACGACGCAGTGGCCCCCGTCGCTGATCTGCTGGGCCGGGAGGAGGACCAGACCTTCGAGCTCAAGTCGACCCTGCGGTGGGATCTCGCCGCATCGGCCAAGAACAAGGTGCTGGAGCAGGTGGTGGTCAAGACGGTGGCCGCCTTCCTCAACAGCCGGGTCGGGGGCGTGCTGCTCATCGGTGCCGACGACGACGGCGGGGTGATCGGTCTCGACAACGACTACGTCAGCCTGGCCAAGGAGGGCCACGCCGATCGCGACCGGTTCCGGCTCCACCTGACCCAGCTGCTGATCAACGCGGTCGGAGAGGCCGCCACCAGCCAGGTGACGGTCGCCATCGAGTCGGTCGACGGCCACGACGTGGCCCGGGTCCACGTCGAGCCCTCGGCCTTCCCGGTCCTCCAGCAGATCAAGGGCACCGACGGCCCCACCCTCTGGGTCCGCCTCGATGCCGGGACCCGCGCCGTCACCGACGCGGCCGAGATCGACCGCTTCATCGCCACCCGCTGGCCCGGCACCGCCACCTGAGGGCGCGTCGACGCGGGCGAGAGCAGGTGGGCGATGCTCCCGCGTCAGACCTCGGTCCAGTGCCGGGCAGGCACGAAGCGCGCCAAGTGCTTGGGGTTGGTCGTCGCCACCACGACGTCCTGGTGAAGGACCGCCAGTCCTGCGGCCTGGGCCGCGAGGATCACGTCGCCGTCGAGCGCGAGGTCGGGGGCGGTCGGTCGACCGCCCTGGCGAGCGTCGGCCCAGAACTGGGCGGCCTGACGCATGGCGGTCGTCGTCAGCGGTTCGAGGCCCAGCCCCGTGATCAGCCCGTCGAGTCTGTCGATGCCGAGGTCCTTCCCGGCACGAAGGAGCCCCCGTCGGACCTCGTAGTCGGCGATCTCTGCGACCACGACGTGGTGGTTGGCCGAGAGGTGGCCGCGCATCCAGTCACGGCACCGCCGCGGTTCGGCCGCCGTCGAGGGGTTCGACAGCAGGCCCAGGGGTCCGCTGTCCAACACGATCAGCATCAGAACGGTCGCCCCTCGCGGGCTCGCTGGGCCCGCAGACCCGCCATCAGCTCCTCACCGGTCTCCCGTCGCTCCTCGTCGGTGCCGATGGAGGCGATCCGCTCCATGGCGGCGAGGGCTCGGCGTCGGTAGTCGCCGGATTGGGATGCCGCCCGCGCGTAGCGCTCGGCTCGCTTGAAGCGCGAGGAGAACCGGCCCATCGAACCCTTGCGGCCGGTGGTGGTCCAACCGAGGCGTTCCATCTTGAGGCGGATGGCGACGCCCACGGTCTGCCTGAACCTGTTGCCTGACTCGCGGTCGTCCATCGCGGCCACGATCATCGGCTCGGCTTCGATGAGGCGGACGACGGCGGCGAGCGCGGGCTCGCTCGTACCATGCGGCCGCGTCGAGGCGAGGGGTCTGTCGCCAGGATCGGGACCGGTTCGGGTGAGGGCCCCCGGTTCCCGGACCTGACGGGACGTCAGATACTCTCGGCCGGCCATGGACCTGCACTTCAGCGCGGCCGACGAGGCGTTCCGGGCCGAGGCCCGCGGGTGGCTCACCGAGGCGCTCAACGGCGAGTTCTCGGTGGTCAAGGGGCGAGGCGGGCCCGGTGACGAGCACTCCCTGTTCGAGCAGCGGTGGGCCTGGGAGCAGCACCTGGGTGCCCACGGCTGGACCGCGCTGAGCTGGCCGGTCGCGCACGGCGGCCGGGACCTGAGCCTGCACCAGCAGGTGATCTGGTACGAGGAGTACGCCCGGGCCCAGGGGCCGGGCCGTCTCGGCCACATCGGAGAGGGCCTCGTCGGCCCCACCGTGCTCCACTTCGGCGACGACGCCCAGCGGGCCCGGTTCCTCCCGGGCATCCAGAAGGGCACCGAGCTGTGGTGCCAGGGCTACTCCGAGCCCAACGCCGGCAGCGACCTGGCCAACATCTCCACCCGGGCCGAGCGCGACGGTGACGACTGGGTGCTCAGTGGCCAGAAGGTGTGGACCTCGCTGGCCCAGTGGTCGCAGTGGTGCTTCGTCCTGGCCCGCACCAACAAGGACGTGCCCACGGCTGGTTCCCCCAAGCACAAAGGCATCACCTTCTTCATGGTGCCCATGGACCAGGACGGCATCGAGATCCGGCCCATCCGCCAGGTCACCGGCACCGCCGAGTTCAACGAGGTCTTCTTCGACGGGGCCCGGGCCGCCCACGCCGATGTGATCGGCGGCGTCGACGAGGGCTGGAAGGTGGCCATGGGGCTCCTGGCCTTCGAGCGGGGGGCCTCGACCCTCGGCCAGCAGCTGGCCTTCCGCAACGAGCTCGACGGGGTCATCGACACCCTGCGGCGCAACGGACGCATGAGCGAGCCGACCCTGCGCCAGCGGGTGGCGCAGCTGCACGCCGAGCTGGAGATCATGGGCTGGAACAGCCTTCGGGTCCTGTCCGAGTCGGCCGACGATGTGCCCCGTGAGGCCCTCATCACCAAGCTCTACTGGGCCAGCTGGCACCGGGCCCTGGGCGAGCTGGCCGTCGACGCGGCTGGGCCCGAGGCGCTCATGGGCCGGGAGCTGGACGACCCGGAGCCGGGCGACGAGCTGACCGACGCCCAACGGCTGTTCCTGTTCACCCGCTCGGACACCATCTACGGCGGATCCAACGAGATCCAGCGCAACATCATCGGCGAACGGGGCCTCGGCCTGCCCCGCGATCCCCGACCCTGAGGACCTGATGCCCGACCCCCGCACCCCACCCGAGTACGTCCCCGGCCACGGCCTGCTGGCCGATCGCGCCGTGGTGGTCACCGCCGCCGCGGGCACGGGGATCGGCTCGGCCGTGGCCCGCCGGGCGCTGGAGGAGGGAGCGCGGGTCCTCATCAGCGACCTCCACGAGCGCCGCCTGGTCGAGACGGCCGATCGCCTGGGCGAGGAGACCGGGACCCGTCCAGAGACGGCCCTCTGCAACGTGACCGCCGAGGACGAGGTGGCCGCGCTGTTCGCCACCGCCACCGACCGCCTCGGGGGGGTCGATGTCCTGGTCAACAATGCCGGGCTGGGCGGGACCGCCGACCTGGTCGACATGACCGACGAGCAGTGGTCGGTGGTCCTCGACGTCACCCTCACCGGCACCTTCCGCATGACCCGGGCCGGCCTGCGCCACATGCGAGATCGGGGTCAGGGCGGGGTGATCGTCAACAACGCCTCCGTGCTGGGCTGGCGGGCCCAGGCCGGCCAGGCCCACTACGCGGCGGCCAAAGCCGGGGTCATGGCCCTCACCCGCTGCGCCGCGGTCGAGGCCGCCGAGATGGGCGTGCGGGTCAACGCGGTGGCGCCCAGCCTGGCCATGCACCCCTTCCTGGCCAAGGTCACCAGCGACGAGCTGCTGGAGGAGCTGACCGGGCGAGAGCTGATGGGCCGGGCCGCCGAGCCGTGGGAGGTGGCCAACGTGATCGTCTTCCTGGCCAGCGGCTACTCGTCGTTCCTCTCCGGTGAGGTCGTCTCCGTCTCCAGCCAGCACCCATGAGTCACGGACCCACCGTGCTGGATGGCCTGGACGAGGTGCGGGCCGCGGTCGGCACCGACCTCGGTGCCACCGCGTGGCAGGTGGTCACTGCCGGCCAGGTCGCGGCCTACGCCGAGGCCACCGGCGACACCGCCGAGCCGGGCCACGTCCCTCCGCTGCTGCTGCTCTCGCTCACCAACCTGTTCCTGCCCCAGCTCCTCGAGGTGCGGAGCATCTCCAGCGGGGTCAACTACGGGACCGAGGCGGTCACCTTTCCGTCGACGGTGCTGGTTGGGTCGTCCATCCGGGCCCGGGCCGAGGTGACCGGTGCCGAGGAGGTGCGCGGCGGGGTCCAGACCGCCATCCGCATCACCGTCGAGGCCGAGGGATCCGACGAGCCTGCGGTGGTCGTCGACTCCCTCAGCCGCTGGCTGAGCTAGCCCGAGCCCAGTCGATGGCGATCGACTGCGGGCCGTCAGGGCCGATCTTGATGGGGACCTTGGCCCCCGGGAACACCAGCGGGAGGGCCGAGCCGGGGAGCGGGTTGCCGACCTGGACCTGGTAGGGGTCAGCCCCTGGCGCGGTGACGGTCAGCGTGAACAGGTGGACGTCGACGCCCTCGTGGTTGCGCAGCCCCAGAGGCTGGTTGGCCACGATCACGGCCGCGGCCTCACGGCCGCGGGCGAGGATCGTGGCCGAACCGCCGTCGACCGGCGGAGCCAGGGTGACGACCGGGGGCTCCTCGTCGAACACCACCGCGACCTTGGAGGCGTCGTTGCGGTCGACCCGGACCGAGACGGTCATGCCCCCGTTCAGCTGCGGGAGCATGACCTCGTGGACCCGCTGGCGGCAGGTGGCCACGTAGGGCTGACCGCCGTCGATGAACACCTGGACCTGCAGGTCGCAGACCCGGTAGGAGTCGGCCCCGAAGGACACCTGGGCCCCGTTGATCTGCACCCCGACCAACACGCCCCGCCCGGGGATGCCGTTGGTGGTGAGGTCGGCGTCGACCCCGCCGGTCGCCCCTCGGAGCGCATTGAACAGTCCCATGTGCCTTCGTCCTCGGTGGTCGGTCTCAGGGAGCCTCCACCGAGGAGGCGGCGCTGTCGTGAGCACTGCCCGCGCAACTCGGAGCTACCGGGCCAGCAGCACCGAGGAGCCGTGGCCGAACAGGCCCTGGTTGGCGGTGATGCCGGTGCGGGCGCCCTCGACCTGGCGGTCACCGGCCTGGCCGCGGAGCTGCCACACCACCTCGCAGACCTGGGCCAGGGCCTGGGCCGGCACGGCCTCGCCGAAGCTGGCCAGCCCGCCCGAGGCGTTGACCGGGATGCGCCCACCGATCTCGGTCGCCCCGTCCCGCAGCAGCTTCTCGGCCTCGCCGGCACCGCACAGGCCGATGTCCTCATACCAGTCCAGCTCCATGGCCGTGGACAGGTCGTAGACCTCGGCCAGGGACAGGTCGTTCGGACCGATGCCGGCCTCCTCGTAGCAGGCCTGCGCGATCGAGGCCTTGAACGTCGCGTCCGGCGCCGGGACGGCGACGGCGGAGTCGGCGGCGATGTCGGGGAGGTCGGGGATGGTGTTGGGGTAGGTCGGCGTCACCGTCGAGATGGCCCGGATGGTGACCCCCTCCCGGCTCAGGCTGCGGGCCTTGGCCTCCGAGGCCAGCACCACCGCGGCGGCCCCGTCGGAGGTGGCGCAGATCTCCAGCAGCCGCAGGGGCGAGGCCACCATCGGGCTGTTGAGGACATCGTCGACGGTCACCTCCTTGCGGTAGCGGGCGTTGGGGTTGGCCAGGCCGTTGCGGGCGTTCTTGACCTTGATGCGAGCGAAGTCCTCGTCGGTCGCGCCCCACAGGTCCATGCGCCGGCGGGCGTAGAGGGCGAAGTAGGTGGGGTTGGTCGCGCCCAGCAGCCGGAACCGCAGCCAGTCGGTGTCGTGGGGACGGTCGCCGGCGTTGGGGGCCAGGAACCCCTTGGGGGTGGTGTCGGCCCCGACCACCAGGGCCAGGTCCGACAGGCCGGTGAGGACGCGGGTGCGGGCCGCCTCCAGGGCGGTGACGCCCGAGGCGCAGGCGGCATAGCACGAGGCCACCCGGCTTCCCGTCCAGCCCAGGGCCTGGGCGAAGGTCGCCCCGGACACGTAGCCCGGGTAGCCGTTGCGCATGGTGTCGGCCCCAGCCACGAAGTCGATGTCGGTCCAGTCGACACCGGCGTCGGCCAGGGCGTCGCGCGCCGCCACCTTGCCGTACTCGACGAAGTTCTTGCCCCACTTGCCCCATGGGTGCATGCCGACACCGAGGACGGCGACGGGATCAGGCGGCTTCATGAGCTCTCCTCCACCGGCTGCCACTTGAAGATCTGGTGCTCGCCGTCCTCGTCGGTGAACAGGGTGTCGATGACGACCTCGACCTCCTGGCCGATGGCCAGGTCGTCGACCGCCACGCCGGCCACCACCTGACCCAGGACGATGAGGTTCTCGGCCGGCAGCTCCACCGCGGCGATGCAGAAGGGCTCGTGCTCCTCGGCCGGCGGCACGAACGGCGGCGGCGGCTGGTACTGGGCGTCGGTGTAGGACCAGATGCGACCGCGGCGGGAGAGGGGGGTGGGTTCCACCTCGTCGCTGGCGCAGGCCGGGTTGGGGCACCCGAGCGGGGGCCGGGGGAAGGCCACGGTGCTGCACTGGGGGCAGCGGTGGCCGATCAGGGCCGGCTCCGGTTCGGTGGTGAACCAGCCGTCGGCGCCGAGGGCGGGGGCGGGCATCGGGGTCTCCGGGATCGCGATCTGACGGACCGTCAGATCGCCACCCTACCCGTCGCACCCCTGTGCTCCGACGTGGCCGGTCCCGGGCGAGGTCCCGGGCGACCGGGTGGGCCCGGGGAGCCCTGGGTACGGTGGATCCTCATGTCTGACGGCACCTCCGACCCCCCGCAGCCCCGGCCCGAGGTGCCTGCCGTGCCCGGCGTCGTGGATCTCGAGGTCATCGGCCGAGGCGGGTTCGGGGTGGTCTACCGAGGTCACCAGGCGGACCTGGGTCGGGACGTGGCCGTGAAGGTGCTCTCCACCGTGGGCGCCGATGAGCGGGCCCTCGAGCTCTGGCGCCGCGAGGTCACGGCCATGGGGCGGCTCTCGAACCACCCCAACATCGTGTCCGCCTTCTCGACAGGGGTCACCGAGGCCGGCCTGCCCTACCTGGTGATGCCCTACGTGCCCGGTGGCTCCCTCCACGACCGCATCCGTACCGACGGGCCCCTGAGCGGCCCGGAGGCGGCGCGCATCGGTGGCCGTCTGGCCGGTGGGCTGGCCGCGGCCCACGCGGCCGGGGTCCTGCACCGGGACGTGAAGCCCGGGAACGTGCTGATGTCGGAGTACGGAGAGCCCCAGCTCAGCGACTTCGGCATCGCCCGGCTGGTCGACGCGGCGACGACCACCACCGGATCGGTGCGGGCGACCATCGGCTTCGCTGCGCCTGAGGTCCTGGGCGGCGAACCGGCCACCCCCGCCACCGACGTCTACGGCCTGGGGGCCACCCTCCACGCCGCCCTGGCCGGGCAGGCTCCCTTCGCCGGCACCGAGGAGGAATCGTTCGCGGCGCGCATCGGCCGGGTGATGACCCAGCCTCCACCCGACCTCCGCGCCCTCGGGGTGGCGCCCGCCCTGGCCGCGGTGGTGCAGGCCACCCTGGCCAAGGACCCGGCCCTCCGCCCCCAGACCGCAGACGACCTCCGCGCTCGGCTGGAGGACCTCGGCCAGGCCGATCTCGCCTCGGGCCCGGGGGTGGCGACCGCGGTGGTTCCGGGCCCTCCACCGAACCCGCCGCCGGCGGTCGACGAGGCGGCTCGACGTCGTCGCATGGCCCTGGCCGCAGGGCTGGCTGCCGCGGTGATCGTGCTGGTCGCGGCCGTGGGCTGGGCCCTGGTGCGGGGCTCGGGCGACGGCGATCCCGTCGTCGCCGCCGACTCCACGACCACCACGGTGGCGACGACCACCGAGGCCTCCACCGAGCCGGCCACGACCACCTCCACCCCCGGGCCGACGACCGCGCCCCCGGCATCCATCGACGAGCCCAGCACCACGACCACGAGCACCACCACGACCACCACCACGACCACGCCGTCGGACGGCCCTCCGAGCGCCGGGGACCTGCAGGAGGCCACGACCGACTACTACGGCCTGGTCGAGGAGGGTGATCTCGACGAGTCCTACGCCCGGCTCTCCCCTCGCTACCAGGCCGAGCAGGACCTGGCCGGCTACCGGGCCTTCTTCGAGGGCTTCGAGTCCGTGGAGCTCCGGGGCAAGCCCAAGGCCGACGCCGACGCCATGACCGTCGAGGTCACCATCCGCTACGAGCGTGCGAAGGGCGACGAGGAAGATAACGACGCTCTCCTCACGTTCGTCCGGGGCGAGGACGGCTCGCTGCTGATCGACCGCTACCAGGTGGTCGGCTGAGACCTGGCCGGTGGGCCCCGCTCAGCGGTGGTCGGCCATGCAGGGGGCGCCGCCGCACACGTCGGTGACCGTGCCGCCCGGCATCAGGAAGTCGCTCATCTGGAGCTGGGCCTCGGGGTCGTAGCGCGGATCGCCGTGGGGGTCCTCGCCGGCCCGGTTGGGCACGTTCTCGGTCGGCGGGGTCGGGGTGCCGCTGTCCCAGTAGACGAGGGCGGAGCCGTCGTAGGGGTACGAGGCGATGCGGTCGATGCCCCAGAGCGGGGTGACGTCCGGGACCCGACCGGGCGTGAGCGGCGGGTCGTTGGTGGCTGCGCCGTAGGTGCGGGCCATCACATCGGCGGTGATCTGAGCCACCTGGTGGTCGCCGAAGGCCACGTGCAGGAGGACCTCGCTGGTGGGTGAGCCGGGCAGCGGATCGCTGGTCATGTGGTTGGCGTAGCCGTTGGCCTCGCCCCGGTCCCACAGCATCTGGATCATCGACAGCATGATCGTGCGGTCCAGGGCGCTGGGGTAGCCGTTGGCCAGCAAGCCGAAGAAGGGGTCGAAGTCGACGCTGCGCTGGAGCAGGGTGCTGTAGTTCATCCCCGGCACGCCCAGGACGCCGCGGCGGATGTCGGTGCCCAGGGCCACCACCGCGCCGCCG
>JBBSME010000111.1:0-9974 GCA_038233335.1 Acidimicrobiales bacterium | reverse complement strand
GGTGACGGGGAGCCGGACGTAGGCGGAGCGATCGACGACGTCCTGGTAGCCCTGCGCCACCTCGTGGCTGGACAGGGCCGTGCCGCACCGGCCGCAGTAGGGGGTGACCCGATGCCCCTCGTAGAGAAGGTCGGCGTCCCACATCTGGCGGACGAGCCACCAGACGGACTCGACGTAGCTGTTGTCGAGGGTCCAGTAGGCGTCCTCGGTGTCGATCCAGGTGCCCGAGCGGGAGGTGAGCGACGTCCAGTCCTCGACGTGGCGCGTGACCGAGGCCCGGCACCGCTCGTTGAAGGCGGCGATGCCGTAGGCCTCGATCTCCTGCTTGGAGCTCAGGCCCAGCTCCTTCTCGACGGCCAGCTCCACCGGCAGCCCGTGGCAGTCCCAGCCCCCCTTGCGGGGCACCTGACGGCCCCGCATGGTCTGGAACCGCGGGTAGAGGTCCTTGAACACCCGGGCCCACACGTGGTGGAGGCCAGGGCGGCCGTTGGCGGTCGGAGGGCCCTCGTAGAAGATCCAGGGCTCGCCCCCGGCCCGGTGCTCCTGCACGCGGGCGGGGATGTCGCCTTCCCACCAGCGAGCGAGGACGCGCTCTTCCAGCGCGACCAGGTCCAGAGCAGGATCGACGGGGCCGAAGGGCATCCCGTCACCTTACGAGGAGGCCTGGGGCTCCCCCCAGGGCGATCCCGGACCGATGGTCGGGCTCCGACACGATGGTCCGGGTTCCAGGGGATGGGGTGCGGATCGCTATGCTGCGGCACCTTTCGACCACGGAGAAGGTGGGAGCCCGATGGCTCAGACCACGAAGAAGGCGGCCAAGAAGGCGCCGACCAAGAAGGCGCCGGCCAAGAAGGCCGCGGCCAAGAAGGCGCCGGCGAAGAAGGCCGCGGCGAAGAAGGCCGCGGCGAAGAAGGCGCCGGCCAAGGAGGCGCCGGCGAAGAAGGTGTCGACCAAGAGGGCGCCGGCCAAGAATGCCCCGGCCCAGAAGCCGACGAAGCAGGCGCCCGCCAAGTCGCCCTTCTCGAAGTCCTTCCTCACCACCCAGCGGGAGGCGCTGCTCGAGGAGCGAGCCACCTACCTGGGCCAAGCCGAGAGCCTCAAGGCCGAGGCTGACTCGCTGGTCGCCGACGTCGACCCCGGCGACGTGCAGTTCGACGAGGAGTCCGGCGAGGGGGACTCCTTGGCCATCGAGCGGGACCGGGACCTGGCCCTGTCGGCCCAGGCCCGCCAGGCCGTCGATGAGATCGACCACGCCCTGGCCAAGTTCGAGCTGGGGACCTACGGGATCTGCGAGGTCTCCGGCGACCAGATCCCCGAAGAGCGCCTGGAGGCCATCCCCTGGGCGCGCCAGCGGGTCGAGCACAAGATCGGTGGTCTCGGCCGTCGCTGAGACCCCCGCCCCCGACGCGGCGTCGGATCCGCCCTCGGCTCCGACCCGCCCACGACGGGTCCCTCGGGCGCCCCTGGTGGCGACCGTCGCCCTGGTTGCGGTGGTGGCCGACCAGCTCAGCAAGCAGTGGGCGCTGAGCCGCCTCGACGACGGCCTGGCCTTCGACGTCGTCGGCTCGCTGCGCTTCACCCTCACGTGGAACACCGGCACCGCCTTCAGCCTGGGCAACGACCTCAACCTGGGTCCCTTCATCGCCGTCATCGCCCTCGGCGTGGTCGGCTGGCTGCTCTGGGCCGGCTACAGCAGCCGGCCCCTGGGTGCCGTGGCCGCCGGGCTGGTGGCCGGGGGCGCCCTCGGCAACCTGATCGATCGGGCCCTGCGAAGTGGGCCGGCGGGCGAGCCGGTGGGGTTCATGGGCGGTGCGGTCGTCGACTTCATCGACCTCCAGTGGTGGCCCATCTTCAACGTGGCCGACGCCGGGATCGTCGTGGGTGCGTTCCTGCTGGTGGCCGTGTCGATGTTCGAGCCCCGATCCGACCCCGGAGACGATGCCGGGTGACCGTCCACCGCGAGACGGTCCCCCCGGCCCTGGCCGACCAGCGCATCGATCGCCTCGTCGCCCTCGTCGCCGACGTGAGTCGGGCTGAGGCCGCGTCCCTCCTGGCCGACGGCCAGGTCCAGGTCGACGGTGTGGTCGCCACCAAGCCCTCGGCACGGGTGGACGAGGGGTCGGTGGTCGAGGTCGCGGTGGTCGCGACGGAGCCGTCCACGGCCACCGTCGAGCCCCAGCCCGACGTGGAGGTGCCCCTCGTCTTGGTCGACGAGGCGTTCGTCGTGGTCGACAAGCCGGCGGGGCTGGTCGTCCACCCCGGCGCCGGCCACCGTCGCGACACGCTGGTCGCGGGCCTGGTCGCCCGCTTTCCCGAGATGGCGGGGGTCGGCGAGGCCGAACGCCCCGGTCTGGTGCACCGCCTCGATCGCGACACCTCGGGGCTGCTGGTGGTGGCCCGGACGGCGCAGGCCTACGACCGGCTGGTGGCCCAGCTCTCGGCTCGGACCGTGTCACGGCGCTACCGCGCCCTGGTGGCGGGCCACCCCGAGGCCACCCAGGGCCTGGTCGACGCGCCGATCGGGCGGTCGCCCCGCCAGCCCACGCTCATGACCGTCCGGGCCGACGGCAAGGAGGCCCGCACCCGCTACGAGGTGCAGGAGACCTTCGACCGGCCCGGGCCGGTCACGCTGGTCGAGTGCCGTCTGGAGACTGGGCGCACCCACCAGATCCGGGTCCACATGCGGGCCATCGGCCACCCGGTGGTGGGTGACGTCCGCTACGGCGGCGGTCGCACCGCGGTGGAGTGCCCCCGGCCGTTCCTCCACGCCGAGCACCTCGCCTTCGACCACCCGGTGACGGGGGAGCCAGTGGCCTGCGAGGCGCCCCTCCCGGCCGACCTGTCGGCGGTGCTGGAGGACCTGCGACTCGCCTGAGCCTCTGCGACCAGATCGCTGGCGGGCCAGGATCAGGTCGCAGGGGCGGGCCAAGCCCCCTGGCCCCGGGTGATGGCGGCCACGTCGGCGAGGGTGCGAGCCTCGAGCACGGTGCGCATCTGGCGACCGGCGTCGGCCCACACCGCCAGCAGGACGCACTGGCCCTCATGGTCGCAGGCGCCGTTCTGGTGCGGCTCGCCGAAGTCGCCGACGACGATAGGACCGTCCACCGCAGAGACGATCTGGGCCAGCGTGATCTCGGAGGGGTCGCGGGCCAGGATGTAGCCGCCGCCCACGCCCCGCTTGGACCGCACCAGGCCGGCACCCTTGAGGGCCAGCAGGATCTGCTCCAGGTAGGGCTGCGGCAGTCCCGTCCTCTCGGCGATGTCGCGCACCGCGGTGGGCGCCTCCTCGGGGTGGAGGGTCAACGACAGGAGGGCACGGCAGGCGTAGTCACCGCGGGTCGAGACCTTCACGGGCGCCATCGTACGGGGACCGACGCGGCGGTGGGACGCTGCTCCCCCGACGCGCTCACCGGAGGGGGGCGGGGGGCCGATAGGGTCGTTGCGCCCCGGGACGTCCGGGGTCGCGGAAGGGGGCCCAGTGGGCGACCCACCTCTCATCCCGGACTACGGCGGCGCATGCATCTCGAGCATCGTCCCGGCGCTGCTGGAGCCGGGCCCCGTCGCGCCGGAGTGGCTCCCGGCCGCGGCCGTGGAAGCCGACCAGGTGGTCCTGCTCGTCCTCGACGGCCTGGGCTGGGACCAGCTCCAGGACCGCCTGGCCCATGCGCCGACCCTCGCCGGGCTGCAGGGTGGCCCGGTCACCAGCGTGACCCCCTCGACCACGGCCACCGCCCTCACCTCCATCGCCACCGGGCTGACCCCCGGCGAGCACGGCGTGGTCGGGTACCGGGTGGCGGTCGACGGGGAAGTGCTGACCGTCCTGCGGTGGTCGACCCCGGGAGGCGACGCCCGGCGGCGGATCGACCCCGAGGAGTTCCAGACCCACGCGGCCTTCGCCGCCCAGCGGCCCGCGGTGGTGACCAAGACCGAGTTCGCCACGTCCGGCTTCAGCGGCGCCCACCTGTCCCAGGTGCGCTTCAACGGGTACCGGGTGCCCTCCACCCTCGTCACCGAGGTGGGTCGGCTCCTGCGGGGCGGCGAGCCCTTCATCTACGCCTACTACGACGGCATCGACAAGGTGGCCCACGAGTACGGCCTGGGCGAGCACTACGACGCCGAGGTGGTGGCGGTCGATCGACTGGTCGCCGACATCCAGTCCGTGCTGCCGCCCGGCGCCGCGCTGGTGGTCACCGCCGACCACGGCCAGGTCCACGTGGGCGACCGCATCCGGCGCCTGCACCGCGACCTCACCCCCCACATCGCGTTCCAGTCGGGCGAGGGCCGGTTCCGGTGGCTGCACGCCCGCTCCGGTCGGGGCCCGGCGTTGCACGAGGCCGCCCTGGCCCACCACGTCACCGACGCCTGGGTCGTCACGCGGGAGGAGACCATCGAGGAGGGCTGGTGGGGCCCGGAGATCACCAGTGCCGCCCGCAACCGCCTCGGCGACGTCGCCCTGGTGGCCCGAGAGCCGGTCAGCTTCCACGACGACGCCGACTCCGGTCCCTTCGTGCTGATCGGGCGGCACGGATCGCTCACCCGCGAGGAGATGTTGGTGCCCTGCCTGGTCGGCACCGGCTGATCACCCCCGTACGCTGGCCCTTCGTCCTGACCGGCCACCGTCCTGGAGCAGCCCCGTGTCCGATGCCTCGCCCGAGCCCGCCGTCGACCCTGCGTTGAAGGGCGAGCTGGTCGATCCCGCCGCCGAGGAGGGTGACGAGCGTCGAGAGGCGGTGGAGGAGCCGGCCAAGCTGATGCGGATCGGCTCCATGGTCAAGCAGCTGCTGGAGGAGGTGCGCGGCGCCGACCTCGACGAGGCGGCCCGCGGTCGGCTCCGGGAGATCTACGAGACGTCGCTGGCCGAGCTGGGCTCCTCGCTCTCCGACGACCTGCGGGAGGAGCTGGACCGGGTCACCATCCCCTTCGGCGACGACGGCACGACCCCGTCGGAGTCCGAGCTGCGGATCGCCCACGCCCAGCTGGTCGGCTGGCTGGAGGGTCTCTTCCACGGCATCCAGGCCACCCTGTTCGCCCAGCAGGCCGCGGCCCGCTCGCAGCTCGAGCAGATGCAGCGTCAGCTCGGCCCCGGTGGTCAGCCCGGAGGCGCCCCCGGTGGACAGGGCGGACCGGGCGGTCCCGGTGGCGGTCAGGGCCAGGGTCGCCCCGGCGGCGGCGAGCCTGGCGCCGGCACCTACCTGTAGCCCCGCCCCGGTCCCGCTCGCTCAGCTCGACCCGGTCCGACGCCCCACGGCGACCGCCAGGTCCTCGGCGGTGGCGCTCAGCGCGCACAGCGCCCGCCACAGGTCGGCCTGGTCGGGGCCCAACGTGGCGATGGTGCCATCGGTGTCCTGGGTGCGGAAGGCACCGCCGGCGTCGCGGCCGAACAACGTCCCCGCCGCGTGGCGGGTCTCCCACCGGAAGGCGACTGCGCCGCCCGTCTCGCTGCTGCTCGTCGGTCCCAGGTCGAGGAGATCAGCCACCGCGGCCGCCAGCGAGTCGGGGGAGGGCCATGTGCGCACCGGGCGGGGCGTGCGCTCGTTGTCGCCGGCACCGACGAGAAACGCGACCCCGGCGGCGCCGGCCCACCCGGGAGACACGTCCACCGCGCCCTCGTGGTGGCGCACTGCCCACCCCCGCAGCACCGGTCGGGCACGGGCCCGAGCCGCCCTCGCCAGCGGAGGCGCCACCCGGTCGCCATCGACGGCGCCGAGGGCCCGGAGCCGGTCGGTGCGGTGCGGGTCGACCGGGCGACCCCTGACCAGCTGAGCCAGGGCGCGGAGGTCCACCGCCGAGCACAGGGTGGGTGCGCCGCTCACCCGTCGACCCCGGTCCTCGCGTTCGTCGGCTCCATCCGGCCGTCAGCGCGTTGGTCCTCGTCGTCGGGGACGCCGGTCCAGAGGACGCGCCGGACGATCGCGGTGAGCATCGGTTCCTGGTCGGGCCAGTCCCGGTCCGCGCACGAGGCCACGATCTCCACGCTCGTGGCCTCAGGCGTCATGAGGTGGCGCTGGAGGGAGGTCGTGGGTCGGCCACCGGCCCGATGGGAGACGAGGAGGGTGGTGTCGAGGGCCAGCCCCACCGTCGGCGTGTCGGTGGCCTGCAGCAAGCGGGCACCCGGGAGCAGGTCGAGGGCCCGGCGGACCAGGGCGCGGTAGCCGTCGGGGTCGGCCTTGCCGCCCCAGGGGGCGACGGTGACCCCGACGCGGGGCGCGTCCCCCGACCGGCCCGCAGGTCCCGTCGCCACGAGGATCCCCGGGTGCTCGGGACCGCTCCGGTGCCACCCGGCGGGCAACCGGAGGTCGAGGGGCCGGGTGACCGGCGCGGCGGCGGCCACGTCAGCCCACGGGTCCCGGCACGGGCTCGGGCGACGGCGGGGCCGGTCCGGGCGGTGCGGGCGGCGTCGTCGGACCTGGTTCGGGCCCGGGGCGGGGCTCCTCGGGCGACCCGGACTCAGGGATCGGGATCGGATCGCCTGGGAACGGGTAGCCGGGCGAGCGTTCGGCCCAGATCCGCCGCTGGATCGCCACGGGCAGCGCCGCGACGTCGGCGTCGAGGTCCAGCGTGTCGGACGGTCCGCTGGCGTTGGCGTAGCGGAGAACCCAGTAGGCCACCTGGCCCTCGACCGGCTCGAGGCCGAGGGCCGCGTAGAGCTCGCCCGGATCATCCGACGTGCTGACCGCCACGACGTAGCCGGCGGCAGTGAGATCGGCGACGGTGGCCCCGCCGTCGGCGATGCGATCGGCCAGCTCGTCCCAGTTGTACTCGTTGGTCGCGTCGGCGTCGGTCAGCCGGCTCACGAGCCAGACCCCGACCGCGGCGACCACGCCGACGAGGATCCCCGGGGCACCGAAGGCGGCGAACAGGAGGGCAACCGCGTAGCCCAGGATCGCGCTGCCCACCGTCCGCTCGGCGATCCGGAGCAGGGCCTGGTCGAGGGGCAACCCCGTCCGCTGGAGGTCGGAGAGCTCCTGGAAGCGGCCCACGATGCTCGCGGCGGCGCCCAAGCGCCCGAGCCACCGCGAGAGCCCCCGACGAAGCGGAGGACGCCGGGATCGACGTCGCTCTCCAGCGCGACGCTCGCCATGGCCGCCTGGACCATGATCTCGAGCGGGGTCGTCACCATCGAGCCGGTCGCCTCGGCCTCTGTCGCGGCCGCCAGCAGGTCCACCAACCAGTTCGGGTCGCTGAAGTCGATCGGTGGTTGGCCCTCGAGGTCGTCGGGGTCGAGTCCCAGCAGGTCGTCATCGAGCTCGACGAGCAGGAGGTCGGTGTCCATCTCCTCGACGTCGTTGCTGTCCGCGTTGGCGAAGGCCTCACCGACCCGCCGGACCCACGCCCCCAGCTCGGCGGCGTTGGCCCCCCAGTCGCGCAGCGCGGCGTCGGCGCCCGGCCCTCCGGCCCTGGTGGCGATGTGGTGGGGGCCGGCGCAGGCCGCGTCGTAGCCTGAGTCTGGCCGACGCTTCTGTCAGCAGCGGAGGCGGGTGGTGTCGGTGGGGTCTCGGCGGCGGCAGCCTCGGCGGTTCTCGGCCTCGCGGATCAGGTCGGTGATGCGGCACCGCGTCATGTACTGGGCTTGGTGGAACGGGAGGTCTTCGGTGTCGAGGTCGATCGGTGGTGGGGGTGGTTGGGCGCGGATCACCGGCGCGACCGGTTGCAGCGGCGGCGTGAGGGGTTGGTGGTCGGTGCGGGTGGTGACGATGGTGCCGTTGGGTTCGCGGGTCATGGTGAACCCGCCGCCGTGGACGAGGCGGTGGTGGTAGCGGCAGAGCAGGACGAGGTTGATCATGTCAGTGGTGCCGCCGTCGTCCCACCAGATGAGGTGGTGGGCGATGCACCACTCGGGGGCGACGGAGCAGCCGGGGAACTGGCAGCAGCCGTCGCGGAGGCGGAGGTTCCGGCGTTGGGCGCGGTTGGCCAGGCGGATGTCGCGGCCCATGTTGAGCTGGTCGGCGCCGTCGCCGACGTAGACGGGGATCACGGTGCCCTCACACGCCAGGCGGCGGATGATGTCGGGGTGGACGGGCCCGGAGCGGACCAGCTCGGAGAGCATGTCCGGGTAGGGGGTCATCGGATCCAGCCCGGCCAGCAGATCGGTTGCGTCGGTGCTGGGGTCGCCGCCGGTGCCCTGGTCGGGGAGGGGCCACGGCGGTGGCGGGTTGCCAGAGGTGTGGGTGTTGTCAGTGCCGAGAGCCGGATCGCTGTCCGCGCGTCGGTGGCCGTCGGGCGAGGGAGAGGTGCCACCGTCGTCGGGTCCGTTGGTTCTGCCCGGATCAGGCTGCGCGGATGGATCCGCCGAGGAGGTCGGGTCGGGGCGAGGTCCGTCGCTCCCGGTGGGTCGGTCCTGACCGCCCGCGGCGCCTGCGGGCGAGGAGTCCCCACCGTCCGGGGCTGCCGTGCCGCCGGCCCCGTCGGCCGCACGTGCGTGAGCCCCGTTGCCGTCGCCCGCGGCCGGGTCGGCCGGGTCGTGGGCCGGTCCACTGCTGTTGGGCCGGTGGGTGAGGACGTCTCGGGTGGTGAGGGCGAAGACGAGGGGGCGGGCGGTGCCGTCGTCGTCTCCGCCGCGGGTGCCTCGTTCGATGACTTGGACGAGGGCGATGGCGCGGCGTTCGGCGGGGTCGAGGCCGTCATTGCGGGTGAACACGCCGTCGTTCCAGAGGGCGCTGATCTGGTCGTCGATGGCGTTGGCCACGATCTCGCCGTCGATGCCGGTGAGGTCGAGGTCGCCGGCCCAGCGGTCCCCGACAGGGGAGAGCCGGGCTCGGGAGCGGCCGTGGCCGCCTTCGGGTTCGGTGCCGTCGGGTGCGGGGATCCCGAGGAGGTCGCGCACGCCTTGGACCCAGCGGGCCAGGTAGCGCCGTCCGGCGGCCAGGGTGCACCTAGCGACCTCATCGACCAGGTTCTGCTCGAAGGCGTCGAACACCTCTTCCAGGCCGGGTTGGCGGGCCTTGAGCAGGGCCCGGACCTGGTCTCGGGTGAGCCGCCCGGCCCGGTGGGCGTCGGTGACGCGGGGATGGCGGCGGAGGTCGCGGGCCAGGTGGAGATCGGTCTTGGCCTCTCCGTAGGCGATCCCGACACGGGCGGAGACCCAGCCGGGGGTGTTGCGGGCCCCGTCGCCAGCCCAGACGGTGCGGGCGTCGAACTGGCCGGTGACCGCCACCACCGCGGCGTCGAGGCGGGCCCGCATCCGCTGCGCAGCCAGCAGCCGCTCGACCAGCTCCCCATCGGTGCAGGACCCCAGATCGGCATCGAGGAAGGCCACCGGATCCACACCTTCAGATGTCTCGGGGAACTCCAGTTCGACCATGCCCTCATCCTACGGAGGGGGTACGACACTCAGAATGTGGGGATCGTGGGCGCGCGGCTGCGGCGGCCGGGTGGTGGCCCTCGCAGCGGAAAGCGCCTCACGGCGGCGCCATGGGCCGCCTTCCCCGATCACTCCCCAGGGTGTCGGCCCACGGTCACCGCTACGGCGAGCATCACGAGCCAAAGGACCCCGTTCCCGAAGGCCGATTCCATGTTGTAGTAGCCCAGCAAGGCGATGGCGAGGTACCCAACGACCTGGGCTGATCCAATCGCCTCGTCCGGCCCGGCCACGACGACCGCAACAATCAAAGCCAGGATCGCAACGAGAATCGTCGCCGATACCCCCCCTTCGTCCCCGCCCCAATCCGAACGGCCGTCGTCGGACGCGGTTGCCGCCACAGCGACGGTCCAGAGATCACGCCAAGCGGCCTCGGGCATCTCAACCTTGGGCATGGTGGTCTCGGCCATCCGGGCCAAGGCCTCTTGGACGCCGGGTGGCATCTCGACCTTGGGCATGGTGGTCTCGGCCATCCGGGCCAAGGCCTCTTGGACGCCGGGTGGCATCTCGACCTTGGGCATGGTGGTCTCGGCCATCCGGGCCATGGCCTCTTGGACGCCGGGTGGCATCTCGACCTTGGGCATGGTGGTCTCGGCCATCCGGGCCATGGCCTCTT
>JBBSME010000110.1:0-10395 GCA_038233335.1 Acidimicrobiales bacterium | reverse complement strand
CCGCCTGGTCCACGGCGGCGGGTTCACCATGACCCGCGGACCCGACGGCACCGTGGTCACCACCCGCACCGACCACCACATCCTCACCCCAGCGCTGGCACCGGTGGCACCGGTGATCCGCGCCCAACCACCCCCGCCACCGATCGACCTCGACACCGACGAGATCCCGTTCCACCAAGCCCAGTACGTGGCCCGCTGCCGCATCAACGACCTCATCCGCGAGGCCGAGGTCCGCCGCGGCTGCCGCCGCCGAGACCCCACCGACACCACCCGCCTCCGCTGCTGAACGGGACCGCGCGAAGCGACCGAGTGAGACCGAAACGTCTAGGCCGCGTACTTGTAGCCCAGGCCTCTGATGGTGACGATGTGGACGGGGTGGGCGGGGTCGGGCTCGATCTTGGCCCGGAGCCGCTTGATGTGGACGTCGAGGGTCTTGGTGTCGCCCACGTAGTCGTGGCCCCAGATCCGGTCGATGAGCGTGTCGCGGGTCAGCACCCGTCCGGAGTGGTCCAGCAGGAGGGCCAGCAGGTCGAACTCCTTGAGCGGGAGCGAGACCTCCTCACCGCGGATGGTGACCTCGTGGCGCTCGGGGTCGAGGCGCACGTCGCCGGCCTGGAGCACCTCGCCGCCCTCGGCGAGAGGGGCCTCGCCGTTGGGGGAGCGTCGCAGCACCGCCCGCATGCGGGCCACCAGCTCCCGCATGCGGTAGGGCTTCGTCACGTAGTCGTCGGCGCCGACCTCGAGGCCCACGACCGTGTCGATCTCGGCCCCCTTGGCCGTGACCATGATGATGGGCACCTGGGAGCGGGTCCGCAGCTCGCGGCAGACGTCGATGCCCGACACCTTGGGGAGCATGACGTCGAGCAGGACCAGGTCGGGCTGCACCGCGTCGAAGAGGTCGAGGGCCTGGGCCCCGTCCCGGGCCACCTGGACGCGGAACCCCTCCCGGCCGAGCCCTATGGTGAGCGCCTCCACGAAGCTCTCCTCGTCCTCGACCACGAGGATGGTGGTCGGTGCGCTCATGCGGTCCTCCTGGGCTGGGGCCGAACGTCGGCCTCGTGGGTGACGGGGTGGGGGCCGGGGCCGGCCGGGACCGAGATGGTGAAGGTGGAGCCCTCGCCCTCGACCGAGCGGACCGAGATGTCGCCGTCGTGGTTGGCGGCGACGTGGCGGACGATGGCCAGGCCCAGCCCGGTGCCGCCCGTCTCGCGGCTGCGGGCCCGATCGACTCGGTAGAACCGCTCGAAGACGCGCTCGACGTCGCGGGCCGGGATGCCGAGCCCGTGGTCCTCGACGTCGATCGCCACGGCGTCGCCGTCGGCCCGAGCTCGCACGACGACGCGCGAGGCAGGATCGGAGTACTTGATGGCGTTGTCGAGCAGGTTGGCCACCGCCGACACCAGCTGGCGCCGGTCCCCCACTGCGCTCACGCGGGGGGACACCTCCTCGACGTCGATGGCGATGTCGCGCTGCTCGGCCGCGGGGCGGAGCCGGTCGGCCGCCTCCTCCAGCACCAGGTGCACGGGCACGACCTCTCGGGCCGCCTCGGCTCCCGCCTCGATGCGGCTGAGCTCCAGCAGGTCGTCGATCGTGCGGCTCACCCGGAACGACTCGTTGACCACCCGCTCGGCCAACCGCTGGGCCACGTCGGGATCGGGCTCGGTGAGCAGGGTCTCGGCCAGGAGGCCGATGGCGCCCACCGGTGTCTTGAGTTCATGGCTGAGGTTGGCCACGAAGTCGCGACGCATCGACTCGATCCGGCGGGCCTCGGTCACGTCGGCGGTGACAACCAGGGCCCCGTGGGGAAGCGGTTCGGAGGTCACCAGTACCACTCGCCGGGGTGGACCGAAGAGGTCGAGGGTCCGCTCCCGGGACCGCCCGCCGAGGGCGTCGGCCAGGAGCTCGTCGACCGCGCTCTCCACCAGCGCCTCGCCGTGGCGGGCCACCAGGCCCCGGTCCGGGTGGTTGCGGGCGACCACCCGGCCCTCGACGTCCACCACCACCACCACCTGGGGGACGGTGTTCAGGGCCTCCTGCATGTGCTGGCGAGACAGCTCGGCCTCCTGAGCCCGTTCCCACGCTTGGGCCTGCGACCGCTCCAGTGCGGCCCGGTCCCCGGCCCGCTCGGTGAGGGCGCGGACCCGGAGGGCGAGGACGGCGACCGCGACGACCAGCCCCGCGGCCAGCACCCCGAACAGGACCGCCACGTCAGGCCGTCTCCTCCGTGGGCGGCCGCCGGCGGCGCTGGGCGGCGGCGAGCCGTCGCTCCACGTCAGCCGCGACCGGTTGCCACTCGCCGGCCCGGATGCCGGTGAGGGTGGTCACGGCCACGTACCCGGCTCGCACCAGCGCGGTGTCGGAGTCGGGGGGCAGCTCGGCCGCCGTCTCCACCAGGTTCAGGTCGAGACGATCCGATCCCTCCCCGCTGAGGGTGGAGCGCACCGTGCCGAACGGGGCCAGGGTGGCCCAGCGCGTGCCCCGCAGCGCGTCGGCGTCGAGGGCGGGCACATTGACGTTGAGGACGGGGCGAGTAGGTGCGGTGACCAGCCAGCCCAGTGCGGCCAGCGCCACGGTCGCCGCGGTGTCGAAGCGGGGCGCGTCCCGCCCCGCCACGCTGACCGCGACCCCGGAGATGCCGAGGTTGGCCCCGGTGAGGGCGGCGCCGACGGTGCCGGAGTGCAGGACCGCCCGGCCCGTGTTGTTGCCCGGGTTGATGCCGGAGACGACGATGTCCGGCGGGTCGCCGAAGCCGCCGAGGCGGGCGGCCAGGACGCAGAGGGCCGGCGGGCCAGCCACGCTCCACGCCGGGACCCGCTCCCCACCCGGGATGGAGGCCTCCGCGATGCGCAGGTGGGGGTCGACGCCCGCGCCGACGTCGCCCAGGGCGGCGCCGTAGCCGCTGTGGTCGCGGTCCGGCGCCGCCACCACGACCTGGTAGCCGGCCCCGTCGAGGGCGAGGGCCAGGGCGTGGAGGCCGGGGGCGTCGATGCCGTCGTCGTTGGTGACGAGGACGCGCATCGGGCTCAGCCCGCTCCGCCGGGCGACGGGGGGGCGGGATCGGACTGCGGTCCCACCCCGTCGGCCGCTTCCATCTGCTTCCGGACCGTCTCGCGGGCCGCACCGGTCTGTTCGGGGAGCCAGCCCGTCACCATGTAGCGCACCCGCTCGCCGATGTTGACGGCGTGGTCGCCGATGCGCTCGTAGTACCGGCCGATGAGCGCCAGCTGGACCGCGGCCTGCACGTCGAACGCTCCCGCGGCCGACGCCTCGAAGATCTCGGCGATGTAGTCCTGGTGCAGGCCGTCGAGGCGGTCGTCGAGGTCGTCGAGAGCTGCGGCCATGGCCGCGTCGCCGTCGGCGTAGGCGTCGATGCTGAGGCGGAAGAGGCGGGCCGCCTCCTCCCCCATCCCGGCGATGAGGCCACGGAGCCGGGGGGTGTACTCGGTGCCGTAGATCCGCCGCGTGCCCTTGGCGATGTTCACCACCAGGTCGCCGCTGCGCTCGATCTCGGCGACCATCCGGACCGCGGTGATGAGCCCTCGCAGGTCGCTGGCCATGGGCTGCTGGAGGGCGAAGACGGTGTAGCACCGCTCCTCGGTCTCCACCGCCATGGCGTCCAGTGGGTCGTCGCCGTCGATGATCGCCTGGGCGCCGCCCAGGTCGTGGTCGAGCAGGACCTGGGTGGCCCGGGGCACGCCCTCGGTGACCAGTGCGGCCATGCGGACGAGGTCGGCCTGGATGTCGTCGAGGCGCTGGTGGTAGGTCCGTCGAGTCTCCACGTGGTCCCCGGATCGGTCGGTCACCGGATCTCCGAGGTCAGGTGGGCGGGATCGCCGGTGAGGAGGTAGCGGAGCCGAGCCCCGATGACCGCGGCGTGGTCGGCGATGCGGTCCAGGGATCGACCTGCGACCAGCGTACGCACCGCGCACAGCACCGCGTCGGGACCCTCGATGCCGATGAGCTCCCGGCTGAATCGCTCGGTGAACGCCTCCATCGGTCGGCCCTCGGCCAGCTCGGTGGCCAGGCCCAGGTCCTGGGCCGACCAGGCCCGCAGGGCGGTGCGGAACTGCTCCACCGCAGCCTCGGCCATGGCCAGCAGGATCTCGTAGGTCTCCGGATTGCGCCGCAGCAGCTCCCAGTCCGGGGCCAGCTTGACCACCCGCAGGGACAGGTCCCCGATGCGCTCCAGCTCGGAGAGGACCCGGAGCACCGAGACGACGAAGCGCAGGTCGCCGGCCACGGGGCTCTCGCGCGACAACAGGTCGTAGCAGCGCTCGGTGAGCGAGACGTTCATGGCATCGATGTCGTCGTCGGCGGCCACCGCGACCTTCGCCAGCTCCGGGTCGCCCCGCACCAGGAACTCCCGCATCCGCTCGAGGTTCTCGTCGACCCGGACGCCCATCACCTCGACCTGGAGGCGGAGCTGTTCGAGCTCAGCGGTGAAGGCACTGCGCACCGGTCCCTCCGAGAATCCCATCGTCACCCGAAGCGACCGGTCACGTAGTTCTCGGTCCGCTCGTCGGACGGGTTGGAGAACATCGTCTCGGTGGCGTCGAACTCGACGAGGAGGCCGGTCCGGGTGTCGCTCTCCTCGTTGACCTCGGTGGTGAAGAAGGCGCACCGGTCGCTGACTCGGGCCGCCTGCTGCATGTTGTGGGTCACGATGATGATCGTGTACTGCTCCTTGATCTCCTCCATGAGGTCCTCGATGCGCCCGGTGGCGATGGGGTCGAGGGCCGAGCACGGCTCGTCCATGAGGACGACCTCGGGATCGGTGGCCAGGGCCCGGGCGATGCACAGCCGCTGCTGCTGACCGCCGGAGAGGCCCAGGCCCGAGGCCTTGAGGCGATCCTTGACCTCGTCCCACAGCGCCGCCCGTCGGAGGCTCTGCTCCACGATGTCGTCGAGGTCGCTCCCCTTCTTGGCCAGCCCTGCGGTGCGGGGGCCGTAGGCCACGTTGTCGTAGATCGACTTGGGGAACGGGTTGGGCTTCTGGAACACCATCCCGATGCGCCGCCGCACCTCGACCGGGTTGACCTTGGGCGCGTAGAGGTCAACCCCGTGGTAGGAGAGGTTGCCCTCCACCCGGGCGATCTCGATCAGGTCGTTCATGCGGTTGAAGCAGCGCAGCACCGTCGTCTTGCCACAGCCGGAGGGACCGATGAAGGCGGTGACCTCGTGCTGGCGCACCTCGAGCTCGACGTCGCGGACAGCTCGGAAGTCGGCGTAGTAGACCGACAGGTCTGACACGTCGAAGACGGTGGTCCCGTCGGCGGTCGAGGCCCGGCTGTCACGGACTTCCAGGGCGGAGACAGCACGGTCACGGGAGCTGGGCTCAGACATCACCGTCCTGGTGTCGGCCGGTGTGGCGTTGGACATGGAGGTCACCTCGTGTTCTTCTCGTAGCGGTTGCGGAGGGCGATGCCGATGGCGTTGATCCCCAGGATCACCACGAGGGTCACGACGATCGCAGCCTGGGTGTTGTCGGGCCAACCCTGGCTGGCCGGCTTCTTGGACCAGTCGGCGATGAGGAAGGGCAGCGAGGTGAAGTTGCCGCGCAGCTCCCCGAGCTCGCCGCCGCTGAACGAGGACTTGACCCCGAGGAGCAGGAGCGGCGCGGCCTCGCCCAAGCCTCGGGCCAGGGAGAGGATGGTGCCGGTCAGGATTCCGGGGAAGGCGTTGGGCAGCACGAGGGTGCGGACGACCTCCCACCGGGTGGCGCCCGCTCCGAAGCCGCCCTCACGGAGCGAGGCGGGCACGGACCGCAGAGCCTCAGCCGAGGTGATCACCACGATGGGCAGCACGAGGATCGACAGGGTCAGCCCGGCCGACAACAGCGACTCCCGGCCGGTGAGGCCCTCCAGCCCACCCCGGGCAAACAACGCTGCTCCCAGAAGGCCATAGACGATGGCGGGGACGCCGGCCAGGTTGCGGATCACGAGCCCGAGCGCGCGGGTGAAGAGGTTGTCACTCGCGTACTCCTCCAGGTACACCGCGGTGGCCACGCCCAGGGGGAAGGCGACCACGATGATGATGATGCCCATCTGGATGGTGCCCATCAGAGCCTGGTACAGCCCGGCCAGCTCGGCCTGGCTGGACCCGTAGCGGGACAAGAAGTCCACCACGCCGCGGTCGGCCAGGTAGGGGACGCCCACGCTGGACACGTTCCACAGCAGAGCCAGGAGTGCAGCCAGCACCAGGCCGAGGCAGCCCATGAGGAGGTAGCGGAAGGCGGGGCCGGCGATGTCGACCTTTTCGCCGTGGAGCTTGGCCGCGACGACGTCGCGGGTGATCTCGGTCGGGATCGTGCTCATCGGGTGCGCTCGGACATTGGCTCGCAAGGCCCTCTCAGTAGGTCTGTCGGACGCGCCGCACGAAGCGGTCGGCCGCCAGGTTGAGCAGCAGGGTCATGAAGAACAGGCACAGCCCGAGGAAGAACACCGACTGGTAGGCGGTGCCACCGGACTGCTGGTCGCTGCCACTGAGCACCCCGGTCATGGCCGAGGTGATGGTGATACCGGACTCGAGCGGGGTGGTCGATGCGGTCGGGCTGCCGCCGGCGGCGAGGAACACCACCATGGTCTCGCCCACCGCTCGGGAGACGGTGAGGATCAGGCCGGCGACCAGTCCGGAGATGGACGCGGGCACGACCACCTTGGTCACGGTGGTGATCTTGCGGGCCCCGAGCCCGTAGGACGCCTCCCGGAGCGGCGACGGAACGGCCCGCAGGGCGTCCTCCGACACCGAGGTCATGAGCGGGATGGAGAGCAGGCCCACGCCGATCCCGGCGACCAGGAGGTTGAGGGTGGGGCTTCCGGCGAAGAGCCGCTGGGTGATTTCCGGGGCGATGAACCGGAAGGCGAACACACCCACGACCACTGACGGGATGCTGGCCAGCACCTCGATCACCGGCTTCACCAGCCGGCGGACTCGCGGAGAGGCGTACTCGGAGAGGTAGACGGCTGCGCCCAACCCCACCGGGCCGGCGATCAGCGTGGCCACCAGGGTCACCCACAGGGTGCCGGTCAGCGGGGCCCGGATGCCGTACTCGCCGCTCCGAGGCCGCCAGACGTCGCCCCACAGCTTGTTGGGCTTCACGTCGCCCAGGAAGCCCACCGCATCCTTGAGCAGCGACCACACGATGAGGAGGCTGATGACGATGGCCAGGCCGCCGGCCAGGGCCAGGCCCCGGGACACCCAGGCATCCACCGCGGTGCGGCCGTCCCGCCGGGTCAGGTCGGCCAGGGTGACCGGGGGCTGCTCAGGGCTGCTCATCCAAGGGACCTCCGGGGGGCTCGGGGGGAAGGCCGGTCCGTCACCCGGCGGTCCGCAACCTAGGGAGGGCAGGTGTCAGCGGGCCCCGGCGCGGGTGAACACCGGGTGAACAGCGCCCCAAGATCCGGGGGTCGCCGGCTCAGCCCCCCCCGGCGCGCCGAGGGCCCCGGCCGGGTGGCCGGGGCCCCTCCGAGGGCATCGGGGTGGGCGGATCCGCCCCCGCGGCGTCAGCCCTCCTGGGTGCCAGTGGTCATGTCGTCCCAGGTGGTCACCGTGGGCTCCTTGTCCTCGAGGGGGATGTAGTCCGCCGACTCGACGAAGCCGTCCAGGCCCTCCAAGTAGAAGTCGACGAAGGCGGTGAGGGCGGCGTTGTCCGCGGCCTTGGCCTTGTTCACGTAGATGTAGAGGCTCCGGGAGATGGGGTAGCTGCCGTCCTGGATGGTCTCGGCGCTGGGCTCGACGCAGTCGCCGCCGGGCTCCTCGGAGATGGGCATGAGCTTCACGCCCTCGGCCTGGTCGGCGAAGGCGAACCCGACCCACCCGAGCCCGCCGGCCTCGGCCGACACGCCCTCGATGATGGTGTTGTCGTTGGCGCTGGAGGAGTAGTCGCTGCGGGTGGTGGCCGCCTCGTCCTCGGTGATGTCGCCTGCCTCGACGCGGGGCTCGGCCGCGGTCTCCAGCACGATCTCGATGAAGCTGTCGTAGGTGCCGGACTCCTCGCCGGGAGCGGTGATGACCAGGTTCTCATCGGGCAGCTCGGTGTCCGACCCCAGCGCGGCGGCGACCTCGGTGCCGTCGGACCAGGTGCTGATGCCCTCGGCCTCGGGGCCGATGAGGGCGTAGAGGTCAGCGAAGTTCATGCACTCCACCGGGTTGTCGGGAGAGGTGATGGCGCTGATGCCGTCGATGCCCACCTTCAGCTCGACGAACTCGATGCCGTTCTCCTCGCAGGTGGCCGCTTCCTCTTCCTTGATCGGACGGGAGGCGTCGGAGATGTCGGTCGCTCCGCCACAGAACTTCTCGAAGCCGTCACCGGTGCCGGGACCTTCCACGGTGATGTCGACCTCGCCGTTCTGGCCCCGGAAGGACTCGGCCACCGCGGTGGAGATGGGCTCGACGGTCGAGGACCCGGAGATGGCGACGCTGCCCGAGACCTCGGTGTCGGCGGTGGCGTCGGTGTCGCCTCCGGCCTCGTCGGTGTTGTCGTTGCCGCACGCGGCGATGAACAGGAGGGCGGCAGCCAGGGCGGTGGTGCCGGCCTTGCGGGCTCGGAGGTGCATGGTGGGTGTGGTCTCCTCAGGAGGTTCCGGGAACGGTCCGGTCGGACCTGGCGCGCAACCTACGGAGGGCAGGTGGCGCGCTCCCCCGGCCCCGGTGAACGCGCCGTGAACGACCGCCCAACGTTCTCCGGTCCCTCCGAGGAGGGCCTTAGGTGGCGGGTTCGAGGGCGGTGCGCAGCTGGGCCAGGCGCTCGGGCACGGCCCGCCAGTACACCCACCGGCCCCGCTTCTCACCGACGATGAGACCGGCCTCGCTCAGCACCTTGGTGTGGTGGCTGACGGTGGGCTGCGAGCGCCCGAGGGGTCCGGTGAGGTCGCAGGAGCAGATCTCCGCGGCGGTGGCGACCAGGTTGAGCAGGCGCAGCCGCACCGGATCGGACAAGGCGGCGAAGGCCTGGGCCAGGGCGGCGGCCTCGTCGTCGTCGAGCACGTCGGCGGTGACCGAGGCACAGCACTCGACCGCGTCCGCCGAGCGGGAGCTCGTGGTCGGGGCACTGGGGGTCGAGGCCATCTCAGCCTTTCGTATTGACATCTGTCGATGCATCGGTCACCATCGATCAATCGACACCTGCCAACGTACCGGAGGACCCACCGTGTCCCGAGTCCAGCTCGCCCTCAACGTCGCCGACCTCGACGCCGCCGTCGACTTCTACTCCCGCCTCTTCGCCACCGAGCCGGCCAAGCGGAAGCCCGGCTACGCCAACTTCGCCATCGCCGAGCCCCCGCTCAAGCTGGTCCTGGTCGAGGGGCAGGGCGTCCCCGGCAGCCTCAACCACCTCGGGGTCGAGGTGGCCGACACCGACGCCGTCACCGCCGCCACCCGCCGCCTCCAGGACGAGGGCATGGTCACCGCGACCGAGGACGAGGTCGCCTGCTGCTTCGCGGTGCAGGACAAGGTGTGGGTCGATGCCCCCGACGGCGAGCCGTGGGAGGTCTACACGGTGCTGGCCGACGTCGAGCACCCCCAGGGCCAGCTCCGCACGGTCGACCCCGACGACGCCCTCGGCTGCGGATCCGCCTCCGAGTCTTCCGCCCGCTGCTCCTGATGCCGGGCCCCGACCTCGGGCGGCGGGCCACCGCCGAGGCGGTCGGAACCGCCCTGCTGGTGGCAGCCGTGGTCGGCTCGGGGATCTTCGCCCAACGGCTCTCCCCCGACGACGTCGGTCTCCAGCTGCTGGAGAACAGCGTGGCCACGGGCGCCGCCCTGGTCGCCCTCATCCTCGCCCTCGGCCCCGTGTCGGGGGCCCACCTCAACCCGGTGGTCACCCTGGCCGACCGGGTGCTGGGCGGCATCGGCACCGCGGAGGGCCTCGTCTACGTGGTCGCCCAGGTCGTCGGCGGCTGCATCGGCGCAGTGGTGGCCAACCTCATGTTCGAGCTGCCGGCCGTGGAGCTCTCCACCGAGACCCGGTCGTCGGGGGGCATGTGGCTGGGCGAGGCGATGGCCACCTTCGGCCTGGTGCTGGTGATCCTGGGCGTCGTCCGGTCGGGACGCTCCTCGGCCGCACCGGTGGCCGTCGGCGCCTACATCGCCGCGGCCTACTGGTTCACCTCCTCCACCAGCTTCGCCAACCCTGCGGTCACGGTGGGCCGCACCCTCACCGACACCTTCGCCGGCATCCGCCCGTCCTCGGCACCGATGTTCATCGCCCTGCAGGTGGTCGGGGCCCTGCTGGCCACCGCCCTGGCCCGCTACCTGCACCCCGACCTCACCGGCGAGGACGTCATCGTCCCCCACCCCTCCCATCGCCAGGAGACCTGACGTGTCCGACCCGCGCCGCGACCGAGCACCCGTCGTCCTCTTCCTCTGCGTCCACAACGCGGGCCGGTCCCAGATGGG
>JBBSME010000109.1:0-10421 GCA_038233335.1 Acidimicrobiales bacterium | reverse complement strand
GGCAGAGCGCGGGGAGGTGGACCTCTGCGTCCGCGGCTTCGATCAGGGTGGACACGCCACCGACGTGGTCGGGGTGGCCGTGGGTGCACATGACGGCGGTGACGTCGCCGGCCCTGCGGCCCATCTCGCCCTCGATGAGGGCGAGGGCCTGGCGAGCCACGACGGGCAGGCCGGGATCGATGACCACGAGGCTGTCATCGGGATCGCCGATCACGTAGCAGTTGAAGATCCACGCCGCCGTCCAGCCGACGGGCAGGCCGAACAGATCGGATCCCGTGGCCACGCCAGCCACCGGCGCGGTGCCGCCTCGGCCCCGTGTCGTCGCTGCGAGGTCGGGTGAGGTCGCGGGCGCGCCCTTGCCCGGGTGACGCCCATCGGCTTGGCCGTCCATCGGGGCACCTCCGGGACCGACCGGGCTCGGGCCATCCGAGGGTCGGGTCCGAATGATGGCCCATGCCAGCGACCGAGGCACTCCGACCCCGCTCTGAAGTCATCCGCCCGGTGGACGCAGGGCGACCACCACCGGGCCCTGGGTGAGGGCGGCGGCGATGTCAGCCGCCGCGGTGCGCTCCACGGCCAGCACCACGACCTCCTCGGCCAGGTCCACCACGGTGGCATCGGCCGCGACCACGTCGGCCCCACCGACGTCGACCGGGAGATCGCCAGCGGGCCCCCCTCCCGGCGCCCCGCCGGCCAGGACGTCGACCCGGTCACCCGCCGCCAGCGGCAGCCCGGGGACGGCGAGGGGGACGGGTACGGCCCGTTGGCCAGGGCCGATCAGGGCGGCCGCACCTGAGGCGCCGTCGCCGCTGACCCTGTGGGCCAGCAGGGGCTCGCCGGCCACCAGGTCGACGAGTGCGGTGCGACCGGTGGGCGCGGCATCGAGGGCATCGTCCGGGGCCAGCGCCTGCGGCCAGGGACGGACCTCCACGTCGTCGACGGTCAGGGCCTGACCCGCGTCGACGGTCTGGGTGACGACGACCACGGCCCGGGTCTGTCCGTAGGCGGCTTCGGCCTGCGAGGCCCGGGCCAGAGCCCCCTGCACGGCAAGTCCGGTGGTGACGGCCAGCGCGGCTGCGGCCAGGTACCAGAGCAGGGCGCGCTTCGGGAGCCGGGGGCGGAGGGGCCGCAGCGAGCGGCGGGGGCGGGAGGGGAGCACGGGCGCGACCTCGCGTCGGGGATCGACGGGGGAAGCGTCAGCCTCGACCCTTCCCCGCAGCCGGCGGCGCGAACCCCGGGCTGTCCTCGTTCAGCTCAGCTCGGCTCATGGGTGGGAGGGTCGGGGACGAGGCCGCCGGGGGCGTCGGCACAGCCGCAGGTGCGGTCGGCCGGGATGGCGGCCAGGGCGGCGAGCAGCACGTCGTGGAGCTTGGGCAGGTTGGCCTCGAAGAAGGCGAAGACCTGGGACTGGGTCACCGGGCTCACGTCAGGGTCGTCCTCGACGCCGGTGTCGTAGTCGGTGACCAGGCTGGCCGAGGCGTAGCAGAGCCCCAGCTCGCGGGCGAGCGCGGCCTCGGGCATCTGGGTCATGTTGATGATGGTGCCGCCCTGCTGGCGGTGCAGGCGGGACTCGGCGCGGGTGGCGAACCGGGGCCCCTGGATGACCGTGACGGTGCCCCCGTCGTGGACGGGAAGAGGACCGTCCTCAGCGGCAGCCAGCAGCGTGGACCGCAGCTGCGGGCAGTAGGGGTCGGCCAGGGACACGTGGTTGACGGTCGGGCCGTCGAAGAAGGTGCTGTCGCGGCCCCAGGTGTGGTCGACGGCCTGGTCGACGACCACCAGGTCGCCGGGGTGGACGTCGGGGTGCAGCGACCCAGAGGCGCAGGGGCCGAGGACCCGGATGACGCCCAGCTCCCGCAGGGCCCACAGGTTCGCCCGGAACGGGACCCGGTGGGCCGGGAAGCGGTGGCCCTCGCCGTGGCGGGGGAGGAACGCGACGGCGCGCCCGTCGACCTCGGCCACCTGGATGGGCCCCGAGGGCGGACCCCAGGGGGTCGTGACCTCGACGACCTCGACGTCGTCGTGCAGCGCGGTGAACCCGGAGCCGCCGATGACGGCCAGATCGATGTCGCTCCGGCGTGTGCTGGTCACGACGACGACGAGGAGGACGACGACGACGACGGCGTCTTGGTCGACGACGACGAGGAGTCCTTCGAGCCCTTGTCCGACGTCGTGCTCTTCGCTCCGCTGTCGGATCCCTTGGAGTCCTTGGAGCCCTTGTCGGGCGAGGACGTGTCACCGGAGTCAGACCCCTTCGACCCGCCCTCGGAGGCCGACGAGCTCTCCGCCGCCTTCTTCTTGGCGCCCTCCCGGCTGTCGGTCTTGTAGAAGCCGCTGCCCTTGAACGAGATGCCCACGTTGCCGAACAGCTTCTTCAGCGCACCCTCGCACTCCGGGCACTCGGTCAGGGCGTCGTCGGTGAAGGCCTGGTAGGCGTCGAAGGTGTGGTCGCATTCCTTGCAGGCGTACTCGTAGGTGGGCATCGGCGTCTCCTGTGGGCGTCGGCTCCCGCCCGGTGGGTGCGGGGCCGCCTCGGTTGGCACTCGACCAGAACGAGTGCCAACGCTACCCGGACCGTCCCGCCGTCCACCAGCCACCGGGTCCGTTGTCGGCCCCGAGCGGCGTAGTAGGAACGGTGGCCGTGCAGACCGCTCGAGCCGTGACCACCGCCGTGATCCCCGCTGCGGGGCTGGGGACCCGCTTCCTCCCGGCCACCAAGGCCCAGCCCAAGGAGATGCTGCCTGTCGTCGACAAGCCCGCCATCCAGTACGTGGTGGAGGAGGCGGTCCGAGCCGGGATCGACGACATCCTCATCATCACCGGGCGGGGCAAGCGCAGCCTGGAGGACCACTTCGACCGGAACTTCGAGCTCGAGTACATGCTGGGCCAGAAGGGCAAGCACGCCCAGCGCGACGAGCTGGTCGACATCGCCGAGCTGGCCGACATCCACTACGTGCGCCAGGGCGAGCCCCTCGGGCTGGGGCACGCCATCTCCGTGGCCCGCAAGCACGTCGGAGACAACCCCTTCGCCGTGCTGCTCGGCGACGAGTGGATGCGGGCCGACAGCGGGCTGCTGGAGGGCATGATCGACACCTACGCCCGCTACAACCGCTCGGTGATCGCCCTTCAGGAGGTGACGCCGGAGGAGATCTCCCGCTACGGCTGCGCCAAGCCCGAGCCGGTGTCGGACAACCTGGTGCAGATCCTCGACCTGGTGGAGAAGCCGGACGCGGCCAGTGCCCCCTCGAACCTGGCGATCATGGGCCGCTACGTCCTCACCCCGGAGATATTCGACGCCCTCGAGCGCATCGAACCCGGCTCCGGAGGCGAGTTCCAGCTGACCGACGCCATCGCCCTCCTGCTCCAGGACCAAGCGGTGTACGGCTACACCTTCACCGACGGCCGCTACGACACCGGGCAGATCCTCGACTACCTGAAGGTGATCGTGGAGCTGGCGTCCGAGCGCGACGACTTCGGACCGGACTTCCGCTCCTTCCTGGGTGACTTCGTCCGCCAGCGCGACCTGTAGCGCGGGCGGCTCGACGCGCCGGGTGGCGCTAGCTGAGCGCCGAGGCGATGCCTGCGGCCAGGCTCATCCCGCCGACCATGGCCACGATGATGGCGCCGACGACCCACATGGCCATCTGGCGCATCTGGTCGTGGAGCTCGGTGCGAAGGTCGGCGCCCAGGGTGCTCATGTCCCCCTTGAGCCCGGTGCTGAGGGTGCTCATGTCCCCCTTGAGCCCGGTGCTGAGGGTGCTCATGTCCTCTTTGAGCCCGGTGCTGAGGGTGCTCATGTCGCCCTTGACCTCGGTGCGGAGGGCAGCCATCTCGTCCTTGAGCTCGATCCGCAGGGCAGCCATCTCGTCCTTGAGCTCGATCCGGAGGACGGCCATGTCGTCCTTCAGCTCGGTGCGGAGCTCAGCGAGGTCGGCTCGTAGGACATCGCGGGTGACAGGTTCGTCGCCGATGCGGGTGGGGAACTGAGAGAGCAAGGCGTCGGCCTCCTCTTCCCCGATGACGGGGGCGAGGCTCGAGTAGATCGAGCCTCTCTGCTTCTGGGACAGGACCATGACGGCGACCTCGGTGTCTGCGGTGAGACGGGGGAAGCGTCAGCAGAGATGGTACCCGCTCATCCGGGGGCGGCGAGGGCCGAGGTGCGGGACGCGCGGGTCGGACCCTTGTTGGGGTCGTCGCCCGGGTTGCCGAGGTTGACACCCAGGAGGGCGTCGCCGACGGCGACGAGGTGGCCAGGTCTCGTCGGCCAGGGTGCAGCCGTGGACGAGGTCGCGATGGTGCTCCCGGAACCTACGACCCGATCACGTCGACCGACCTCGGCCTGGTCGGCGCGGGGGCCCAGCCTGCGGTCCCCGGACGGCTCTCAGCTGGCCTTCTACGAGCAGTACGGCGCGGTGATACTCCTGGACCTGGAGTCGGGGGATCGGCGCACCGTGGTCGCTCCTCCGGTCGACGCCGACGCCCTGCTCACCGAGCTTCGCGCCATCACCGACCTGGCCTGGTCCTCGGACGGCGCGCTTCTGGCGGTGGAGTCCCGCTCGATCAACGTCGATGCCTACAGCGGCGGTGTGGACGTCGAGGTCGTGCCGATCTCCGGCGGTCCGGCCATCGTGGTGCGGGCGACCGAGGATCTCGCTCCGGTGGCGATGCCGGCCTTCCTGGCCGACGGCTCCCTCCTGGTCGGCGTCGGGATCCAGAGCGATCCTGACGACCCGCGGCTCGTGGCCGGCGGGTTGGGCCGGGTCGATCTGGGATCCGGGTCCGTGACCGACCTCACGGAGGGAACGCTCGACGGCTTGGACGCCACGCCCGATGGCTCGTGGCTCCTGGCCAGCGACGACGGGATGCTGACGGTGGTCCCGACGGCCAGCGGGGTGGGGCGGGCCGAGCCCCTCCCGACACCTCCGCCGGGGGTCCTCGCCGCGGCGTGGTGAGTCGTCCCGCCTCCGGAGCGAGTGCGCTGCGGTGAGAAGGGGGGAAGCGTCAGGGCCACGCGACCGACCGGGGCGCCCCGGCGCAGTCGCCGGTTCGAGGAGGTGCTGCCTCGGAGCGGATGGCCGCGTCGTCGCCCAGCTGGGCCCCGTCGAGTACGTGGTCGTCGGCCCGGTACCGTCACGCCCGTGCAGCCGTTGCCCGAGGTCCGAGCCGAGGTGCTGGCGCGCTGCGCCCCCCTGCCCGCTGAGCACGTCACCGTGCGCGCTGCACGCGGGAGCGTGGTGGTCGACGACGTCACCGCCCCGGCCGACCTCCCCGGGTTCGCCAGCTCGGCCATGGACGGCTTCGCAGTGCGGGCCGCAGACGTGGCCGGCGCCAGCGAGACCGTGCCCGTCGTGCTCGAGGTGGTCGAGACGGTGATGGCCGGGCGAGCCCCGACCAAGCAGGTGGGCGCTCGCCAGGCGGTCCGGATCATGACCGGCGCGCCGGTGCCCGACGGCGCCGACGCCATCGTGCCGGTCGAGGTCACCCGCCACTCCGATGGGGTCCGCGACGACGACGAGACAGTGGCCATCCTGGCCCCGTCGGCCTCCGGCCAGCACCTGCGGGGGGCCGGCGACGATGCCCGGGCCGGCACCGTGGTGGTGCGGGCCGGTTCGACGGTCACCGCGCCACTCATCGGCGTGCTCACCGCCATCGGCGCCACCCACGTCGAGGTGGTGCCTCGACCCCGGGTGGGCGTGATCTCCACCGGAGACGAGCTGGTCGAGCCGACCAGAGGCCTGGAACGGGGCCAGATCCGCGACTCGAACCGACCCATGCTCCTCGCCGCGGTGGCCGAGGCCGGCGGAGTGCCCGTGAACCTCGGCTGGGTGCGCGACGACGCCGACGCGGTGGCCGCAGCCCTGCGGGCCGGGGCCCACCGCTGCGACCTGCTGCTCACCTCGGGCGGGGTCAGCATGGGTGAGGCCGACGTCGTGAAGATGGTGCTGGACCGCATGGTCGATCCCCGTTGGTTCCAGATCGCGCTCCGGCCGGCCAAGCCCTTCGCCCTGGCCTCGGTGGGCGAGGTGCCCCTGCTCGGCCTGCCCGGCAACCCGGTGTCCGCTCTGCTGTCGTTCGAGGTCCTGGCTCGGCCGGCCATCCGTCGTCTGGGCGGCCATGAGGAGCTCGACCGCCCGAGGGTCACGGCCCGGGCCGGAGCCGGTCTCGACCGACGGCCGGACGGAAAGCTGCACCTGGTCCGCGTCCGGCTGACCCGGGGGGAGGCCGGGGCATGGACGGCGGAGCCCGTGCCCCACCAGGGCAGCCACCAGCTGGTCGCCACCGCCGGCGCCACCGGGCTGGCCCTGGTGCACGACGGTCCGGGCGTCGCCGAGGGTGAGCCGGTCGAGGTCCTCGTCCTCGATCCCACCGCCGCCCTGGCCGCCCTCGCCCCGGTCTGACGCCACCAGCCGGCTCCGGGGGCCGCCGCGTACCTGCGGCAGCTGTCGAGCAAGACCGTTGACAAGTGCCGCAGGTTCGGGAGTGGGCGGTGGGCGACACGTACCGGCGGCAGCTGTCGAGCAAGACCGTTGACAAGTGCCGCAGGTTTGTCGTCTCGGCGCAGGGGACCGCAGCTGAAGGTCGACGGAGCGGGTGGGGGAGGGGGCCCGTAGGGTGGACAGGTGCCCCGCCCGCTCGCTGACAGCCACGGTCGCGTCCACCGCGACCTGCGCATCTCGGTCACCGACCGGTGCAACCTGCGCTGCACCTACTGCATGCCCGAGGAGGGCATGGAGTGGCAGCCTCGGTCCGAGCTGCTCAGCTTCGAGGAGATCGAGCGCTTGGCCCGGGTGCTGGTCGAGCAGTTCGGGATCGACGCCATCCGGCTCACCGGCGGTGAGCCGACCCTGCGGGCCCATCTCCCGGTGCTGGTCGAGCGCCTGGCCGCCCTGGGCACCGACCTCAGCATCAGCACCAACGCCACCACGCTGGAGCGCATGGCCGAGGACCTGGCCGCCGCCGGGCTCCGCCGGGTCAACATCTCCCTCGACTCGTTGCGTCGCGACCGGTTCCTGGAGCTGACCCGTCGCGACGACCTCGACAAGGTCCTGGCCGGCATCGATGCTGCGCTGGCCGCAGGGCTCACCCCCGTGAAGCTCAACGTGGTGGCCATGCGCGGCGTGAACGACGACGAGGTGGTCGACCTGGCCGCCTTCGGCCGGGACAAGGGCCTGCGCGTGCGCTTCATCGAGTTCATGCCCCTCGACGCGTCCGGTGAGTGGTCGCCCGGCAGCGTCGTGTCCCAGGCCGAGATCGTCGAGGCCATCGATGCCGTCTTCCCCCTCGACGCGATCCCCCGCGGTTCGGCTCCCGCCTCGCTCTGGCGCTACCGGGACGGCCAGGGCGACGTGGGCGTGATCCCCAGCGTGACCCAGCCCTTCTGCGGCGACTGCGACCGCATCCGCCTGACCTCCGACGGCAAGCTCCGCACCTGCCTGTTCGCCACCGACGAGACCGACCTCCGCGCCCTCGTCCGCGACGGCTCCGCCGACGAGGAGATCGCCGCGGTCATCGCGGCGGCGGTGGGGGAGAAGGGCCCGGGCCACCTCATCGGCCAGCCCGCGTTCATCCGGCCACGCCGGTCGATGTCCCAGATCGGCGGCTGAGCCTCTCCCCCCCAAATGGCTCCCGCCGGGTCCGGATCGCCGAACGACCGCGGCGGCCCGGCCGCAGACCTAGCATCGCGCTCATGTCGGACCGCGGCCTCACCCACCTCGACCCCCTCGGACGGGCCCGCATGGTCGACGTCACCCCCAAGGAGCCCACCCTCCGACGGGCCGTGGCCCGGGGCCGGGTCTACATGCAGCCCGAGACGACCTCCCTCATCGCCCGGGGCGGTGTGGGCAAGGGCGACGTCCTGGCCGTGGCCCGGGTCGCCGGCATCCAGGCCGCCAAGCGGGCCTCAGACCTCATCCCGCTGTGCCACCCGCTGCTGGTCGGGGCCGTGCTGGTGAACTTCCGGATCGAGGACAGCTTCGTCGAGATCGAGTCCCACGTCGACACCGTCGATCGCACCGGCGTGGAGATGGAGGCCCTCACGGCCTGCTCGGTGGCCGGCCTCACGATCTACGACATGTGCAAGTCCGCCGACCGATCGATGACCATCGGCGACATCGCCCTGTGGGAGAAGACGGGTGGTCGATCAGGCGTGTACCGCCGTGACCCCGACGATGCCCTCGACGAGGACATCGATGCCGTGCTGGCTGACCACGACGAGACCGCAGGGCGCGCCGATGGAGAGGGTGCCCCCGGGATGATCGGGCCCTCCGGCCTGGGTGATCCCGCCGAGGTCTGACCGTGGCCGATGGGCTCACCCATAAGGGTTGGTCCCGTCGTCATGTTCGTAGTAGAACTGTCACATTCCCCCGCGCATCCCTGACCGGAGTGCGGCCCCCATCGACCGACCCGCCGACCATCCTCGTGTGACGGGGGCCACGCAGGTACGGTCCTGACAGGAAAGAGTTGACCAGGAGACATGGGTGTGCCGGTCCTGATCTTGTTGGCAGTGGTGTGGGCGGTCGTCCTCGTCCCGCCGTACCTCCGCTCGCGTGGCGCGGCGCGGCCCGGCTCCTCGGTCTCCAGCTTCCGCCAGGGCCTCGACGTCCTCGGCCAGTCCGCTCCTCCTGCGGTGTCCACCTCCGCCAGCTTCGCCCCGGTGCGCCCCGCACCGGCGGCCGGCACGCCTCGCGGCCGGCCCGCGGTGCGCAAGCGCCGCCGGGACGTGTTGTTCACCGTGGCCGGCGCCGCCGGGTTCACGCTTCTCCTGGCCCTGGCCTTCGGCGGGATCTTCGTCCTGGCCCACCTGGCGGTCGACGCCGCCTTGGCGGGCTACGTCTACCTGCTCGTGCAGCTGCGCAAGCTGGCCACCGAGCAGACCCAGAAGGTGCGCTACCTGCCGACGCCCCCGGCCAGCCAGCCCCGTCTGGTGACCGTCCGTCGCTCCGCCTCGGGCTGAGCCTCCGCCTGTGGCCGGCGCCGACGACCCGGCGCTGACCCGCGCCCGCCTCGAAGGCATCACCGACACCATCCGCGTCGGCCTGGGCGCAGCCCACCACGCCCGGGAGGAGGCCCTTCCCGCCTGCCGGGCCTGCATCCG
The DNA here is from genome assembly GCA_038233335.1 of Acidimicrobiales bacterium. Taxonomy (GTDB): domain Bacteria; phylum Actinomycetota; class Acidimicrobiia; order Acidimicrobiales; family Iamiaceae; genus Iamia. The sequence continues at coordinate 1,327 of JBBSME010000109.1, read as the reverse complement.
TGGCGCGTCCCGGGCCATCCGGTCCGTGCACCGGGGCGAGGTCGACGCGGTGGCGGCCCACCTGGTCGAGTCCGAGGAGGCGCTGCGGACGGCCCAGCGCACGCTCGACCCGTTCCCGGCTCTCGTGCACGCCGGCTTCCTGCACGATGCCGAGAAGGAGTACGCCGAGGCCCGGCTGACCGAAGCCCTGGTGGCGGGGACGCCGGCTCCGGGCCCCGACGAGCTGGGCGTGGCGCCCACCGCCTGGATGCGGGGTCTGAGCGAGGCCGCCAGCGAGCTGCGGCGCAACCTGCTCGATCGCCTCCGCGAGGGCGGCCTGGAGCGGGGCGAGGTCTTGCTCGGCGCCATGGACGACGTCTACGACGTCTTGTCCGTCGTCGACTACCCCGATGCCCTCACCAACGGCCTGCGCCGGTCGCTCGACCAGCTGCGAGCCGTGCTCGAGCGCAGCCGCGGGGATGTCACCACCACCGTGCTCCAGACCCGCCTGCAGCGGGCCATCGAGGGCGCCGACGGCTGACGCCCACCCGCCCCGCCCGGGTGGGGCGGGAGCGAGCGCCTCAGCAGCCCTTCATGAACAGGTGGACGGTGTAGACCCGGTTGCCGACGGTGGCGTGGCCGACCCCGACGTAGCCCCAGGTGGTGTTGAGGATGTTCGCCCGGTGGCCCGAGGAGCTCATGTGGCCCAGGCCTGGGCCTTGGCGTTGAGCGTCCCGTGGTTGGCCAGGCTGCTGCGGCCGTTGCGGTTCCGGTCGGCGTTCATGGCGTCGTACACCGACTGCTGACCCGCGGGCAGACACCCGGTGAGGACCACGAGGAGGAGGGCGCCAGCCGCGAGCTGGAGGAGCCGGGTGCGCCGTGAGCGGAGGTAGGAGGCCATGCGTCCCCGTCGGACCCGGCCCCGCCGACGTGAGCACTCCTTGTGAGATTCTGATCACTAAAGGTGATGACCAGGGCGTTCGTCGGCGACGGACCGGGGTGCGAGCCCGGGCGACGGGGGGCGATATGCTGGCCGACCCTCGGGGGTGTAGCTCAGTTGGCTAGAGCGCTTCGGTCGCATCGAAGAGGCCGTGGGTTCGAATCCCATCACCTCCACCCAGGAAACCCAACCAGCTCCCAGGTCACAGCAACGACCCGCTCCTGGAGATCCTTCGCAGCGCCGTCGCGTCCGGGGACCTGACCCGGTCCGGTCTGGTGGACGCCAGGGCGTCGCTCGACAACGTCGACCACGAGTTCGATCACCCCTGCTCCGACGAGTTTCCGTGACGGAAGCGCATCGTCGGACGGGGCACCCGCACGGGCCTGGATCGGCTCGCATGTCCAGGAG
>JBBSME010000108.1:0-10423 GCA_038233335.1 Acidimicrobiales bacterium | reverse complement strand
GTGGCGGCGGACCGCGGCGGCGGTCCGCCCCAGCTGGACCAGGGAGACCATCCCCTCCTGCATGCGCGCCCCGCCCGTGCGGGTCACGCACACGACGGGGAGGCCGAGGTCGATGGCCCGGTCGAAGGCCCGGACGACCCGCTCGCCATGCACCAACCCCATGGACCCGCCGAGCACGTCGAAGCGACCCTCGATGCGGACGTGGCTGGCGGTGCGGCCGGTGCGCACGGACTCGCCGTCGAGCTCGGCCAGGCGCTCGGCGTAGCCCGGGGTGCGCAGCGGGTCCCCGCTGATCAGCGCGTCGTCCCACACCTCTTCCCACCGCGAACCGTCCATGGCCGAAGCCTGCCCCCGACCGGGGAGGCCCACCAAGCCGGGTCGGTGAGCGGTCAACCGGCCGAGGCCGGGACCTCCAGGCGCAGGGCGACCTCGTTGGCCAGCAACCGGCCCCGCCGGGTGAGGACCAGGCGCTCACCGCGGACCTCGACCAAGGAGGCCAGCTCGATCCGGTCGGGTTCGGGCAGAGCCTCGACCGGCACCCCGGCGAGGGTGCGCAGCGACAGCTGGAGCGCCTCCAGCGCTCGGGCCCCTCCCTCCAGGTGCTCGGATCCGGCCACGGGGTCCTCTCCCGCCTCGATCGCCCCCAGGTACCGCTCGGGCGTCCGTCCGTGCCAGTAGCGGGTGCCGTCCCGGTGGCCGTGGGCCGCGCACCCGAGGGCCACGTACTCACCCATCGACCAGTAGAGGAGGTTGTGGCGGCAGCGTCGCCCCGGGCGGGCCCAGTTGGAGATCTCGTACCACTCGTAGCCCGCGGCTTCGAGGAGGTCGGACACGAGGTCGTACTTGTCGGCCTGGTCATCGTCGTCGGGGTGGCGATCGGGATCGTCCCACAGCGGGGTCCCGGCCTCGACGGTCAGCGCGTAGGCGCTGATGTGGTCCGGAGCGAGTGCCACCGCGGCGTCCATCGTCGTGCGCCAGTCCGCCAGCGACTCCCCGGTGGCGCCGTAGATCAGGTCGAGGTTGACCTCCAGGCCGGCGTCCCGGGCCGCCGCCACCGCCGGGGCCACCGCCTCCACTGGGTGCACCCGCCCGAGTGCGCCGAGCACGTGGGGCACGAAGGACTGGACGCCGATCGACAGTCGGGTGACGCCGCCCGCGGCGTAGGCGTGCGCCCGGCCCTCGTCGACGTCCTCAGGGTTGCACTCGATGGTCACCTCGGGGTCCGGGGCCAGGGGCAGCTCGGCCAGGACCGCCAACAGGGCCTCGGGGTCGACGCGCGACGGGGTGCCCCCGCCGACGAAGATCGAGGTGACCGACACCAGGTCCGGGGCCACGGCGGCGGCGTGGCGGCGGCAGGCCTCCAGGTAGCGGCCCGCCACCTCGTCGCGGTCTGTCCAGGTGGCGAACGCGCAGTAGTCGCAGCGGTGCCGGCAGAAGGGGACGTGCAGGTACGCGCCCAAGCCAGGGTCCCCGCCCTCCGGAGGATTCGGCGGTCCGGTCAGCGTGGGGTGCGTCCGATCAGCGGACGAGGGCGAGGCCGAGCTCGTCGAGGCGCTTCACCGCGCCGTCCTCAGAGGTGTCGAGGATGCAGGCGATGGCCCGCAGGTCGTCACGGCGGATGGTGAGGACCCGGCCGTTGAAGTCCTGGCGCTGGACCTGGATCATGGTCAGGTAACGGGTCAGCATCTCCGACGCCACGCCCGAGAGGGCGTCGAGGCGGGTGAGGTCCAACACGATGCGGCGGCTCTCGGGCACGGGGACGGTGAGGTCGAGGACCTCCTCGTCGGTACCCCGGTCCCGGGGCAGGAGCTGGTCGACCGGCACGTTGTAGAAGCGGGCCAGGCGCTGGAGGCGGGGCACCGAGATGGCCCGCTCCCCGCGCTCGTAGGCGCCGAGCACCGAGGCCTTGAACTCCTGGCCGGAGCTCTCCTCGGCGTCTTGGAGGGACAGGCCCTTCTGGCGACGGATCGACCGGAGGCGCTCGCCGACCTTGCGGCCGTAGAGCGCGGTCGCCTCGTCGTCGATCTCGGTGTCGATGATGCTCAAGGTGTCTCCTGTGATCGCACGCTGGGTGCCCGGTCGGCCCCACTCAACGGTCGGAGACTCGCGCCACCGACGTGGGGTGACCACACTACGTCGCACATGCCTCCCGATCAACCACCCTCAGTGCTGAGTGGTGTCGAGCCTCACCCGGTCGGATGCGCGTGGACGATCCCGGCCCGCAGCCCGGCGAGGAGGGCGCCGGCCGCGACGGCTGCGGTCTCGGCCCGCAGCACCGTGGGCCCCAGGCCCACCGTGGCCGGGGCCGCAGCCAGCTCGGCCTCGGACCAGCCCCCCTCGGGGCCGATGAGGAGGGGCCGACCCAGGGCCGGCGGCCCCCCGCCGGGGTGGGCCAGCACGGGCGGGGTGTCAGCCTCGAGGACCTGGGCCACCGGGACCCCGACCCGCAGGTCGGGCAACGTGCAGCGACGGCTCTGCATGGCTGCCTCCCGTGCGACCCTCGCCAGCCTGTCGCGGTGGTGGACGGCCCTCTCCCCGTCCCACCGGACCACGGACCGGTCGGTGACCAGGAGCCAGACGGCGTCCACCCCCAGCTCGGTCAGCTTCTGCACGGCCCACTCCGGCCGCTGGCCCTTCACCGGCGTGAGCGCGACCACCACCTCGGGCCCGGTCTGGGGTCCCTCCTCGATCGGGCCGTCGGGCTCCACCTCCACTCCGAACCGTGCTCCCCGCCAACGTCCCGCCCCATCGGAGGCGGTCAGCGGGTCGCCGGCGCGCAGGCGCAGCGACCGCTGCAGGTGGTGGCGGTCGTCGTCGGTCAGCTCCAGCCGGTGGAGGTCGACGACGAACACGTGGGGGCCCCGGCCCCGGGGCGGCACCGGACCCACCGGGTCACTTGAAGGCGGAGCGGATCTTGGACATGAGGCCGGCCTCCGGATCGGCCACCTCTTCACCCCGGCGGAGCGCGAGGCCGCGGAAGAGCTGGTCCTCCTCCTCGCTGAGGTCACGGGGGATGTCGACCACCACCCGGACGATGAGGTCGCCCCGACCCCGGCCCCGGACGTGGGGAACGCCCCGACCCCGGAGGCGGAAGGTGTGGCCCGGCTGGGTGCCACGGGGCACGACCAGGGTCTCGGTGCCGTCGAGGGTCTCGAGGTCGAGCGACATCCCGAGGGTGGCCTGGCTCACGCCCAGGTGCAGCTCGTGGATCAGGGCGTCGCCGTCCCGGGCGAAGCGGGGGTGGCGCGCCACCCTCAGGTGGACGTACAGGTCTCCCGCCGGACCGCCCCGGGGGCCGGCCGGTCCGTAGCCCGGGAGGCGGAGGGTGGCGCCGTCGTCGACCCCGGGCGGGATGTCGACGGTGTAGGCCCGCTCGGTCGAACGGCGACCCTCGCCCCCGCAGTCCGGGCAGGGAGTGGACACGACCTGGCCCAGCCCGCTGCACGCCGGGCACGGGCGGGCGGTGACCATCTGGCCCAGCATCGACTGGCGAACCTGGCGGACCTGGCCCGCGCCGCCGCAGGTGCCGCAGGTCTCGGGGTAGGTGCCGGGGGCGGCGCCGGAGGCCTCGCAGGTGTCGCAGGGGGACGGCACCCTGGCCGTCACCGGGGTCTTGGCCCCGAACACCGCCTCCTCGAAGGTCAGGTCGACGACCACCTCGATGTCGGCGCCCTGGGGCGGACCGCCGCGCCGTCCGCCCCCACCGGCGCCACCGCCGAAGAAGGCGTCGAAGATGTCGCCGATCCCGCCACCGCCGAACGGGTCGCCGCCGGCCCCTCCGGGCGAGTCGGTGCCGAAGGTGTCGTAGCGCTGCCGACGGTCGGGGTCGGAGAGCACCTCGTAGGCCCGAGACAGCTCCTTGAACCGGGCCGCGGCCTCCGGATCGCCGGCGTTGGCGTCGGGGTGGTGCTCGCGCGCCAGCCGTCGGTACGCCTTCTTGATCTCCTCGCCGGTGGCGGTGCGGGCCACGCCGAGCGTGGCGTACAGGTCATCGGCCATGGGGGTGGGTCTCTCGCTTCACAGGTCGGTGTCAGCCCTCGCTGAGCCGGCGGCCCAGCCGCTGGCCCACGACGGCGACTGCCGCCAGGGCCTGGGCGTAGTCCATGCGGGTGGGACCCAGCACCCCGACGCTACCGACCGGCTCCCCCTCGATCTCATACGGCGCCACCACCAGGGCGCACTCGGCCAGGGGGGCCATCCCGGTCTCGGCCCCGATGGCCACCTGGAGGCCCCGGTCGAGGACGTCGCGGAGGAGCGTGACGACGACCAGCTGCTGCTCCAGCAGGCCGAGCACCTCGCGCACGGTCTCCACCGCGTCGAAGGCCCCGGCCATGCGGTCCGTGCCCCCGACGTAGAGGTGGTCGCCGTCGGACCCGTCGGCGGTGGCCCGGGCGGCGGCGACCACCGCAGCCAGGGCCGGGCGCTCGTGGGCCGGTTCGGGCGGAGCGGGCACCACGGCCAGCTCGGAGAGGTGGTGGCCGACGAGGTGGCGACTCAGGTGCGCGCCGGCCGCGGCTAGTTCGTCCTCGTCGGCATCAGCCCCGGCCGCGCCGAGGTCGACCGTGGCCTTCTCGACCCCCCCGTTGGACAGGACGACCACCAGCAGGGCGAGGGTCGGGGTGAGCCCGACCAGCTGGACGGAGCGGACGACCGCGGTCTCCTGCGGCGGTCCGGTGATGACGGCGGCGGTGCCGGTCAGACCGGACAGGAGGCGGGAGGTGTCGGCCAGCATCCGCTCGAGCTCGCCGTGGGTGTGGTCGAAGAAGAAGCGCACCTGCTGGGCCGAGGAGCGGTCGAGGATGGCCCGACCGGCCAGGTGGTCGACGTAGTAGCGGTAGCCGGCGTCGGTGGGGATGCGGCCCGCGCTGGTGTGGGGCTGGGCCAGGAAGCCCTCGGACTCGAGGGTGGCCATGTCGTTGCGGACCGTGGCCGAGGACACCGAGACCGCGGGAGCCGACGCCACGTGGCCCGACCCGACCGGCTGGGCCGTGTGGATGTACTCCTCCACCACGGCCCGCAGGATGGATGCCTTGCGGTCGTCGAGCATGGGTTGGGGGTCGCGGCCCGATCGGGGACGGCCGGAGCCGGGGCGGCGAGCACTGAAGCCTACCGAGTGCTGATCCCCTGCGACCGGAGCCCCATCCGCCCACCCACCGTCCCGCGCCGCCCGCCCCTCCGGCGCAACTTCGTACGGAACGCGGCCACATACGCCTAGTTCCGTCCAAAGTTGGGAGCGGCCGACCGAACCTTGGACGGAACGCGGCCACATACGCCTGCTTCCGTCCAACGTTCGGTCAGTCCTTGCCGGTGGCGGCCCGCCAGCGCCGGAGGGCCTCCTCCCGCTCGGTGGCGTGGTCGACGAGGGGCCGGGGGTAGTCGGTGGCGGCCCCGCTGAACAGGTCGTCACCACCCGACGACGGTTCGTGGACGGCCTTGCCCTCGACGTCGGCCAGCTCGGGGACCCAGCGGCGGATGTAGGTGCCGTCGGGATCGAAGCGCCGGGACTGGGAGGTGGGGTTGAACACCCGGAAGTACGGGGCCGCGTCCGTCCCCGTGCCCGCGACCCACTGCCAGCCGTGCTGGTTGGAGGCCAGGTCGCCATCCACCAGGTGGTCCATGAAGTGCCGGGCGCCGCGGTTCCAGTCGATGTGCAGGTCCTTGACCAGGAACGACCCGACGATCATCCGGACCCGGTTGTGCATCCAGCCGGTGGCCCGTAGCTGGCGCATGCCGGCATCGACGATCGGGAACCCGGTGCGACCCTCGCACCAGGCCGCGAAGCGCTCGTCGGCCTCGTCGCCCTCGTCGAGCTCGACGCCCGCCATCTGCGGGTCCAGGCTCTGGCGGGCCGAGTCCGGGTTGTGCAGGAGGACATCCGCGTAGAAGTCCCGCCAGGCCAGCTCGGTGGCGAAGGTCTGGGGCCCCTTGCCCCGGCCCAGGCGGTCGAGCGCCTGGCGGGGGTGCAGGGAGCCGAGCTTCAGGTACGGCGACAGCCGGGAGGTGCCGTCGACCGCGGGCCGGTCGCGATCCTCGGCGTAGGTGGCGACCGTCTCGTCCAGGAACGCGGCGAGGCGCCGCGTGGCCGCCGCCTCCCCTGGTGTGGGCAGATCGGCCTCGATCGCGGGGGCCTCGGGGAGACCGTCGGAGCGGATGCCGTCGGCCCAGCGGACGCCCCGGGGCGCGTCGACCGGGCGATCCCAGCCGTGGCTGCGCCAGGCCCGGGAGAACGGGGTGAACACCTTGTAGGGCGTGCCCGACCCGGTGAAGATCGACCCCGGGGCCACGGCGTAGGGGGTGCCCACCGGACGCAGCTCGATGCCGTCCTGGCCCAGGGCGTCGGCGACCTCGCCATCGCGGGCGATCCCGTAGGGGCCGCTGTCCTCGGTGACGTACACGGCCTCGGTCCCGGCCTGGCGGGCCACAGCCAGGACGGCCCGCTCCGGCCCGTCTTTGCGCACGACCAGGGCGCCGCCCGTCCACTCGTCCACCTCGGCCACGCACCCAGCCAGGAACCAGCGCCGATTGGCCCCGGCCGGCCCCCGCAGGTGGTGGTCGTCGACGAACAGGGGCACCACCCGGTCGTGGTTCGCTGCCGCCTCGACCAGGGCCGGGTTGTCGGCGAGGCGCAGGTCGCGCCGGAACCACATCACCGCCACGGACTCGGAGCTCATCGGCGCACCCGGCGGTCTCGGGACCTCCCGAGCGCGTCGTGCGACACCGGGCACCGATGAGCGCCGGCTCCGCAAGCTCCGCCGTCGGGGAGAGAGCTGTGCTGTCTGGTTCGCTCGCTGCGCTCGCTCATGCCCCCACCCTTCCGCAGCGAGTGGTCAGCGGTCGATGCGGAGCGGCCATCGGCGGGCCCTGCCCGGCCATCAACCGTCAAACCGTGGCGGCAGCCCGCCCGTCGGAGAGCGATTCGCTGTCGATTCGCTGACGAGTGCACGCAGCAGCCATCCGCAACACCGCAGACAGCTGCCGCACGTTGCCGACCGCGCCGGCGACCGGTCGGCAGCCCCTACCCTCGCTCCGCGTGACAGGGATGGCCGGCACGGTGCTGCTGACGGGGGCGTCTGGGTTGTTGGGCACCTGGTTGCGCCGGAGCGCACCCCGCGATGTCGAGCTGGTGTCGATGGTCCACCGTCGCTCGGTCGCCGGCGACGCACTAGCTGCGGACCTGCGCGATCGACGTGCAGTGGAGACCGCGTTCAAGGCGGTCAGGCCCGGACTGGTGATCCACGCCGGCTTCGCGCGGGACGAGGCCTCGATCGTCGATGCGACCCGACATGTGGCCGAGGTGGCGAGTGACGTCGAGTCCGGCCTCCTCCTTGTGTCGTCAGATGCGGTGTTCTCGGGTGATGGGAGGCCCTGCGCCGAAGCGTCACCACCGGATCCGGTGTGGGACTACGGACGATGGAAGGCGGCCGCCGAGAAGATCGTCACCGGGTGCGATCCCGGCGCGGCCATCGTGCGGCCGCCGCTCATCGTCTCGCTCGGTCCCGAGGATCACATCTGCGCCGACATCCGAGCCGCCCGTGCGTCCGGCGAGCCCTCGATCTGGTTCACCGACGAGATCCGCCAGCCCGCACCGGCCGACGAGCTTGCTCAGGCGATGTGGACCATCGCCTCTCTGCCCCCCTCAGCCCGGGCGGGAGCCTGGCACCTGCCTGGCTCAGAGCGTCTGTCTCGGTTCGAGCTCACCACGCGAGCGGTCGAGGTGCTCGGGCTCGACGGATCGTCGATCGTCGGGGCGCCGACCCCGACGCAGGCACATCGGCCCCGCGATCTCAACCTGACCGGGGAGAGGGCGCACCGCCAGCTCGGTTGGTCGCCGCGCCGCGTTCACCGGCCGTCGCCGTAGCCGTGACCCGGCGGGCTCCCTGCCGTCGAAGGAGTTCCCGCGTGCAGGAGTGCTCACCGACCTCCTTGACCATGGCGGTGTACGTTGTGGTGTATGCATCGGACGAACATCTACCTGACCCAGGAGCAGGCGCGGGCCCTCGACGAGCGGGCCCGCCAAGGCGGCACCACCCGCAGTGCAATCGTCCGCGACATCATCGACCGGGACCTCGGCCGGGACGGGGTGCTCACCGAGGAGGTCAAGGCCGGGTTCGCGGAGCTGGCCGAGCGCTACGACGAGCTCACCGACGGGATGTTCGACGACGATCCCGACCTGCGCATCGAGCGGTGATCATCGTCGACGACCAGCTGTCGGCGGCGGTCCTCAGCGAGCGTCGCTCGTTTCCCGACGACGTGGCGACGACGTGGGCGTTCCACTTCCGCCTGCTCCGGGCCCTGCACGATCCGCGGGGCGGGGGCCAGCTCACCCAGGCGAGTGCCGACGGCCTCCTTCCCATCGCAGCCAAGCCCCCGCCCGAGCTGTTGATGGTCCTCGACCCCCGAACCACGACCGACCAGGCGGCGGCCTTCGCCATCGCCGACCGCCTCAACCTCCTGACCGCCCAGCTGCTCGCCGCCGCCACCCACCATGGGGCGACAGTCGCTCTGAGCGACGGCAACGTCGGCCGATCGTGGCCCGCGCTCTTCGAGGACCACGGCATCGCCCTCGAGGTCATCACCTGATCCTTCTCCCCAGAGGATCCAGACGTCGACCCTCACCGCGCAACCCTCCAGGACTGCTTCGTCCAGGCCTACCTGTTGGTCCTGCGCGCCTCCGACCAAGTCGTCAACGATTCAGTGCAGACCTTCCGGTTTGAGGTTGACATGGAGGTCGCCGGCGGCGGGTGGCGTGTTGCGAGCTCGGAGGTGTTGGAGCAGTCACGAGGCGTGTCGGGTTGCGCGTCGGACTCATGACCCGCTCAACCTCATAGAAGGACGAGCCTTCAGTCGTCGAGCTTGAGGGCGGAGACGAAGGCTTCCTGGGGGACCTCGACGCGACCGATGGACTTCATCTTCTTCTTGCCCTCCTTCTGGCGCTCGATGAGCTTGCGCTTGCGGGTGATGTCGCCGCCGTAGCACTTGGCCAGGACATCCTTGCGCTTGGCCTTGACCGTCTGGCGGGCGATGATCCGCCCGCCCACCGCAGCCTGGATGGGCACGTCGAACATCTGCCGGGGAATCAGCTCCTTGAGCTTCTCGCACATGCGCCGGCCGTAGGAATCGGCCGAGTCGCGGTGCACGATCATCGAGAAGGCGTCGACCGGCTGCGAGTTGAGCAGCACGTCCACCTTGACCAGGGCGGAGATCTCGTTGCCGGCGGGCTCGTAGTCGAGGCTGGCGTAGCCCTGGCTGCGGCTCTTCATCTGGTCGAAGAAGTCGGTGACCACCTCGGCCAGGGGCAGCTTGTAGCGGAGCTCGACCCGCTCGGGCGACAGGTACTCCAGCTTGACCATCTCCCCCCGTCGGCTCTGGCAGAGGTCCATGAGCGTGCCGGTGTAGTCCGTGGGGGTGAGCAGGGTGACCGAGAGGAAGGGCTCCTCGATGGCCTCGACCTGGGCCGCGTCGGGCATCTCCGAGGGGTTGTCGATCTCGACCACCTCGCCGTTGCTGGTGTGGACCTTGTAGGCGACCGACGGGGCGGTGGCGATGAGGCTGAGGTCGAACTCGCGCTCGAGGCGCTCCCGCACGATCTCCATGTGCAACAGGCCGAGGAAGCCGCACCGGAACCCGAAGCCGAGGGCGCCGGAGCTCTCGGGCTCGTAGGTGAAGCTGGAGTCGTTGAGCCGCAGCCGCTCGAGGGCCTCGCGCAGGTCAGGGAACTGGTCGCCGTCGATCGGGTAGAGACCGCAGAAGACCATGGGCTTCGGGTCGCGGTAGCCCTCCAGGGGCTCCTCGGCCGGCGACGCCGCGCCGGTCACGGTCTCGCCCGAGCGGGCCAGGCCCACGTCCTTGATGCCGGCGATCAGGTAGCCCGTCTCCCCCGGCCCCAAGCTCTTGACGGGCACGTTGTCGGGGCTGCGGACCCCGATCTCCTCCGCGGTGTGGGTGGCCTTGGCCTGGAGGAACCGCAGCTTCTCACCGCTGTGGAGGGTGCCGTCCATGACCCGCACCGAGGAGACCACGCCCCGGTACACGTCGAAGTGGCTGTCGAAGATGAGGGCGCGGAGGGTGTCGTCAGGATCGCCGACGGGAGCGGGGATGCGCTCGACCACCGCGTCGAGCAGGGCCGCGACCCCCTCGCCCGTCTTGGCGCTGATCCGCAGCACCTCCTCGGCCGGGATCCCGAGGACGGACTCGATCTCCTGGGCACAGCGGTCCGGGTCCGCCGCCGGGAGGTCGATCTTGTTCATGCAGGCCACGATCTCGAGGTCGCTCTCGAGGGCCAGGTAGCAGTTGGCCAGGGTCTGGGCCTCGATGCCCTGGGCCGCGTCGACCAGCAGCACCACGCCCTCGCAGGCGGCCAGCGACCGGCTGACCTCGTAGCCGAAGTCGACGTGGCCCGGTGTGTCGATCAGGTGGAAGACGT
>JBBSME010000107.1:0-10692 GCA_038233335.1 Acidimicrobiales bacterium | reverse complement strand
AGCTGGCCCGGCCCCCAGCCGGCCTGGCCCGCGAACAGCCGGACCTCCTCGGGGGCATCGGGCAGCTCGTCGGGGCTGGCGTGCAGGTCCACCGAGCCATCGGCCGCCAGGCCCACCACGGTGTCGCCGTCGACGGGCCCGCCCACGAAGACGACGCCGGGGGCGGCGGCCCGGGCGCCCCACCCCCCCAGGACCTCCTCGGCCGGCGTGTCCGACGGGCGGTTGAGGATCACGCCGAAGGCGCCCTCGTCGCCGTGGGCGAGGAGGTGGATGACCGTCCCGTCGAAGGTGCCGGCGCCGATCAGGGGGGTGGCGACGAGGAGGCGCCCGGCCAGGGAGGGGTCGTCCACGGCGACCAGGATGCCTCGCGGCGGCGGGCCGGGGCACGCCGGCCGGGACCGGCTCAGACCGGCGGGGCCAGGCGATCGAGGAGGTCCCACAGCTCGTCCACGTCGGACTGGCTCGTGGCCGTCTGCCCCACGGAGACCCGCAAGAGGTACTGGCCCTCGATCCGGGTGTGGGAGAGGAACACCCGGCCGGTGGCGTTGAGCGCGGCCAGGAGCGCCTCGCTGGCATCGTCACCCGCCCGGTGGGCGAAGCACACCAGGTTGAGCGGCGCCGGCACCGGGAGCTCGAACCGAGGGTCCGACTCCAGGCGGCGGACCAGGTCCTGGGCCAGCGCGATGTGGCCCCGCACCGCCTCGCGCAGGCCGTCGGCCCCGAAGCGGCGGATCACGGCCCACAGCTTGAGGGCCCGGAACCGTCGTCCGAGGGGGACCTGCCAGTCCCGGTAGTCCACGACCTGACCCGACCCCGATGCGGGGTTGCGGAGGTACTCGGGGGTGATCGAGAGAGCGTCGGCCAGGGGCTTGCGGTCGGCGACCCACAACGCCGAGCAGTCCATGGCCGTGAACAGCCACTTGTGGGGATCCATGACGTAGCTGTCAGCCGCGTCCAGGCCGTGGTGGATGTGTCGGCGCTCGGGGAGGAGGGCGGCCGCCCCGGCGTGGGCCGCGTCGACGTGCAACCAGGCCCCGTGGGCCGACGCGGCGACACCGATGGGGTCGAGGGGTCGAGCCCGTGGGTCGAGGTGGTGCCCACCGTGGCCACGACGAGGAAGGGGGTCCGCCCGGCGACGACGTCGTCGGCCATGACCGCAGCCAGGGCATCTTGATCCATCGCCCGCTGGTCGTCGACGGGCACCAGCCGCAGCTGCTCGGACAGGAGCCCCGCCACCCGCAGGCCCTTCTCCACCGACGAGTGGGCGTCGGCCGAGGTGTAGGCGACCAGGTCGTCGAGGTGGGCGCCGGCGGCCCGGGCCCGGTCGCGAGCGGCGAGGGTGGCGACGAGGGTCGACGACGAGGCCGAGTCCTGGATCACCCCGCCGCCGGCACCGTCGCTGCGGAAGCGGTCCGGGAGGTCGAGCATCTCGGCCAGCCAGTCGAGGACGAGCGTCTCCACCTCGGTGCAGGCCGGGCCCGTCTGCCACAGCATCCCCTGGGTGCCGAAGGTGGTGATGAGGGCCTCGGCCAGGATGGCCGGGGCCGAAGAGTTGGACTGGAAGTAGGCGAACCACCGGGGCGACTGCCAGTGGCTCGTGCCGGGCACGACCACCCGGTCGAGGTCGGCCAGGATCTCGTCCCACGTCTCGGGCGTGGCCGGCGGGTGCTCGGGCAGCTGGGCCCGGACCCAACCGGGCTCGACCGTCGACCGCACCGGCTGGTCGCCCACGTCCGTCAGGTACCGCACCGCCCAGTCGATGACCGCCGGCGCAGCCTCGGCCAGCTCCTCCGCGGGCCGGGCCCACGGCCCGGGCGCTGGCATCTCCTGTTCGGCGTCCATCCCGGCAGCCTGCCAGGACATCCCTGCGAACCAGCGACGCTGGACGCGCACGACCGTCGACGAGCGTCCCAGGTGCGCGCTCCGGGCCCGACCCGGCCTCGCGGTCGCGCCCACTGGATCACTAGGATCCACCCATGGGAGACACAGAGCGCCCGGCCACCGACCAGGGGGGGCCGCTCGGCGGCCGGCCCACGACCTTCCCCGACGTGCCTGCGAGCGACGCGGGCCACCCTCCCAAGTTCGCCAAGGAGGGCCTCACCTTCGACGACGTCCTGCTCGTCCCGGACGCCTCGTCGGTCGTCCCCGCCGACGTGTCCACCCGCACCCGCCTGACGCCCCGCATCGAGCTGGCCGTGCCCATCGTGTCGGCCGCCATGGACACCGTCACCGAGGGCCGCCTGGCCATCGCCATGGCCCGTCTGGGCGGCTTGGGCGTCATCCACCGCAACCTGTCCATCGAGGAACAGGTGGCCGAGGTCGACAAGGTCAAACGCTCGCAGTCGGGGATGATCGTCGACCCCATCACCCTGCCCCCGGAGGCCCCGGTGACCCGGGCCCTGGGGCTCATGGCCCACTACCGGATCTCGGGGGTGCCCATCACCGATCCCGAGGGACACCTGGTCGGGTTGCTCACCAACCGCGACCTCCGCTTCGTCGACGACACGGACCAGTCCATCGCCGAGGTGATGCGTCGGCCCCCCCTGGTGACCGCCCCGCCCGGCACCACGCTGGAAGAGGCCAAGGCGCTGCTGTGGGAACACCGCATCGAGAAGCTGCCCGTCGTCGACGACGAGGGCACGCTCTGCGGCCTCATCACCGTCAAGGACATCAAGAAGCGCACCCAGTACCCGGACTCCACCCACGACGATCGAGGTCGGCTGCGCTGCGGAGCCGCGATCGGAGTCGGCGCCGATGCCCTCGACCGGGCTGCGGCGCTGGTCGAGGCGGGTGTCGACGTACTGGTGATCGACACCGCCCACGGCCACTCCCTGGGCGTGGCCGACATGGTGAAGCTGGTCAAGGACCGCCACGGCGAGCAGGTCGACATCATCGCCGGCAACGTGGCCACCGCCGAGGCCACCGAGGCCCTCCTCGACGCCGGGGCCGACGCCGTCAAGGCCGGGGTGGGACCGGGGGCGATCTGCACCACCCGGGTGGTGGCGGGCGTGGGTGTGCCGCAGCTGACGGCCATCTACGACTGCGCGGTGGCCGCGGCCCGACGGGGCGCGACGATCATCGCCGACGGCGGACTCCAGTTCTCCGGTGACGTGGCCAAGGCCATCGCCGCCGGGGCCGACGTCGTCATGGTGGGCAGCCTGCTGGCCGGGGTCGATGAGGCACCGGGTGAGGTGTTGTTCCACCAGGGCGAGCGGTTCAAGGAGTTCCGGGGCATGGGCTCGCTCGGCGCCATGAAGGACCGCTCCTTCTCCAAGGACCGCTACTTCCAGGGCGACGTGACCGAGGCCGAGAAGCTCGTGCCCGAGGGCATCGAGGCGCGGGTCGCCTACAAGGGCCCCCTGGCCAACGTGGTGTACCAGCTGGTCGGCGGCCTGCGGGCGGCCATGGGCTACTGCGGCACGCCGACGGTGCCCGAGCTCAAGCAGCGGGCCCGCTTCGTCCGCATCTCCGGTGCCGGGCTCAGAGAGAGCCACCCCCACGACGTGCAGATGACCACCAACGCCCCCAACTACGGCACCTGGGGCTGAGCCGAACCGGAGACCAAACGTGTCGCCGGAGCGACCGTTCTGGTCGCTGCTTCGGCGGGTTGCCCCGACCCTGAGCCGACGCGAGTTTCCCTGTCTGAACAGGGTTTGGGGCCGATCTCGCTGTCACACCCCCTCCGTACGATGGGGTCATGGAAGCAGTGCTCGACAGCCCGCAGATGGAGGCGATCGGTCGCCTCGCCGCGGACATCGACGACCTGCTCTCGGCTGGGCTCACCCCGGCCACCGCAGGCGAGGCCCGGCGCATGATCGTCGACCTGGAGGCCCAGGCCCGCCGGCTGGACGCGGCCAAGGTGGACCTGGTCGCCGAGATCCAGCGGGCTGGGCTGCATTCGGTGGACGGGCACGCTTCGGCCAAGGTGATGGTCCGTCACCACGCCCAGCTGTCGGGCCCCGAGGCCGCCCGACGGGCCCGGGCGGCCAAGGCGCTGCCCGACCTGCCCGAGACGCGCCGGGCATTCCGGGCCGGGGCCATCGGTGGGTGCCAGGTCGATCGCATCGCCCGGGCCCATGCCAACTCCCGGGTCCAGGCTGCGGTGGTGGCCAACGAGGCGTCCTTCGTGGCCGAGGCCAAGGCGAACAGCTACCACGCCTTCGATCTGATGGTCGGTGAGTGGGTGCGCCTGGTCGACGAGGACGGCACCCGGGACCGCAACCAGCGCAGCCATGAGAACCGCGACGCCAAGCTCCACCAGGACTTCGACGGGTCCTGGGCCCTGTCCGGCGGGTGCGCGTCGCTGCAGGGCGCCGAGCTCCACTCCATCCTCACCCGGGTCATCGAGGCCGAGTTCCAGGCCGACTGGGCCACCGCCCGGGCCGCCAAGGGCGACGCCGCCACCACCGCCGACCTGGCCCGCACCAACAGCCAACGCCGCTTCGACGCCCTCTACGCCATCTTCGGCCAGGCCGCCGCCCACCACGCGACGGGCGAGGGCGGCTCGCAGATCGTCACCAACATCGTGATCGACCAAGAGACCTTCGAACGGATCGCCGCCCAGCTGGCCGGCCATCAGCCGTCGCCGCTGGCCCAGGCCCTCTCGCCGTTCCCGTCACCGTCGCATCGGTGCTCGACCCTCGACGGGAACCCCGTCGAGGCCACCGAAGCCGTCGCCGCCGCCCTCATCGGCCACATCCGCCGGGTCGTCATCGGCGCCGACTCCGTCGTCATCGACCTCGGCCGGAGACGGCGCCTGTTCACCGGGCCCGCAGCGCTGGCCGTGAAGCTCTCCAACACGACCTGCTTCTGGCCCGGCTGCCAGGTGCCCGTGACCGACTGCCAATCCGACCACCTCAGACCCTGGTCGACCCGGGCCGACGGATCCGGCGGCGGGTGTACCTGCCCCGGCAACGGGGGACTTTGGAGTTGCCGGCTGCGGGAGACACAACCGGTACAAGGAACACGGCTACCAGGTCCACCGCGACCCCACCGGCACCTGGCACGTCACCCGCCCCGACGGCACCGAGATCACCTGACCGCCCTGCGACCTCCGCCCCGGCGCGAGGTGCCGCCCAACGCGGTCGGTGGCGGCGATCACGGCCACCGGCGCGCCGCCTGCGTGAGCAACCTCGGCTCGCGCCTCGGCACCGTGCTGGGGAGGGGGGACGAGCAGGAGCCTGCCGTCGGGGCTGCCGAGGCGCTGGCAGGCGCCGCCACCACCGGTCATCGGGTCAGGGTCGTGTCGTCCGAGCGGTGGGAACTGTTGCCCCGCGCCAACCACCCCGTGCCAGGCTCAGCCGATGTCGTCGTCCTCGCCCGTCAGCCTCGTCGTCACCGACCTCGACGGCACCCTGTGGCACACCGACGACCACATCGACCCTGCCGTCGTCGTCGCCGCGAACGAGCTGGCCGACCGCCAGGTCCCGCTCCTCGTAGCCACGGGGCGACGGCTCACCACGACACGAGCGCCCTTGGCCCGAGTGGGCCTGAGCCCGCCGGCAGTGGTGCTCAACGGTGCCCTCGGGGTGGACCTCGCCGACGGCTCCCGGTTCCACCGCGCCCCCTACCCACGTGACCAGGCCGTCGCGGCGCTGGCCGCCTTCCGCTCCGTGGGGCTGGATCCGGTCGTCTACATCGACAGCCCGAGGACTGACGCGGTGGTGAGCGCGCAGCCGTCGACCCACCCGGAGCACGCTCGGGCCATCGGCGGCGAGGCCGCGGACCTGGACCGGACAGTGGCCGAGGAGGCGGTGCTCGGCTTCAGCCTCATCGGGGTGGCCCACTCCGACTGCGTCGCGGTCGCAGAAGCCGTGGGGGAGCTGGCTGAGACCCACCTGGACCGCTCGCTCGACTTCCCCGGCCTCGGCGCGATCACGGTCGCGCCCCACGGCCAGTCCAAGTGGGACGGGGTGCTGGCCTTCTGCGCCGCCCACCACCTCGACCCCGATCGGGTCCTGGCCCTCGGCGACGGGTCCAACGACCTGGAGCTGCTGGACGGCGCGGCCATCGCCCTCGTGCCCGAGGTGGCCCACCAGTCGGCGCTGGACCGGGCCGACCACGTGATCGGCGCCGCCGCCGACGGCGGCTGGGTCGCCGTCCTCGACCACCTGGGCTGAACGGCGGGAAGGGGCCCCAGGGTGGCGCACCTCTGCCGTAGCCTCGCGGATGTGCCCGTTGATGCCCGGACCGCCCTGGTTCGGCTGAGCCGCGCCCTCGATGCGGGTGAGCTCGATGGTGAGCTGGAGCGCCTCGGGGTGTCGATCCTGGGCGCCTTCGGCAGCGCGACCCGAGAGGGCGGAGATGCGGCCGACCTTGACATCGCCGCCGGGTTCTCGGGCCAGGTCCGGCTCCTCGAGCTGATCGACCTCCTCGTGGCCACGGCCGGGTACGACGCGATCGACGTCGCAGTGGTCGACGGCGAGCACCCCGTCCTCGATGCGGAGGCACTGGTGGGGATCCCGCTCTACGAGGAGACGAAGGGGGCCTACGCCGAGGCGCAGATGGCGGCCCTTGGCCATCGCCGGGACACGGCCCGGTTCCGGGCCCTCGACCTCGAGCGCATGGCGCGATGACCCCGAACAAGATCGATGCCGACACCGTCCTGCGCCGGCTCCGCCTCATCGAAGAGGCCCTCTCGTCGCTCGAAGGCCTGCGCAACGTCGATGCCGCTCGGCTGGAGGCCGAGCCGCTGACCCGAGCCGCGGCCGAACGGCTGCTCCAGGTGATCGTCGACCTCGCCTTCGACGTCAACGGCCACCTGGTGGTGGCCCTGCTCGGGCGCGCCCCCGAGACCGGCCGGCAGTCGTTCCTCGATCTCGCAGAGGCTGGGGTGCTCGAAGAGGAGCAAGCCGCGCGGCTCGCACCCGCGGCCGGTCTGCGCAACGTGCTCGTGCACCACTACGTCGATGTGCGGGTGGACCTCGTGGCCGACGCCGTGTCCGAGGTCCTCGACGCGTTCCCCGGGTACCTCACAGCCGTGAGCCGGGCGGTCCGCATCGATGCCGACGAGCGGCCCTGACGCTCAGACGGTGCGGCGGTAGCGGCGGACGGCGAGGGGGGCGGCCACGGCCACGATGACCACGATCCAGGCCATGGCCTGGACGACGTAGGCCGTGCCCGACTTGGTGAAGACGCCGGCCTCGCGCAGGGCGGCGGTCGACTCCGGGCCGAGCATCAGCGAGCGGGCGGCGTTGATGATGGTGGTGACGGGCTGGTTGGCGGCGAAGCCCTGGAGCCAACCGGGCATCGAGTTCACCGGGACGAACGCGGAGGAGGCGAAGGTCAGCGGGAACATGATCGGGAACGCCACCGCCTGGGCCGCTTCTGCGTTCGGGGCTCGGAGCCCGACATTGGCGAAGATCCACGACAGGCCGAAGGCGAACCCGAGCACCAACAAGATGCCGAGGGCGATGGCGGGGATCCCTCCGTCGGGGCGGAAGCCGACCAGGAAGCCGACGATCAACATGACCGTCACCACCACGCAGCTGCGGGCCAGGTCGGCCAGGGTGCGTCCGGTGAGCACGGCCAGGCGGGCCATGGGCAGTGAGCGGAACCGCTCGATGATGCCGGTGCCCAGGTCGTCGGCCAGGCCGACGGCGGTGTTGGCCGCGCCGAACATGACGGTCTGGGCGAAGATGCCGGGCATCAGGTAGTTGACGTAGGTGACGTCGGGGATGGGGATGGCCCCGCCGAAGACGTAGCGGAACAGCAGCACGAACATCACCGGCTGGATGAAGGTGAACACCAGCAGCTGGGGCACCCGGGTGATGTGGAGCAGGTTCCGGTGGGCCAAGGCCAGCGTGTCGCGCACGGCCCAGGTGATCCGCGAGCCCTCTTCAACGTCGCCGTCCGCTTGTGGCGCGACCAGGCTGGACGGCTCGGCGGTGGTGGGGGCGCTGGTGGCGGTCATCGGCGGCCTCCGGCGGGAGCCAGGTCGTTGGGGTCGTTCGGGGACTCCGCGCCCCCGTCGGGGGGGCCGTCCTCGTCGGACTCGGCCGGTCGGCCGGTGAGAGACAGGAAGACGTCGTCGAGGCTGGGCTCGCGGAGGGTCATGCCGGCGACGTCCACGTCGTGGTCGTCGAGGGCGCGCAGCACCTCCAGGGCGGAGTGGGTGCCGTCGGCGACGGTGACCCGGACGAGCGGGCCGTCGGCCTCGGCCCCCGGGATCACCCCGGCCACCTCGCCCACGGCGGCGGCCGCGGCGACGTCGTCGGCGAAGGTGAGCTCGAGCACGGTGGCCCCCATCTCGGCCTTCAGCTCCTCCGAGGTGCCCTCGGCGATCACCCGACCCTGGTCGACCACGGCGATGCGCTCGGCCAGCACGTCGGCCTCCTCCAGGTACTGGGTGGTGAGCAGCACGGTGGTGCCGCCCGAGACGAGGGTGCGGATGAGGCCCCACAGGTCGCTGCGGCTGCGGGGGTCGAGACCGGTGGTGGGCTCGTCGAGGAACAGCACCGGCGGGCGGTGCACCAGCGATGCGGCCAGGTCGAGGCGGCGGCGCATGCCCCCGGAGAAGGTCTTGAGGGGGCGATCGGCCGCGGCGACCAGGTCGAAGGCCCGGAGCAGCTCGTCGGCCCGGCCTCGCAGCCCGGATCGCCTCTGGTGGGTGAGCCGGCCGACCAGCTCCAGGTTCTCGCGGGCGGTCAGCTGCTCGTCGACCGCGGCGTACTGGCCGGCCAGACCGATCCGGCGGCGCACCGCATCGGCCTCGGTGGCCACGTCGAGTCCCAGCACCCGGGCCTGGCCGGCGTCGGGCTCGAGGATGGTGGTCAGCACCCGCACCGTGGTGGTCTTGCCCGCGCCGTTGGGGCCGAGCAGGCCGTACACGGTGCCGGGCTTCACCTGGAGGTCGACGCCGTCGAGGGCGACCACCTCGCCGAAGTGCTTGGTGAGGCCGGTGACCTCGATGGCCAGCTCATCGCTCATGTCCGGGTCGCTCTCCTGTCGGTTCCCGCGCCCGGGTGGCAGTGGTCGGTGCCCAGGCGGTCGCTCACGGATCGACGCTACGGGCGGGACGCCCCGTCCACCACCCGAGCGGGTGGTCCTGCCTTCTGCCCCCCGGCCCGGATCTCACCGTGGCGCGGGGTGGAACAGCTGAGGTGGCGGCCCGAGCTCTCGTCGGGGCCGTCCTGGACGCCCGCCTGCTGGGGCCGGCGCCGCTCACCGCCGACGACGTGGATCCCCTCATCGACGCCGTCCTCGGCCCCCCGCCCCGTTGAGCGCGCCCGACGACAGCCCCGTTCAGACCTCGGCCGCGACGTCCGCCGCGGCGGCGTCGAGGCGGGCGTCCTCGCGGGCCTGGCCCCGCGCCTCGTCTCGCATCCAGGAGGCGGCCACGATCACCACCAACACCACGCCCCACACCTCGCCCAAGCCCCAGAGGGCGCTGGCCGCCACCTCCTGGTCCACCGTCAGGGTGCTGCCCCAGGAGGCATCCAGCGGTGTGAACACACCCTCCCCCAGGGGCATGTCGCTCCCGCCTTGGAGGGCCAGGCCCAAGATGGCGTGGAAGGGAACGGTCATGATCACCGCCAGCAGCCGCACGGCATGGCCCACCCGGCGCTGGCCCACGTCCACCGCCAGCACCGACCAGCAGAACAGGAACCCGGCGGCCAGGAAGTGCAGGTGCACCCCGGTGTGGACCAGGTCGTCGCGGATCGACAGCGCGAACAGGGGGCTGAAGTAGAGGGCGAACAGGCTGAGACTGAACAGCGACCAGGCCACCAGCGGGTGGCTGATCGCCCGGGCCACCGGGTGGTTCAGGACGCGGAGCAGTGCCACCTGGCCGCCCCGGGGCAGCCCCTGGAGGGCGAGGGTGATCGGTGCGCCCAGGGCCAGCAGCAGCGGGGCCACCATGCCGAGGAGCAGGTGCTGGACCATGTGGAGGCTGAGCAGCGAGGTGTCGTAGCGGGCCAGGCCCAGCTGGGTGGAGGCCAGGATGGCGGCCACGCCGACCATGAAGGCGGCGGTGCGGCCGCGGGGCCAGGGCCGCTCCGGATGACGCCGGCTCCGCGCCCGTACCAACCCGGCGTAGCCCCCGCCCAGCAGAACCGAGAGCAGGAGGAAGGCCGGGTCGATCGCCGGCGCCAGCACGGAGCCGGCCGAGGGAGCGGCGAGCGCGACCACAGCGAGACGAACCTACCGCCGGTGCGGTCCTCTGGTCCGACACGCAGGCATCGGCGCGCGATAGGAAGGGGCCCATGGCCGGCCTCGACACCGCGGCTGGTCCGCAGGCGACCGGTGGACCGCCGGCCCGCCGGACGGCTCGCACCGCAGGCGAGAGGGATGTACCGGGCCGGCCCTCGATCCTGGGCGTGGGCGTGGTGGTGTGGCTGGCGTCGGAGCTCATGTTCTTCGCCGGGCTGTTCGGCTCGCACTTCTTCCTCGGCTCCACCACCGACGTGTGGCCCCCGCCCGGCGTCGAGCTCGACACGCTCCGCGCCTTCCTCGCCACCCTGGTGCTCGTCGCGTCGAGCGGCACCATCCACCTGGCCGTGGTGGCCGGCGAGCGGGGCGACCGCAGGCGGTTGATCCGCTGGTTGCTGGTCACCGCCGGCCTGGGCTCGCTGTTCCTCGCCAACCTGCTGCTGGAGTACGCCGGGCTCGACTTCTCCATCTCCAGCCACGCCTACGGCTCGACCTTCTACCTGATGACCGGGTTCCACGGCCTCCACGTGTTCGGCGGCATCT
>JBBSME010000106.1:0-11126 GCA_038233335.1 Acidimicrobiales bacterium | reverse complement strand
GTGAGGATCGTCCCGTGGCGGGCCAGGCGGCTGGGGAGGACGCAGTCGAACATGTCGATGCCCAGGGCGACGGCCTCCACCAGGCTGGCCGGGTCGCCCACGCCCATCAGGTAGCGGGGCCGGTCGGCCGGGAGGTGGGCCAGCGCGGCGGCCAGGGCCGGGAGCATCTGGTCCCTCGGCTCGCCGACCGACAACCCGCCGACCGCGTACCCGTCGAAGCCGACGTCAGTGGTCCACCGGGCGCTGTCGGCCCGGAGGGCCGGATCGACGCCGCCCTGCACGATGCCGAGCTGGGACTGGAGGAGGCCCCGAGCCTCGCGCTCGGATGCCCCGGCCAGGAAGGCGGCCCGCCCCCGTTCGGCCCAGCGGGCAGTCCGCTCGGTGGCGGTCCTCACCACCCGATCCGTCGCCGGGAGGGCCGGGCAGATGTCGAGCACCATCTGCATGTCGGCCCCCAGGTCGGCCTGGATCTCGACCGCGCCCTCGGGGGTGAGGTGGTGGGTGTCGCCGTCATAGGTGGAGCGGAAGGTGGCTCCGTCCTCGTCGACCTTCGGCTCCAGCGAGAAGATCTGGTAGCCGCCCGAGTCGGTGAGTGAGGGCCCGTCCCAGCCGGTGAAGGCGGCCAGCCCGCCCAGGTCGCGCACCACGTCGGCGCCGGGCCGCAGCATCAGGTGGTAGGTGTTGGCCAGCACGACCGGCGGGGCCAGGCGGTCGAGGTCGTCGGCCCCCAGGGCCCGCACCGAGCCGCGGGTCCCGACCGGCATGAAGGCCGGGATGCGGAACGTCCCCCGGGCGGTGTGGGCAGTGCCCGCCCGCGCCGCCCCGTCGGTGGCCTCCACCTCGATCCGCACGGGTGCCCCACTGTCACCCATGCCGTGCCGTCCTCGCGGGCACGTCCTCGATCCTCCAACTTTGTACGGAACCAGGCCACATACGCCCACTTCCGTCCAAAGTTCGCGATGCCCGTCGAAACTTTGTACGGAACCAGGCCACATACGCCCACTTCCGTCCAGAGGTGGTGGGGTCCGACTGAGCCATCACGCCGCTCGCCCCCAGCGGCGGTCGAGCAGGCAGCAGTCACCGAAGGACAGGAAGCGGTACCCCTCGGCGAGGGCGTGGTCGTAGAGGGCATGCCAACGGGGGCCGACGAAGGCGTCGACCAGGACCAGCAGCGACGATCGGGGGACGTGGAAGTTGGTGACCAGCCCGTCGACCAGGCCGAAGGGGTGGTCGCCGTGGATGTAGATGTCGGTGCGACCGTCAGTGCGGCCGGTGGCGGACGCCGCCTCCAGGGCCCGGAGGGTGGTCGTGCCCACTGCCACCACCCGCCGGCCATGGGCCCGGGCCCGGTGACACGCGTCGAGCACCTCGGGGGCGACCGAGTACGCCTCCTCGTGCATGCGGTGGTCCTCGACCACCTCGGTGGCGACGGGTCGGAAGGTGCCCAGGCCGACCTTGAGGTCGACGGTCTCGATCCGCACGCCCCGGTCGCGACACGCTTCGAGGACCCGGTCGGTGAGGTGCAGTCCTGCGGTGGGGGCGGCCACCGAACCGGGTGTCCGGGCGTAGATCGTCTGGTACCGCTCGGGATCGTCCAGCACCGTGTGGACGTAGGGCGGCAACGGCACCTCACCCTCGTCGTCGAGGGCGGCCAGCTCGACGAGGTCCTGATCGGGCCGGCCCTCGGACGACCCGCCACGAGGAGAGGGCGACGGTTCGGGCCTCTCCGCCCCCCGGACCTCGGACGCGGTTCCGGCGCCCGGCCGCAGGCGAACCCGCCGGACGCCGTCGCCCACGTCCTCGCCCACCTCGATGGCCAGGTCGCCAGCGGTCACGACGGTCCCGGGAGCCACGCGGCGTCCCGGCCGGACCAGGGCCGGCCAGGTCCCGGCCGGTTCCCGCTCCCAGAGCAGGACCTCCACCGCCCCGCCGGTGGCCTTGTGGGCCTCGATCCGGGCCGGCAGGACGCGGGTGTCGTTGACCACCAGTACGTCCCCGCTCTCCAGGAACCCCGGGAGGTCGCGGACGCCCCGGTCCTCCGGGGCCCGCCCCGGGCCCCGGTCCACCAGCATCCGGGCCGCGTCTCGGGGCTCGGCCGGCACCTGGGCGATGGCGGACTCGGGCAGCGGGTAGTCGAACTCTGACACCGGCGTGACCGAGCCACCTGGCGCCCCGGAGGCACTCATCGGCCTCGCTCCGCACGAGCCCGCACGTTCGCTGCGGGGCCGCTGCACCAGGTCCCGGGCTCAACTTCGTACGGAAGCTGCCCCCACCGGCACACTCCCGTACGAAGTTCGCAGGCGAGGACGGCGAGCGGAGAGGGCGACCGGCTCATCAAGGGGCGGGGGCGGCCAGGGTGGCCAGGGCCACGCCGGCCAGGAGGCGCGCCCCGAGGGCGATGGCGTCCTCGTCCACGTCGAAGGCCCCCGAGTGGATGTCCATGGGCTCAGCACCGGGACGGGTGATGCCCAGGCGAGCGAAGGCACCCGGCACCCGCTCGAGGAACCAGGAGAAGTCCTCCCCTCCCCCGCTCTGGCGGGTGGGTACGACGCCTCCGGGCCGGGCCACCTCCCGGGCCGCGTCGGCCAGCAACCGGGTGGCCCAGGGGTCGTTCTCCACCGGCGGGGCGCCGACGCGGTGGTCGAGTTCCCAGGTCGCGCCCAGCGGCTCGGCCACGCTGGCGACCAGTCCGGGGCGGAGCCGGGCCGCATCCTCCCAGCCGGCCCGGCCGGTGGCGCGCAGCGAGCCCCGCAGGACGGCGCCGGTGGGGATCACGTTGGGGGCCTCGCCGCTGAGGATCGCCCCGAAGGTCAGGTTGACGCCGTCACGCGGGTCGGTGAGCCGATCCAGCGACGAGGGCAGGTCGACGGCCAGCCGGGCGGCCACGTTGACCAGGTCGACGGTGCGATGAGGGCGGGCGGTGTGGCCGCCGGGGCCGGACAGGCGGATCTCCACCATGTCGGCCGCCGAGGTGATGGGGCCGGGCGACACCCCGACCTGGCCGACCTCGAGGTGCGGGTCGCAGTGGAGGGCGTAGACGGCGCGGGCCCCGTCGACCAGCCCGGCCTCGGCCAGGGGCCGGGCCCCCGACGGGATCGTCTCCTCCGCGGGCTGGAAGACGATCCGGACCCGACCCTCGCCGGGGCGGAGGACCTGGGCCAGGCCCAGCGCGGCGCCCACTGCGGCCGCGGTGTGGACGTCGTGGCCGCAGGCGTGGGCCACCCCCGGCACCGTCGAGCGGTAGGGAACGTCCTTCACGTCGTCCAGGCGCAGGGCGTCCAGGTCCGCCCGCAGCGCGACCATGGGGTCGCCAGAGCCGAGGTCGCAGACCAGGCCGGTCTCGGTCGGCACCGGACCCAGGGCCAACCCCGCCTCGGCCAGTCGGGCGCCGACCAGCTCGGTGGTGCGCACCTCCTCCCACGACAGCTCGGGGTGGGCGTGGATGTCGCGACGGAGAGCGATCAGCTCCGCCTCCACCGCCGCCACCGCCACCGCGATCGACGCGGCGGACCCCGCGGGGGGATCCAGCTCGGGGAGATCGGGGGAGACCGACGGTTGGCTCATCGGGTGCGACGCTCGCTCATTGGTGCGCCCCGGACTCGTGGGACATCTCGAGCTCGTCGGTCGCCACCGGGCACCAACGAGCGGCACCGGCTCCGCCGGCACCGGGGAGAGAGCTGTGCTGTCTCGTACGCTCGCTGCGCTCGCTCACGGGGACGAGGGCAGCATGCCCGGGGTGTCCGACGCCAGCTCGGCCACCAACAGGTCGACCACGGGGCGCAGCGCCTCAGGGCCGGTGGCGTCGGGAGCGACCACGGCCCGCTGTCGTTCGTAGCTGGCCCCGCCGTCGACGATGGCCTCGATGGCCTCCAGCTCCTCCGCGCAGCCCAGGCGATCGGCGGTGGGTGCCACCTCGACCACCAGGTCGCGCACCGCGTCGCGCAGGGGGCGCACCCCGCCGTCGGCATCGACGATGAGCTCGGCCTCCAGGCCGTGGCGACCGGCCCGCCACTTGTTCTGGCGCAGCACCCAGTCCCGGACCCTCGGCAGCGGGGTCCCCTCGTCGATGCAGGTGTCGAAGTACGTGACCAGGCACTGGGCCAGGGCAGCGATGCCGGCCACCTCGGTCAGCGTGGGCATGCCGTCGCACATGCGCAGCTCGACGGTGCCGAAGTCGGGATGGGGGCGGATGTCCCACCAGACCTCGCGGACGGTGGAGATGGCCGCCGAGGAGACGAGGGTCTCCATGAGCTGCTCGAACTCCTCCCAGCTCTCGAGGGGTGCGGGCAGGCCCGCGGTGGGCAGGCCCTCGAACACCTTGCTCCGGCTCGACGCCAGCCCGGTGTCCCGGCCCTCCCAGTAGGGACTGGAGGCGCTGAGGGCCAGCAGGTGGGGGATGTAGACCGACAGGCTGTTGGCGATGGCCACCGCCTTCTCCGGAGAGCGGATGCCCACGTGGACGTGGACGCCGAAGATGGCCAGGCGGCGGGCCATCCACTGCATCTCCTCGATGAGCTGGGCGTAGCGAGGGTTGGGGCTGACCTCCTGGTCCTCCCAGCGCGAGAACGGGTGGGTGCCCGAGCACAGCAGGTCGAGCCCACGCCGGTCCGCGGCCGCGGTCACCTCGTCGAGGGTCTCCTGGAGGTCGGCCCGGCCCTCGGCCACGGTGCTGCAGATCCCGGTGATGATCTCGATCGTGCACTCGAACAGCTCGTGCTTGGCCTTGGGGTGCACCCCGCCGGGGTGGGCGGCCCCGATCTCGCTCAGGATGTCGCTGGCCGCGCTGGCCAGCGCGCCGGTCTCCCGATCGACGATCTCCAGCTCGACCTCGATGCCCACGCTGGGCCCGGGTGAGCTTTTGAAGTCGATGTCCACGCGGGGCCTCCTCGCCGGGGGACGGCGGAGCGTCGTCGGAGACTACGGCGTCGAGGTCGCGGATGGAGGTGCCGCCGCTGCGGTCACCCCTCGGGGCGAGTCGCTCAGGCCACCACCGCGGCGTACTCCCCGCTGGTCCGCAGGCGGTTGATGAGCCCGACGAGGGGCAGGGAACCGTCCTCGAGGGAACCAGCGTCGGCTGCGTACTCGGCCGGCGTCGGGGTCCTCAGCACCAGGCCGAGGTAGACGGGTGGCGGCGGTCAGCCGAAGAGCCCGGGGGGGGGGGTGTCGTTGCCGGGCGCGGTGCGCGGGGCGGTGAGGCCGAGGTGGGCCCATGCCGCCGGGGTGGCCACCCGACCCCGGGGGGTGCGCATGAGCAGGCCCTCGCGGATGAGGAAGGGCTCGTGGACGTCCTCCACCGTCTCGGTGGGCTCGGCCACGCTGATGGCCAGGGTGGACAGCCCGACCGGCCCGCCCCCGAAGCGGCGGCACAGGGCATCGAGCACGGCCCGGTCGGTCTTGTCCAGACCCAGCTGGTCCACGCCGAACACCTTCAGCCCGGCCCGGGCCGCGTCGAGGTCGACCGCACCCGTGCCCCGCACTTCGGCGAAGTCGCGCACGCGCCGGAGCAGGCGGTTGGCGATGCGGGGCGTGCCTCGGGCCCGCCGGGCGATCTCGCGGGCGCCGTCGACGTCGATGGTGACGTCGAGGATCTCCGCGGCCCGGAGCACGATGGCCTCCAGGTCGGCCGGCTCGTAGAAGTCGAGGCGGGCCACCAGGCCGAAGCGGTCCCGGAGTGGGCCGGTGATGAGGCCGGTGCGGGTGGTGGCCCCGACCAGGGTGAAGCGGGGCACGTCGATGCGGATGGTGCGGGCCGCCGGGCCCTTGCCCAGCACGATGTCGACCACGAAGTCCTCCATGGCCGGGTAGAGCACCTCCTCGACAACACGCGAGAGGCGGTGGATCTCGTCGATGAAGAGCACATCGCCCTCGGAGAGCTGGCTCAGGATGGCGGCCAGGTCCCCGGCCCGCTCCAGGGCGGGGCCGGAGGTGACGTGGAGGGCCACGTCGATCTCGGTGGCCACGATCCCGGCCAGGGTGGTGTTGTGGCACACGAGGTCGCCGACGGTGTAGCTCTCGTCCTCTGCGACCATGATGCACCGGCACTCGACCAGACCAACGTCGTCGATCAGTTCGATCGAATCGGGCACCATCGCTTGCTCGAATCGATCGCGGCGCGGCGCCCAGTCGCGCGGTCGCTCCGACGTGTCGCCGATCACCGGGATGGTCTCGGCGAAGCGCGCCACATCGTCCGGCCTCGTGATGGTCAGCCGCCACGACGAGTGTGGGCCGCCCTGGTAGCGGCCCTTCTTCCCCTTGAGGCGGGACTGGACCCCCAACCGCAAGAGCAGGTGCTGCACGTCGACCAGCAGGTCCCGGTTGACGGAGTAGAACTCGACGACGGCGTCCCATCGGTCCCGGCCGCGCCGACTGACCGTGCCGTCGCACGCGAAGTAGGCAGCCAAGAACTCCGCCACCACCTCGCGGGGTTCAGTGAACACCGACGCCGGCACCCGCTTGTCGTGAGCGGTGTGCCCTCGGAGGTCGAGCCTCTCGAGCCAATCGTTGGCCCCTGAGAACTTGACCTTGACGCTGTGGGCGCTGTTGGGGCGCTGGTGGTGGGGGAAGCCGAGGACGTCGAGGCACCGCTCGATGTCAACGATGGTGGCGAGATCGCCGTTGGTGATGTGGCAGCTCCCCTTGACCGCACCGTCGCCCACGACGTACCCAGCCAACCGTGCCTCCTCGACCGTGAGGCTGGGCCGGGCGTCGGTCTCCGGTCGGCCGACGTTGGCCAGGACTTCACCGACCCGCAGATCTGCTGCCTTCGTCCATCCGTAGGGCGTGAGGAAGGGGTGGTCGTGAGCCGCGACCACCGATCGGCCCGTGGCGGTGATGATCTCCAGGCACGGCAGCTCACCCTGGTCCTGGACGTCCAGCACCGGGCGCGGCCGCCCCTGGTGGGTGATCACGGTGTCACCCGGCGCGAGGTCACCGATGCGACGCCGGGATCCGTCGCCCATGAGCACGAGCGTGTCCACGGCGACGGGCTTGCCGAGGCCGGGCGGGCCGGCGAAGAGGAGGTGGTCGGCGGCTTGGCCCCGCAGCCGGGCCGCTTCCAAGATGATGGCCAGGTGCTCCTTGAGCTCGGACTGGCCCACGAAGTCGGCCAGGGTGCGGGGCCGCAGGCCGGCCTCGGCCGCCTCCTCCCCGCCGAGGGGCTCCGAGTCGAGCAGACCGCCGGCGTCGCCGTCGCCGTCGTCGTCGATGGGCCCGAGGTCGACCTCGTCCCTCATCGTCGGGCCACCATGCGGCGCAGGGCCTCGCTGACCAGGGCGGACACGTCATCGCCCTCGGGCAGGTCCCGGGTCGCCTCGGCGATCTCGTCGGTGCCGTACCCCAGCGTGGCCAGCGCATCGCGGACGTCGCCCCGGACCGATCCGGGCGACGAGCCGTTGGTGGACGTCCCGTCGGAGGCGGCCAGGGCGGCGCTCACGTCGCCCACGGGGAGCTCGAGGCGGCTCTTGAGCTCGACCAGCAGCCGGGCCGCAGTCTTCTTGCCCACCCCCGGCACCAGGCACAGGGCCGACACGTCGTCGTCGGCCAGGACCCGGCGCAGGGCCATGGGCTCGTGGACCGACAAGATGGCCAGGGCCAGGGCCGGGCCCACGCCGTGGGCCGAGATCAGGGCCTCGAACGCGCTCCGCTCGTCGTGGGTGGCGAACCCGTACAGGACCTGGGTGTCCTCCCGGACGTGGTGGTGGGTCCACACCCGCACCTCGGCGCCCACGTCGCCCAGCCGGGCCGCGGTGGCCGGCCCGGCCAGCACCCGGTAACCGACCCCGCCCACCTCGACCAGCAGCTCGCCGTCGGGAGCGCGCTCGAGGAGGGTGCCGCGCAGTGATCCGATCATCCCCGCCATCGTCGCGCGCCCTCGCTCAGGCCCCGCCCACCGCGACCCGACGCTGCATGGGTGCGTGGGCCAGGTGGCAGAGCGCGAGGGCGGCGGCATCGGCCGCATCGGCGGGACGGGGTGGGGCGGCCAACCCCAGCAGGGTGGCGACCATCCGGGCGACTTGGTCCTTGTCGGCTCGACCGTCGCCGGCCACGGCCTGCTTGACCTGGGTGGGCGTGTACTCGATGACGGTGGCCCCGGCACGGTGGGCCTCGGCCATGGCCAGGCCGCTGGCCTGGCCCACGGCCATCGCGGTGCGCACGTTGACCTGGAAGAACACCCGCTCCACCGCGACCACCGCGGGCCGGGTCTCGGCCACCAGGTCCCGCAGCTCCCGTTGGAGCTCACCCAGTCGCGCCGGGAGCGGATCCGACGGGTCGGTGCGGATCACGCCGATGGCGCGGGGCCGGGCCCGGGTGCCGCGGCTACCGGCCTCCAGGCAGGCGTAGCCGCACCGGGTCAGGCCGGGATCGATGCCGAGGACGAACACAGGTTCGAACTCTAGGCGGCGATGGCCGCTGGGCCGCGGACTCTTGGCGCGCAGCCGACGAACCCGTCGTCGCGCGTGCGCCGCTCGACGTCGGTGCCCAGCCCGTCGATCCGCCCTCCTGCACAACCCTGTCCTCACCCCGGCGACCTGCCGCGCCGCCGGAACCGTCCCGAAACCGTTCAGGGGTGGGCGTTGATGGCGGCGGTGATGTCCTCGGGGGGTTGGAAGGAGAGGCCGGCCACGGCCCGGTGGATCCACGAGATGGTGCCGTCGGCACCGACGACGAACACCGACCGGCGGTAGAAGCCGAGCGGCCCGACGATGCCGTAGGCCTCACCCACCGCCTTGTCCTCGTCGGCCAGCAGCGGGAAGGCGAAGCCGCCGTTCGCGGCGGCGAAGGCCCGGTGGCTCTCCACCGACTGCGGGCTGAGGGCCAGGACCAGCGCGCCGACGTCGGCGAAGGCCTTGATCTCGTCGGTGTAGGTGACCAGCTGCCGGGTGCAGACGGGCGTGCCGTCGCCGGGGTAGAAGACCAGCACGACGGGCTGACCGGCCAGCTCCGACAGCGTCCAGCTGCCGGCCTGGTCCCCGTCCACGCCGGGCAGGGTGAACTCCGGCGCCCGGTCTCCGACCCTCAGGCCCATGGGGTCCTCCGGCCGAGGCCCGCAGCACCGACTCGGGTCGGCGAGCTCGTCCCGGCGATGGACCCGACGCTGAGCATGTCCTGAGGTTCGGGGCGCGCCCCGGCCTGGATGACGAGGTCGCTCACGACCGCGACGACCCGTACCGGAACCCTGGGTCAGCCGGCATCGAGGGCGGCGAAAACGTCGTCGGAGATGTCGAAGTTGGCGTGGACGTCCTGCACGTCGTCGCTGTCCTCGAGGGCGTCGATGAGGGCCAGGACGGACTTGGCGTCGCCGGCGTCGTCGAGCGGCACGAGGTTGGCCGCGACCATCGCCGTGTCCGACGAGGTCACCTTGAAGTCGGCCTCCTCCAGCGCCTTGCGCACGTCCTCGACGTCGGACGGCGAGCAGGTGACCCGCCACACGACCTCGTCGTCGGACAGGTCCTCGGCGCCGGCGTCGAGGGCGGCGAGCATCAGATCGTCCTCATCGGCACCCCGGTCCACGATGACGTGCCCCTTGCGGTCGAACTGCCACGCCACCGACCCGGGCTCCGCCAGCGAGCCCCCAGCCCGGCTGAAGATGGTCCGGACGTCGGAGCCCGAGCGGTTGCGGTTGTCGGTGAGGACGTCGATGAGCACGGCCACGCCGTGGGGGGCGTAGCCCTCGTAGGTGATCTGCTCGTAGACGACGCCGTCGAGGTCGCCGGTGGCCCGCTTCACCGCCCGCTCGATGGTGTCGAGGGGCACCGATGCGTCCCGGGCCTTCTGGAACATGGTGCGCAGCGTGGGGTTGGCGTCGACATCGGCGCCGCCCTGGCGAGCGGCCACCTCAACCTGACGGATCAGCTTGGCGAAGAGCTTGCCCCGCTTGGCATCGGCGGCACCCTTCTTGTGCTTGATCGTGGCCCACTTGGAATGGCCGGACATCAGTTCTCCTCGAAGGTGGACAAGAACAGGCGGTGGAGGCGGTGGTCGTCGGTGAGCTCCGGGTGGAACGATGCCACGATCGCCGCCCCCTGTCGGGCCAGGACCGGGCGGTCGCCCACCGTGGCCAGCACCTCGACGTCGGGCCCGGCCGCCTCGACCACCGGGGCCCGGATGAACACGGCGTGGAAGGGGCCCCCGTCGACGGCGACGCCCTCCCAGCTCAGGTCCAGGTCGGCCTCGAACGAGTTGACCTGGCGACCGAAGGCGTTGCGGCGCACGGTCACGTCGACGATGCCCAGGCTGCGCTGGTCGGCCCGACCGTCGAGGACGTCGGTGGCCAGGAGGATCATCCCCGCGCAGGTGCCGAGGACGGGCAGGCCCGCAGTGAGGCGTTCGGCCAGCGGCTCCCGGAGGCCGCTGCTGTCGAGCAGCTTGGACATGGTGGTGGACTCACCGCCGGGGAGGATGAAGCCGTCGACGTCGTCGAGCTGGGCCTCGGACCGCACCTCGACCGGTTCGGCCTCGAGCATCCGCAGGGCGGCGGCGTGGCGCGACACCTCGCCCTGGAGGGCCAGGATCCCGACCTTCACCCCGGCGCGGGGCGCGGGGATGCCGGCACCGGTGGGCTCAGGCGACCCCGCCATGTCCCGGGGGCTCCGGCTCGGGGCGACCGGGCACCGGGCTCACCAACCCCGTTCGGCGAAGGTGGTCTCCAGCGAGCCGACCTCCAGGCCGGGCATGGCCGGACCCAGACCGCGGGAGACCTTGGCCAGCATGTCGGGGTCGCGGAAGTGGGTGGTGGCCTCGACGACGGCCTTGGCCCGCCGGGCCGGGTCGTCGGACTTGAAGATGCCCGAGCCGACGAAGGTGGCCTCGGCGCCCAGCTGCATGGTGAGGGCGGCGTCGGCGGGGGTGGCGATGCCGCCGGCGCAGAACAGGGGCACGGGCAGCTTGCCGGTGCTGGCGATCTCCTGGACCAGCGGCAGCGGGGCGGTCAGGCGCTTGGCCCACTCGAACTGCTCAGCCGGATCGGCCTGGGTGAGCTTGCGGATGTCGCCCAGGATGGACCGCAGGTGACGCACGGCCTCGACGATGTTGCCGGTGCCTGCCTCGCCCTTGGAGCGGATGAGGGCGGCGCCTTCGCTGATGCGCCGGAGCGCCTCGCCGAGGTTGGTGGCCCCGCACACGAAGGG
>JBBSME010000105.1:0-11276 GCA_038233335.1 Acidimicrobiales bacterium | reverse complement strand
TGGTACGACGGCACCCCGTCACGGCTCAAGCCGCCCCGCGACCGGGCCGTGGCCGCCGAGGTGTCCGCTCTGGCCGGCGGAGTCGACGTGCTGGTCGCGCGGGCCCGTGCCCTTGCCGCCGACGGTGACCTGCCCTTGGCCTGCCACCTCATCGACCTGGCCGTCGAAGCCGGGCCCGACGAGGCGGAGGCCCACGCAGCCCGGCGCGACGTCTACTCCGAGCGCCGCTCCCGCGAGCTGTCCCTCATGGCCAAGGGCATCTACGGCGACGCCGCCCGCCGGTCCAAGGCCCGCCTGGCCGAGCTCGATGGGTCAGGGACGTGAGGTGAAGCCGGAGAGCCGGGCTGCCCAGGCCCGGGGCCACGTCGATCCTGGCACTGGGGCGCTCGTCCCGCCCATCAACGTGTCCACCACCTTCGAGCGAGGAGCGGACGGCCTCTACGAGGCGGGCTACGAGTACACCCGGGCCGACAACCCCGGCTACGAGGAGCCCGAAGCTCTGCTGGCGGAGCTGGAGGAGGGCGAGTCAGCCATCCTCTTCTCCTCGGGCATGGCCGCGGCCACATCGGTGTTCTGCACCCTCGTGCCCGGCGACCACGTGGTCGCTCCGCAGGTCATGTACTGGGCTCTGCGCAAGTGGCTGAGCGAGTTCCCCCTCACCTGGGGCATCGAGGTCACCTACGTCGACACCTCCGACCTCGACGCGGTGGCCGCCGCGCTGCGACCCGGGGCCACTCGGGTGGTCTGGGTCGAGACCCCGGCCAACCCGACCTGGGCGGTTACCGACATCGCGGCGGTGGCCGGGCTGGCCCATCGGGCCGGGGCCCGGTTGGTGTGCGACAGCACCGTCGCCACCCCGGTCCACACCCGGCCACTTGCGCTGGGCGCCGACCTGGTGGTCCACTCGGCCACCAAGTACCTGAACGGCCACAGCGACGTGCTGGCCGGCGCGGTGGTCACCGCGGCCGAGAACCCGGACTTCCAGCGCATCCGGGCCTGGCGTCGGGGCGGGGGAGCGGTGCCCGGCGGGTTCGACGCCTGGCTCCTCCTGCGGGGGATGCGGACCCTGTTCCCGCGCGTGCGGCAGATGTCGGCCTCCGCCCTCCGGGTGGCCGAGCGCTTCGAGGGCGACGATCGGCTGGAAGCGGTGCTGTACCCCGGCCTGGCTTCCCACCCGGGATACGAGGTGGCCTGCCGTCAGATGCACGACGGCTTCGGCGGGATGCTGTCGATCCGAGTCAAGGCTGGGGAGGCGGCTGCCGTGGCCACTGCGGCGCGCGTCGGGGTCTTCGTGCGGGCCACGTCGCTGGGAGGGACGGAGAGCCTGATCGAGCACCGGGCCTCGGTGGAGGGTGCGTCGACGCCGATCCCGGCCGACCTGCTCCGGCTGTCGATCGGCCTGGAGGACCCTGACGACCTCATCGCCGACATCGACCAGGCCCTCGACCACGGCCTGACCGGCGCTCCCGCGCCGGTCCCCCCGAGCGCGACCTTCGACGTGCTCCGCCGCACCGTCGTGGCCCGGGGCGGCGATCTGGTGAGCGAGGACGGTGAGACGCGGGCGGTCGGGTCGCCGGGCGCAGTGGAGCCACTACGGGATCAGCTCGACCTGCCACCAGTCGTGGCGACCACCCCAGACGGTGTCATCGACGAGGTGCTGAACCCGATGGTCGCGGCCCACCGCGGGCACATCGAGCTGGTGGATGCGACCGACGGCGTGGTGCGGATCCGCTTGAACGGTGGTTGCCAGGGCTGCGCCCTGGCCGCGGTGACGGTGCGGCAGGGGATCGAGCCGATGTTGCGTCGTCACGTCCCCGGTGTGGTCGCCGTGATCGACGAGACCGACCACGCAGCCGGTTCGGCCCCGCACATCCCCGCCACCAAGCGCTGACCCGCCACCCATGCTCAGGCCGGGGTGATCTCCACGTCGATGCACGCCCATGCCCGTCGCAACGTGGCCTCGACCGCGTCGGCGGTCGGACCCTGGGCGAAGACGAAGCCCAGGTAGCGGTCCCCCCCGGGCAGGGGGAGCACCTCCTCGCCCACCGCGATGGAGGGGATCACGTCGGTGACGCCGTCGACGGCTCGGGCCCGGTCGAGGCCCCGCCAGGCGCGCACCCTCCCTCGTCGCGGCACGGGGAGCATGAGGATGCCCATCGGAACCGGCTCGGGGAGGACGGGAAGCGGGAGACCGAGGGCGTGGCGCAGGACCAGCTCCTCGTGGCCGACACCGCCATGGTCGAGGGCCCGGCTGCACAGGCCCCCGATGGTGCGGGCAGCCAGCTCCAGGAACCACACCTCGTCCCCGTCGACCAGGCCCTCAGCGTGCACCGGCCCGTTCCGCAGGCCCATCGCCTCCGCCGCGTCGGCGACGACCTCGACCACCCGGTCCCGGACCGTTGCCGCCAGACGGGCCGGGCTCACCAACAGGGTCTCGGGAAAGGTGGGACCGGTAGGTGTGTCGGGCTTGTCGAACAGGCGGAGCACGGTGAGCTGGCCGTCGCGGAGCAGGCCCTCCAGCGCCACCTCTTGCCCCGGGACCAGGGCCTCGACCAGCAGTGGTCCGTCGTCGCCGACGAGATCTCGGACCCGTCCCACCGCCGCGACGAGCTCTCCCCGATCGTCGACCCGCACCACCCCCTGGCTGGCCGTCCGGTCGAGCGGCTTCACCACCGCCGGGAACCGGGCCCAGCCCTCGCCGGAGCGGCTGGATTCGATCAGCGCGAACGTCGGCTGCGGGACACCAGCCTCCCGGCACGCGATGCGCTGCCGGTGCTTGTCGCCAGCCACGCCCACCGCAGCCGGGCTCGGGGCTCGCAGGCCCAGACGGTGCGCAACTTCAGCCGCGACCCCCACCGCGGTGCCGTCGGTCCCGACCACGGCTGTCATCCCCTCCTCGACGCAGGCCAGGATCCGGTCAGCTGCGGTCGCCGGCTCATCCAGAGCGATGGTGATCGAGGCTCCGGGGATGGCGGGTGGGGCGTCGGTGACCACCGTGGCCCGGCACCCGAGGGCACCGGCGGCTTCCAGGAAGTCGCCGACCCGGTATGAGCCCGAGGGCGCGATCAGCAGGACGTGGGGCCCGGCGTCGGGGGATGGCGTTGGCGGCACGTCCCCGCCCGGCGCCTCTCCCTCCCTGGCCCCAGGCGCGTCCACCTCACCATCTTGCGCGCGCCCCGGGTGGTGCGGCGCCCGTCCGGCGGTGTTCCGGTGGGGCGCGCTCGCGGGGGTCGCGCCAGGGTGAAGGCCATCTGGGCCCGGGCCCACGGCACCGGATCGATGGCCGCCAGCATCGGCGTGGCCGCGGCGCCCAGGGTCCCGATCATCGAGGCGGGTCTACCAGATGGCGGTGAGGGCCGGCCCCGACCCCATCGGCACGGGGGCCGAGCCACCGCACTACCTTCGCCGTCAGGTCAGACCGAAACCCTGCCGGAGTGTGCATGCCCTCGTCACCAGATCCGCTGCCCGTGGTCGAGCGCGGCCATCGCCTCCTGACGAGGCCGATCCTCAACAAGGGCACGGCGTTCACCGAGGACGAGCGCGATGCCTTCGGGCTCCACGGCCTGCTACCGACCCACATCGAGACGATCGAGCAGCGGTCCGACCGGGTGCGCCTGCAGCTGGAGCTGGAACCCACCGACCTCGGGAAGCACGTCGTGCTGCGGGAGGTGCAAGACGAGGACGAGACGCTGTTCCTGCGGGTGCTCCTCGATGACGTCACCGGCCTGCTGCCCATCGTCTACACCCCGGTCGTCGGCGAGGCCTGCCAGAAGTTCAGCCGCATCTACCGGCACCCGCGAGGGCTGTTCCTCTCCTACCCGGACGTCGACCGCCTGGAGGACATGCTGCGCAGCGCGCCCTGCGATTCGGTGAAGGTCATCGTGGTGACCGACGGCGAGCGCATCCTGGGGCTGGGCGACCAGGGCGCCGACGGGCTGGGCATACCCATCGGGAAGCTGGCCCTCTACTCCGCCTGCGCCGGCATCGACCCGGCCGGCGCCCTGCCGATCATCCTCGACGTGGGCACCAACAACGAGGAGCGCCGCAACGATCCCACCTACCTGGGCTGGCGCCACGAGCGGGTGACCGGCGACGACTACGACGCATTCATCGAGCGGTTCGTCCAAGCCGTCAAGGAGGTCTTCCCCGACGTCCTGCTCCAGTGGGAAGACTTCGCCGAGCACCACGCCCACAAGCTGCTCGACCGCTACCGCGACCAGCTGTGCACGTTCAACGACGACATCCAGGGCACGGCCACCGTGGTGCTGGCCTCGGCGCTGTCGGCCATGCGCTCCTCCGGGCGCGACCTCACTGACCAGCGCGTCGCCATCGTCGGGGCGGGGTCGGCCGGATCCGGGATTGCCGAGGCCCTGGTGGGAGCGATGGTGGAGGAAGGTCTGGCCGAGGCCGATGCCCGGTCCCGCTTCTACCTGGTCGACCGGGTGGGTCTCCTCACCGACGACATGGACGACCTCCGGCCCTTCCAACAGCCCCTCGCCCAGAGCAAGGCGGCGGTGGCCGACTGGGATCGCACCAGCGCGGACACCACGGACCTGCTCGACGTGATCCGCAACGCCAAGCCCTCGATCATGATCGGCGTGACCGGCGTGCCCGGGATCTTCACCGAGGAGGTGGTGCGGGCCATGGCCGCCGGCATCGATGCGCCGGTGATCCTGCCCCTCTCGAACCCGACCTCCCGAGCGGAGGCCACCGCCGAGGACGTCCTCACCTGGACCGACGGGCGGGCCCTGGTGGCCACCGGGAGCCCCTTCCCGCCGGTGACCGTGGGGGGCGTGACCCACACCATCGCCCAGAGCAACAACTCCTACGTCTTCCCCGGCGTCGGCCTCGGCATCCTGGCCTCGGGGGCCCGCCGGGTCTCCGACGCCATGTTCACGGCCGCGGCTCGGGCCCTGGCCGACTCCGTCGATGCCCGCAACCCGGGCGACAGCCTCCTGCCCCCGCTGAGCGACGTGCGGCCGGTGAGCCGGTCCATCGCGGAAGCGGTGGCCGCCCAGGCGCAGGAGGAGGGCCTGGCCCCGTCTACCTCGGCCGACGAGCTCTCGGCGGCGATCGACGCCACCATGTGGCAGGCCGAGTACCGCCCCTACGTCGCCGCCGACTGATGTCCGGCAGGTCGCGGCCGATGTGATCTGCAGGGCCCGCGCACCCCACCCGAGCTGACCCGAACCAACCCGCCCCACCCTTTACCCGGAGCCCACGACATGATCGACCCGTCCACCTACGAGCCGAAGGGCGACAAGAAGAACTCAGACTTCTTCATCGAGTACCTGCCCAAGGTGTTCGAGCGCCGAATGGCCTCAGGCCTCGACCAGGTGGTCGGTCGGATGGCCGGCGTGGTGGTCCAGGTCGAGCACGGCGACGCGGTGGCCTACCTGGCCGAGCTGGCCGCCATGGGGCCCTACCGGGCCATCGACTTCCGGCTCACCGAGACCCACCGGGTGTTCCTGCTCCAGTCCCAGCCCGAGTTCCCCCGCCTCATCGTCCTCGAGCCGCTCAGCCCGGGCTACGAGGACGAGGTCACGCGCTGGAACGAGATGTACCCGCTGGCGCGGGCCAAGCCCAACGCCCGCTACATCGGCGAGATCTACCGGGCCGACTCGGTCGGCGCGGTGCGCGAGGCGCTGGAGCCCCAGAACATCCGTTTCGTGTACCCGGGCGACCAGGAGAACGACTTCTACGCCCGGGACCACCTCACCTTCAGCTTCCTCTCGGACTTCACCTACAACCGCGTCGGCTACGTCGACG
This sequence comes from Acidimicrobiales bacterium, assembly GCA_038233335.1. GTDB lineage: Bacteria > Actinomycetota > Acidimicrobiia > Acidimicrobiales > Iamiaceae > Iamia. The sequence goes on along the minus strand of JBBSME010000105.1, from coordinate 5,507 downwards.
TGGACCTCGACGACCTCGACGCCCTGGGCCTGGGTGAGCGCTTCACCCTGTCGTCGGAGGAGCAGGGGAAGATCGACGACGCCGCCGCCCTCCAGGAGGAGCACGGCATCGCCGGGCTGGTGCTGGGCCTGGACCACATGGCCACCCGCATCCTCGCCGGCGAGCGGGAGGACGCCATCCTCGAGTACCTGACCATGGTCCCGTACTACTTCTGGGGCGCCTACAACATCACCGAGATGAACTCGTCGACCAACGTCACCCGCCACCCCGACGTGCCCGACGACAAGATGTCCCCAGCCCGGGTCTTCACCGCCAACAACACGCCCTCGTTCGTGAACTCGTTCGAGGCCCTGCCCATGCCCACCGAGGACTTCGTCCGCAACTTCGGACGTCGGATGCACCACATGGCCTTCGCCGTCACCGACGGTCACGTGGCCGACGAGAAGAACGTCGACTACGTGGTGCGCAACCTGACCGAGATGGGCACCCCCTTCCTGGCCAAGGTCGTCGGGGAGTGCAAGGACAAGCCCAACCTCAAGCAGATCTTCTCCAAGGCCTCCCCCTACTCGATCCTCATCACCGAGTACATCGAGCGCTGCCACGACTACGAGGGCTTCTTCACCCGCGACAACGTGGCCGCGCTGACCGCCGCCGCCGGCGAAGCAGAGCGCTACGAGCACGGCCATGTCTTCGACTAGCCAGGTGGTCATCGTCGGCGGCGGGTTCGCCGGCGTGGCCTGCGCCCAGGAGCTGGCCCGCGAGGGCGTGTCGGTCACCCTCGTCGACCAGCACACCTACCACCAGTTCCAGCCCCTGCTGTACCAGGTGGCCACCGCCCAGCTGGCCCCCAGCGACATCATGGCCCCGCTCCGCGGCCTGTTCCGCAAGGACCCGTCGGTCCTGGTCAAGGAGGGCGAGGTGGTCTCGGTCGACCCCGCCACCCACACCGTGGAGACGGCCACCGGCGAGACCTTCTCCGGCGACCACCTGGTCCTGGCCGTCGGCGCCCGCGCCGACTTCTTCGGCGTGACCGGAGCGGAGGAGCACGCCCTCCCGCTCTACACCGCAGCCGACGCCGAGCGGCTGCGGGATCGGGTCCTCCAGCTGTTCGAGGACGCCGACCTCGACCCGTCGCGGGTCGACCGGGGCGCCCTGACCTTCGTCGTGGTGGGCGCCGGTCCGACCGGCGTCGAGACCGCCGGCGCGCTGGCCGACCTGGTCCACGACGTGATGCCCGAGCGCTACCACGACCTCGACGTGGGCCGCACCAAGATCGTGCTCATCGACCACGGCGACACCGTCCTGCGCCCCTTCTCGGACAAGGCCCACGCGTATGCGGCCAAGGTCCTGACCCACAAGGGCGTGCAGCTGGAGCTGGGTGCGTCGGTGGAGGAGGTGGCGGCCGACCGGGTGGTGCTTGGTGACGGCACGGAGCTCCCCACCCGGTGCGTGGTCTGGGCCGGCGGGCTCAAGGCCCGGGCGCTGGCCGGCACCGAGGACATGCCCCGCGGTCGGGGCGGGCGGATCACGATCGGTCACGACCTCGCGGTCGAAGGGTTCCCCGGCGTGTACGCCATCGGCGATGTGGCCGCCGCCGTCGCCCCCGATGGGGCCACCTACCCGCAGCTGGGCTCGGTGGCCCTCCAGGCCGGGAAGGCGGCCGGGCAGAGCATCCTGGCGTCGCGCGACGGGCGGTCGGCTCCGCCGTTCCGCTACCACGACAAGGGCATCATGGCCATGATCGGCAAGGGTGCGGCCGTGGCCGAGCTCGGGGCCCACCACCACGAGCTGCACGGCCCGGTGGCCTACAGCGCGTGGCTCGGCGTCCACGCCTGGCTGCTGAGCAGCATCCGGGCCCGCCTCGACGCGTTCATGTCCTGGGCCTGGGACTCGTTCAGCCAAAGTCGCAGCCCGGCGATCATCGACTCGCCGAACACCCCCCGCATCGACTGGGGCGACCACGACGACGAGGGCGCGCCCGGCGCCGACCAGACGAAGGGACACCACCCATGATCGAGAACGCCCGCACCAAGGTGCTGTGGGGCATGGTCGTGCTGGCGGTGGTGCTGATCCCCCTCGGTGCCCTTGTCCACCCCATCTTCTGGTGGGTGGAGCTGATCGCCGTCCCCCTCGTCCTGCTGGGCTTCTGGGACCTGGTGCAGAAGCGCCACAGCATCCTGCGCAACTACCCGATCGTCGGCCACCTCCGGTTCTTGATGGAGGACATGGGGCCCGAGGTCCACCAGTACCTCGTCGAGAACGACACCGACGGCCGCCCCTTCGACCGAGACACCCGCAGCCTGATGTACGAGCGGGCCAAGGGAGTGCCCGACGAGAAGCCCTTCGGCACCGAGCTCGACGTGTACTCGGCCGGCTACACCTGGATGACCCACTCAGTCGCGCCCCGGCCCCGCCACGAGGACCCCGAGGCGACCATGCGGATCACCGTGGGTGGGCCCAGATGCCAGCAGCCGTGCTCGTCGTCGGTGCTCAACATCTCGGCCATGAGCTTCGGCGCGCTCGGCCGCCAGGCCGTGCGGGCCATGAACCTGGGCGCCAAGAAGGGCGGCTTTGCCCACGACACCGGCGAGGGGAGCATCTCCCGCTACCACCGGGAGAACGGCGGCGACCTCATCTGGCAGATCGGCACCGGCTACTTCGGGTGCCGGACCCCGGACGGGAACTTCGACCCCGACCTGTTCACCAAGAACGCGGCCGACGACCAGGTCAAGATGATCGAGATCAAGGTCTCCCAGGGGGCCAAGCCCGGTCACGGTGGCATCCTCCCCGGCGCCAAGGTCACCGAGGAGATCGCCGAGGCCCGCATCGTGCCCCAGGGCCAAGATGTGCTCTCGCCGACCTATCACAAGGCGTTCTCCACCCCCCGGGAGATGATGGCCTTCATCGCGCAGCTGCGAGAGCTGTCCGGCGGCAAGCCGGTCGGGTTCAAGATCTGCATCGGCTACCCCATCGAGTTCGCGTCCATCGTCAAGGCCATGGTGGAGACGGGCACGGTGCCGGACTTCATCGTGGACGACGGGGGCGAGGGCGGCACCGGAGCGGCGCCTCTCGAGTTCTCCGACTCCCTCGGCGCGCCGCTGATCGAAGGCCTGATGCTGGTGCAGAACACCCTCGTCGGCGCCGGCCTGCGCGACCGGCTCAAGCTGGGAGCGAGCGGCAAGCTGGTCTCGGCGTCGGCCATGGCTCGGGCCATGGCCCTCGGCGCCGACTGGTGCAACTCGGCCCGCGGCTTCATGTTCGCGGTGGGCTGCATCCAGTCCCAGCGGTGCCACACCAACCGCTGTCCGGTCGGGGCGACCACCCAGGACCCGCGGTTGCAGAAGGCCTTGGTCGTGCCGGACAAGGCGGACCGCGTGCACCTGTTCCACAAGAACACCGTGCGCTCGCTGGCCGAGCTGGTGGCGGCCATGGGCCTCGACCACACCGAGCAGCTCCGGCCCGACCACGTCCTGAAGCGGGTCAGCCCCACCGAGGTCAAGTCCTTCTCCGAGATCTACGAGCCGTTCGCGCCCAACGCCCTCATCGAGGGCACCGCCGCCCCTCGGTTCCAGGCCATCTGGGACGCGGCCTCGGTGGACGACTTCCGCCCCACCGTCGGCGTCCGGCCCTGAACCCGTGACGCCGACGCCCACCGATCCATCGGCGGCGTCCTAGGTCGCCTCCGACACCACAGCAAGGAAGACGACATGAGCCAGACCGTTGCCGAAGTCCTCGTCGACCAGATGGTCGAGGCCGGGATCCGGTCGATCTACGGGATCGTGGGCGACTCGGCCAACCCCATCGTCGATGCCCTGCGTCGCCACGAGGCCGGCATCCAGTTCGTCCACGTGCGCAACGAGGAGGCCGGCGCGTTCGCGGCTGGCGCAGATGCGCAGATCTCTGGGCGCCTGACCGCTGTGCTGGGCTCATCCGGGCCCGGCAGCGTCCACCTGCTGAACGGGCTCTACGACTGCCAGCGCAACGGGGCCCCGGTGTTCGCCATCGCCACCCACATCCCCAGCACCGAGATCGGCACCGGGTACTTCCAGGAGACCGACCCGATGGGCATGTTCCGCAAGGCCTGCCACTTCGTGGAGATGATCACGACCCCGGCCCAGCTGCCGCGACTGTCGGAGCTGGCCATCCAGGCCGCGGTCCTCGACCGCGGGGTCGCCATGGTGGTCCTCCCCGGGGACATCGCGGCGATGGAGGTCCCGAACGGCGAGCGGGCGCCGGTGCACACCCACACGCCGACGCTCTGCCCGTCGGCCGACTCCCTCGACGAGGCGGCCGAGCTGATCAACAAGGCCGAGCGCATCGTCGTCTTCGGGGGGGAGGGCACCCGCGACGCCCGCGACGAGGTGATCGAGCTGGCCAGCCGGCTCAAGGCGCCGGTGGCCTACGCCTACCGGGGCAAGGACGTGCTGGAGGCCGACAACCCCTCCGCGGTGGGGATGACCGGCCTCCTCGGCTGGGGCGGGGCCGCCGGCGCCCTGGGTGCGTGCGACTGCCTCCTCCTGCTGGGCACCGACTTCCCGTACCGCCCGTTCCTGCCCACCGAGCCCAGCATCATCCAGGTGGACAACTCGCCGCGTCGGCTGGGCCGGCGGGCCGCGGTCGACCTCGGGCTGCTGGGCGACACCGGCGAGACCTTGCGGGCCCTCATCCCCCGGCTGACCGAGCGCACCGACTCGTCGTTCCACGACACCGTGGTGAAGCACCACGAGAAGGAGGTCAAGCACCTCCAGACCTACGTGACCCACGAGGGCAGCGGCGAGGGGCTCCGTCCCGAGATGGTGGCCTCGACGATCAGCGAGATGGCCGCCGACGACGCCGTGTTCACCGTGGACACCGGCATGTGCAACGTGTGGGGGGCGCGCTACCTCCACATGCGCAAGGGACAGCGCATCCTGGCCTCCTACCGGCACGGCTCCATGGCCAACGCCATGCCCCAGGCCATCGGGGCCAAGATCGGATCGCCCGACCGCCAGGTCATCGCCCTCTGCGGTGACGGTGGCTTCACCATGCTGATGGGCGAGCTGCTCACCGCGGCCGGGCTCGACATCCCCGTGAAGCTGATGGTCTTCAACAACTCGACCCTCGGCATGGTGCGGGCCGAGATGATGGTCGTCGGCTACAAGCCGTGGGGGACCGACGTGAAGAACCCCGACTTCGGGGCCCTGGCCCAGGCCGCCGGCGTGCACGGCGAGCGGGTCGAGCAGGGAGGCGACGTCCGCGGCGCCATCCAGCGAGCCCTCGACCACCAGGGGCCGGCCCTCATCGACTTCGTGACCGATCCCCGGGCCCTGTCGATGCCGCCCAGCACGACCCTGGAGCAGGTCAAGGGCTTCGCCCTGACCACCAGCAAGCTGATGTTCAGCGACGACCGGGCCGAGGTGTGGGAGCAGGCCAAGTCCAACATCCGCGACCTGGGCCAGGTCCTCTGACCCCGCCCCGGGCCCGCGGGGAGTGATCCGCGCCCGGCCTGCTCTGGACTAGATCCTCCA
>JBBSME010000104.1:0-11321 GCA_038233335.1 Acidimicrobiales bacterium | reverse complement strand
GAGGCCGGGCGCCGCCACACGACCGGCATCACCTGGCCCAACGTGGTGCGCATCCTCCTCGGTGGCGCCACCGACACCCCTGGCAGCCCTGGCACCTCCCGCAGATCCGGCCGCTCCGACAGCCGCGACAGCCGCGACGGCTCCGTCGACGACAGCCCGGAGCGTGAGCAGGAGGACGGTTCGAGCCTCGGTGGTGGGCCCGACCGGTCCCGGCGAGGCGGCCGGTCTCGGGTCGTGGTGCTGACGACCTTCCGGGTGGCCGACCGGGCCCACGGCGGCCAGCTGCGCAGCTACCACCTGTACGGCAACCTGGCCCGCCACGTCGACGTGGAGGTGCTGAGCCTGACCGACGGGGGCACCGCCGGTTCGGTCGAGCTCCGACCGGGGCTGGTGGAGACGGCGGTGCCCATCAGCGACGCCCAGCGACGCGCCGCCGAGGCCATGACCCTGGAGGTGGGGCTGCCGGTGAGCGACCTGACCGCCGGGAGCCACATCCACCTCACGCCGACCTACCTCCACCAGCTCCGGGACGCGGGCCGAGTCGCCGATGCCGTCATCCTGGCCGAGCCCTACCTGCTCCCGGCCCTCGACCAGGCCGGCATCGACCTTCCGGTCGTCTACGACGCGTTCAACGTGGAGGTGGACCTCAAGGCCGCGGTCCTGCCGCCCGGCCCGAGCGGCGCGTCCGTCCTCGCTCGCGTCGAGGAGGTCGAGGTGGCCGCCACCCGTCGGGCGGCGGCGATCACGGCCTGCAGCGCCGAGGACGCCTGGCGCCTGGCCTCCCTCGGCGACCGCCCGCCCGCGGATGCGGTGGTGGTGGCCAACGGAACCGACTGCACAGCGCTCGTGCCCCCCGACCCGGCCGTCCGAGCGGCGCGGGCCCAGCGGTGGCTGGACCGCTACCGGCAGGCCGGCGGACGGGCGACGTCGGTGGAGGCCCTGGCGGTGTTCTTCGGCAGCTGGCACCCCCCCAACCTCGACGCCGCCCGTCGCCTGATCGACCTGGCCCCCGAGGTGCCCGAGGTGCTCTTCCTGCTCGGGGGCCGCCACGGCGAGGCCTTCGCCACCGAGGTCACGCCGCCCAACGTGGTGCTGGCCGGCCTGGTCAGCGACCGCGAGCGCGATGCCCTGCTGGCCACCGCCCACGTCGCCCTCAACCCGATGACCTTCGGCTCGGGGACCAACCTGAAGGTGCTGGAGTACCTGGCCGCCGGCATCCCCGTGGTGAGCACCGCGTTCGGGGTCCGCGGCCTGGATGTCACCTCCGGGGAGCACCTCCTCGTCGGCGAGGTCGACCAGCTGGGCGGCGCCATCCGATCCGTCCTGGCCGACCCCGACGCAGCCCACGCCCGGGCGAGCGCCGGACGGGCCCGGGTGGAGGCCGCCTACGACTGGCCCCGGCTCGGCGACCGGCTGGCCGAGGTGGTCGGAGGGATCCTCGCCCGCTGATCCTCCGCTGAGGCCCAGCGGACGTCGGCTACTACCCTTGGCCTGCACCGGCCGAGCGCCGGTGCGACCCTTGTCATGGACCCGCAGATCGGAGACGTCGTGGCTGACACTGGAACCGCACCCGGCCCCGACCGCCTCACCATCGGGGGACACCGATGACGGCCACCGCCCCGCCCGAACCGGACCTCCACGAGCTTGCCCACACCCGGCCGGGCGACATCGCACCAGCCCTGGAGGTGTCGCGGCGCCCCAACCCGATCGAGCGGGTGGTCAACGTGTGGCGCTACCGGGAGCTGCTCGGGAACCTGACCCGCAAGGAGCTCAAGGTCAAGTACAAGAACAGCGTCCTCGGCTTCGTCTGGACGCTGCTCAACCCCGCCCTCTACCTGGTGGTCTTCTCGCTGGTGTTCGCCGAGGTGCTGCGGGTCAACGTGCCCTACTACGCGATCTTCTTCCTGTCGGGCCTCCTGGTCTGGAACTTCTTCGCCACCTCCCTCAGCGCCGGCACCGGCTCCATCACCATGAACGCCCAGCTGGTGCAGAAGGTGTGGTTCCCCCGGGAGATCCTGCCCTTGGCCGCCATCGGCGCGGCCGTGGTCCACTTCTTCCTGCAGGCCACCGTGCTCATCGCCGCCCTGGCCCTGTTCCGGCGGGTCCCGTCGCTCGAGTACGCACCGGCGCTGCCGCTGGCCATCCTGGTCCTCCTCATCCTGGCCTCGGCCCTGGCCATCGCCCTGGGTGCCATCAACGTCTACCTGCGCGACACCGAGCACCTGCTGGAGCTGGCCCTGCTGGCCTGGTTCTGGCTGTCCTGCATCGTCTACCCGTACCGGCTGGTGGCCGAGCGGCTGGGTCCGGCCCGGGAGTGGTGGGCCTCGCTCAACCCGGTGATCCCGATCGTCCTCGCCTTCCAGCGGGTGCTCTACAACCCGGAGGGGGCCAGGTTCGGTTGGTACACCAACCCCCCGTCGGACGGCAGCGCCTCGGGCACCGACCCCAACAACGTGATCCCTGACACCAACGTGCCCGCGCTGATCTACCACCCGCTGAGCTGGTACCTCACCCGGCTCACCATCGTCGGGATCGTGGCCATCGGGCTGTTCTTCGGGGCGCTGTGGCTGTTCGGCCGCCTGGAGGACGACATGGCCGAGGAGATCTGACCGGCCGTGTCACCGCCCGCCATCACCATCGACTCCGTCAGCAAGATGTTCAAGCTGGCGCGAGACAAGCCCAAGTCGGCCAAGGAGCGCGTGATCCGGGCCGGGCGGATCAACTGGGAGGAGTTCCACGCCCTCCGCGACGTGTCGTTCGAGGTGGCCCAGGGCGAAACCCTCGCCATGCTGGGCCACAACGGGAGCGGCAAGTCCACCCTGCTCAAGTGCGTGGCCGGCACCCTGCGCCCCACCTCGGGCACCATCACCACCCGGGGGCGCCTGGCGGCGTTGCTGGAGCTGGGGGCGGGCTTCCACCCGGACCTGACGGGCCGCGAGAACGTCTACCTCAACGGCTCCATCCTCGGCTTCTCCAAGCTGCAGGTCGACGAGATCTTCGACGACGTGGTCGACTTCGCCGAGCTGGACGAGTTCATCGACCAGCAGGTGAAGCACTTCTCCTCGGGCATGTACGCACGCCTCGGGTTCGCGGTGGCCATCAACGTCGAGCCCGACATCCTCCTCGTCGACGAGGTGCTCTCGGTCGGAGACGAGGCCTTCCAGCGCAAGTGCATCGATCGGATCCGCCGCATGCAGCGCGACGGGCGCACCATCCTGGTCGTGTCCCACGCCACCGACACCGTCCGTCAGATCTGCGACCGGGCCGTGGTGCTCGACCACGGACGCAAGATCGCCGACGGCGCCCCCGGCGAGGCCATCCGGACGTTCCGCGAGGCCCTGGCGGCACGAGGCGTGGAGGTGCCCCTCGATGCCGAGGAGGCCGACCACGCCCCGCCGGTGGCCATCGACCCCACCACCGGCCAGATCCCGATCGTCGTCAGCACCGAAGGGATGCAGGCGGACCTGGACGCGACCGTGGCCATCCGCCACGTGATCGCCGAGTACCCCGATCCCGAGTCCGGTCACCTGCTGCCGGGCCAGCCCCTCCGCCTGCGGGTCGGCTACCACGCCAGCGGTCTGGTGACCGATGTGGCGGTGGCCCTGGAGATCTTCGACGAGCGAGGCAGCCGGCTGCTGGGCACCACCACCGACGTGCTGGAGCAGTACATCCACGCCATGAAGGGCGAGGGCGAGGTGGTGTTCAACTTCGACCACGTGCCCCTGCTCGACGGCAGCTTCCCGCTCACGGTGGCGATCCACTCCCACGACGGCGGCACCGTCTACGCCGAGCGTGAGTTCGAGGACACCATCGCAGTGATGAACCCCAGCCGCACCCGGGGCATCGTCCACTTCCCCATCAAGATCGAGCACATCTTCGACTTCTGACCGTCCGAACGGGAGGGGCTCACCTTCCCCTCACCCCTCACACCGGCCCGAAGGCGAGCCGCCCTCCGTCGAGGACCACCCGGCCGTCGTCACCGGTGGTCTGGAACAGGGCCACGCCCGGCCCGTCCTCCCACATCCGGACGGTGAGGCGCTCACCGGGGATCACCGGCGAGGAGAAGCGACCCTCCATCGACCGGAACCGGACCGGGTCGCCCTCGCACAGCCGGTGCAGAAGCGCCCGCCCGGTGAACCCGTAGGTGCACAGGCCGTGGAGGATCGGCCGGTCGAACCCGCCCATAGCCGCGAAGGTGGGGTCGGAGTGCAGCGGGTTGCGGTCGCCCGAGAGGCGGTAAAGGAGGGCCTGGTCCGAGCGGGTGACGTAGGCCGTCTCGTGGTCCGGGTCGCGCTCGGGCGGCGGGTTCTTGGGCCCCGATGGGCCCCGGTCGCCGCCGAAGCCGCCCTCCCCTCGGATGAACGCCGACATGGTGGTGGTGAACAGCGGCTGGCCGGTGTCGGTGGCGGTGGAGGTCGACCGCACCTCGACCAGGGCGCCCTTGCCCTTGTCGTAGATGCCGGTGATCTCGCCCACCGTCTCGACCTCGCCCTCGACCGGGATGGGGCCGTGGAGCTCGATGGCCTGCTCGCCGTGCACGAGCATGGCCGGGTTGAACGACCCGATCGCCCCGAAGGCGCCGCCGCCGCCGCCCAGGACGACGGCCATCGTCGGTAGCACCTGTTGGGGCACCCCGTTGCTGTTCTCGGTGGTGAAGGCCAGCTCTCCCAGGGGGTCGACCGCCCCCGCGCCCACGCCGAGCGCGTAGAGCATGGCGTCACGAGAGGTCCAGGAGTGGCGGACGGGCTCGCTGGTCGCGCCGACAGCGGAAGGATCGATGGCCATGGGTCGTCTCCGGGTCCGGGGGCTCTCGGACCCTACTCAGCAGCGTCGTGCGGTGGGACCGCCCCCACGGGGGGTGGACTGTGCCCGATGGGACCGGGTCAGACCTCGTCGTAGCCCATCATGTTGGCGTTGGGCCGGGCGTCGGCCACCAGCTGCTCGACGATCTCCCCGACCAGCCCCGGGTCGTCGACGGGCGTCGCCGTCGGGCCCCGGTGCCACCCCTCGGCCACCGACAGCGCCTGGCCGGAGACGTCGAACACCCGCCCCGTGACGCTGGCGCTGGCCGGCGACGCCAGCCAGGTGACGATGGGGGCGATCCAGCGCGGGGCCATCTTCTCCTTGGCCTCCTCGTCGGCCTGGCCCATGCCTAGGTTCTCGGTCATGCGGGTGAGCGCAGCGGGGGCCACGGCGTTGACGGTGACCCCGTAGCGGGCCAGCTCCTTGGCCGCGATGACGGTGAAGGCGGCGATCCCGGCCTTGGCCGCGCCGTAGTTGGTCTGGCCGACGTTGCCGTAGATGCCCGACGGCGACGAGGTGTTGATGATGCGGCCGTCGACCTCCTCGCCCGCCTTGGACCGCTCGCGCCAGTAGGCCGCGGCGTGGCGGGCCGGGGCGAAGGTGCCCTTGAGGTGGACCTGGATCACCGCGTCCCACTCGGCCTCGGTCATGTTGGCCAGCATGCGGTCGCGGAGGATGCCGGCATTGTTGACCACCGCATGGAGGTCACCGAAGGCCTCGACCGCCTGGCGGACCATGTTCTCGGCCCCGTCCCAGCTGGACACGTCGTCCCCGTTGACCATCGCTTCCCCGCCGTCGGCCACGATCGCATCGACGACGTCCTGCGCCGGCCCGGTGGAGCGGCCGCTGCCGTCCACCTCGCCGCCGATGTCGTTCACCACGACCTTGGCGCCCTGGCCGGCCAGCATGAGGGCGTGCTCGCGCCCGATGCCCCGGCCGGCACCGGTCACGATGCAGACCCTTCCTTCGCAGATCCCGGTCATGGACGCTCCTCGTGGGGCTCAACAGACGGCGACCAGCGACCCTAGAGCGCCGGATGCTCCCGCCGCCGTTCCCGCGACGCCTGTGACCGGCGTCGCACGCGACCGGGCATCCCTCCCCGATCGGGGGCCATGACCGCGAATCGGGGGGTCGCTTCTGGCATCGTAGACGGATGCGTCGTCCACGTCCCGCCACCATCCTCGGGGTCGGCATCCCCGTCTTGGTCGTGATCGTCTTCCTGGCCGCGTGGGCCTTCGACACCAGCGCGGCGGCCGACGGCAGCCTCCGCAACATCGAGCTGGCCGGCGACGAGGTGGGTGGTCAGAGCCGCGACGGGGTCACCGAGGCCGTCGCCGCCGCCGCCGTCGACTTCGCCAGCACCGAGGTCACGATCACCGCCGGAGCCCAGACCATCGAGACCACCGCCGCCGCCCTGACCCTCGCCGTGGACCAGCCCGCCACCGTCGCTGCCATCCTCGACGAGGGCCGCGAGGGCAGCGCCGTCCTCCGCCCGCTGGCCTGGGCCCGTTCCTTCGTGGCGCCCTACGAGGTCGCGCCCCGCTACGAGCTGCGCACCGACCAGCTGGCCGTGGTGCTGGCACAGGAGGAGGGGGAGGAGACCCGTCTGCCGGTGGAGCCCTCCCTGCTCGCCTCGCCCGAGGCCGTCCGCATCCAGGCCGGCCAGGCCGGCCAGGCCCTCGACCCCGAGGAGGTGGCCAAAGCCCTGCTGGCCGCCACCCGCGCCGGCGAGGACCCGATCACCATCGACGTCGAACCCGTGACCCGGGCGCCGGCGGTCAGCGATGAGCAAGCTCAGACGCTGGCCGAGGAGGTCACCGCCCTGACCGCCGAGCCGACCACGGTCACCGTGGCCGGGAAGACGGCCACCTTCGACGTGCCCGAGCAACGGGCGTGGGTCGGGTCGCGCGTGGTCGACGACCAGATCGAGCTCACCCTCGACGAGGAGGCCATCGGCGCCTCCCTGCTTGACAAGATCGGCTCGCTGGGCGACGCCGATCCCAAGGACGCCTCCATCACCCTCGTCGGCGGAGCCGTGCAGATCAGCCCCTCGGTCAGCGGGCTGAGCTGCTGCCCCGACGACGCCGCCACCCGGATCGCCGATGCCATCCGCGAGGGCACCCGATCGCTCGAGATCGAGCCCATCGTGGTCGAGCCCGAGCTGACCACCGCCGAAGCCGAGGCCCTGGGCATCAAGGAGCCGGTGGGCACCACCACCGAGTGGAACGGCCAGGCCCAGGTGAAGTCGTTCACCACCTACCACCCGTGCTGCGCCCCGCGGGTCAACAACATCCACCGCATTGCCGACATCGTGCGGGGCACCATCGTGCTGCCGGGCGAGACCTTCTCCCTCAACGAGGTGGTCGGGGAGCGCACCCTGGAGAAGGGGTTCCTGCCCGCCGGGGCCATCGCCGACGGTGAGACTGTCGAGGAGATCGGCGGTGGCGTGTCCCAGTTCGCCACCACCATGTTCAACGCGGCGTTCTTCGCCGGGCTCCCCTTCGGTGAGTACCAGGCCCACTCCGAGTACTTCAGCCGCTACCCCCGCGGCCGCGAGGCCACCGTGAGCTGGGAGCACCCCGACCTCCAGTTCGAGAACGACACGCCCTACGGGATCATGGTATGGACCTCCTACACCGACACCAGCATCACCGTGACCCTGTACTCCACCCAGTACGCCTACGGCGAGCAGGTGGCCCAGAGCGAGGGGCGGCGAGGGAGCTGCACCACCGTCACCACCACCCGGAAGATCACCTACGTGGATGGCCGCACCGCCACCGACACCGTCGGCGCCGCCTACCGGGACCCGGGGGCAACATCATGTTGATTCGCCCTCACTCGGTCGCTTCGCTCCCTCCGTTCCGGCGAGCTTGGGTTTCGCCCTCACTCGCTCGCTAGCGCTCGCTCCGTTCCGGCGAGCCTGAGGGTCCGGCCTGCGGCCGGGCTGAACCATCCCAGCGGGTGACGGCTAGTTCCTCGCCGACTCCCCGCTTCGTGCGGGGGAGACCCCCGCTCCCCCAGCGGCTGGCGCCGGGCCCCACGGTCTCGTCTGCGGGACCTGCATCGCGAGGTGACGTTCCCTGCGGCGCGTGATGGCGTTCGCTGCGTCGCCATCGTTCTGGTGTGGGGGGCATGATGGGCGGTCCTGACTGCTGCGGAAGCGACGACGATGAGTGACGGCGAGCTGATCTACGAGAGCCGGATGAGCGACTCGGACGCGCTCATGTGGACGATGGAGAAGGACGCCATGCTCCGGTCCACCATCATCGCGGTGGCGGTGCTGGACCGGTCGCCCGACCACGACCGGCTGCGCGACCTGCTCATGCGGGGCGCGCGTGTCGTCCCCCGCCTGCGCCAGCGGGTGCGGGCCAACCCGCTCTCGATCGCTCCCCCGCGGTGGGAGACCGACCCCCACTTCGACATCGACTACCACGTCCGCTTCGCCCGGGCCGCCGGGGACGGCACCCTGCGCGACGTCCTCGACATGGTCCAGCCCATGGCCATGACCGGCTTCGACCGGGCCCGTCCGCTGTGGGAGGCCACCCTCATCGAGGGCATGGAGGACGGCAAGGCCGCCCTGATCATGAAGGTGCACCACGCCATCACCGACGGCGTGGGCAGCATCAAGCTGGCCCTCATCATGTTCGAGCTGGAGCGCGATCCCGACGGCGATCGGGACATGCCTCCGGTGCCCGAGGCCAAGGTCATGAGCCAGGCCGCCCGGTGGATGGATGCCATCGCCCACGAGCAGCGTCGGGCCCTGGGCATCGCCCGACGATCCGGGGCCACGGTGTCAGGGGCCGCGGTGCGCACCGCCAGCGGCGCGCTGGCCGATCCGGGCGCCGCCGCCTCCCGAGCTGCGGAGACCGCCGCGTCGGTGGGTCGCCTGGTGGCTCCCGCCACCGAGCCGCTGTCGCCGCTGATGACCGGACGGTCGCTGTCGGTGCACTTCGACCACCTCGTGGTGCCCATGGCCGGGGCCAAGGCCGCGGCCAAGACGGCCGGCGCCACCCTCAACGATGCCTTCGTCGCCGCCACCGCGGGCGGCATGGCCCGCTACCACCGGGAGATGGGCGTACCGGCTGACGAGCTGCGCATGTCGATGCAGATCAGCACCCGCACCGAGGCGACCGAGGACCAGGCCGGCAACCAGTTCGTGCCCGCCCGCTTCCCCATCCCCATCGACGAGCCCGACCCGGTCCGCCGCATGCAGGTCCTCCACGACCTCATCCTCGAGCAGCGGGGCGAGCCCGCCCTCGGCCTGGTCGAGCCCATGGCCGGCCTGCTGCGGCGGCTCCCCACCTCGCTCAGCACCGGACTCTTCGGGTCCATGCTGAAGGGGGTCGACATGGTGACGAGCAACGTGCCCGGTGCGCCCATCCCCATCTACACCGCCGGTGGCCGCGTCGAGTCGATGTTCGCCGTCGGTCCCCTCGTCGGGGCTGCGTTGAACATCACGCTGCTGAGCTACCTCGACGAGCTGCACATTGGTATCAACGTCGACCCGGCGGCGGTGACCGAACCGGATCGCCTCGTCGCCGCCCTGCGCGACGGGTGGGAGGAGCTGCTCGCAGTGGGTGAGCCGCCGGCCAAGGGGGGACGGTCCACCGCGAAGAAGGCCACGGGGAAGAAGGCCACGGGGAAGAAGGCTGCGGGCCGCACCCGGGTCAAGAAGAGGGCCGCCGCGCCGAAGTCCCGCACCACGCGGTGACCCTGCGGGCCGACGTCCTGGTCGTGGGGGCCGGGCCGGCCGGAGCCGCGGCCGCGACCACCCTGGCCCGGGCCGGACGCGACGTGGTCGTGGTGGACAAGGCCCGCTTCCCCCGGGACAAGATCTGCGGCGACGGCCTGACCGCCGGGGCGCTGCCGCTGCTCGAGGAGCTGGGCGTCGAGCCCGCGGCCATCCCTTCCTGGCACGACATCGACGACGTGGTCCTCGCCCCGCCCCACGGCCGGCCCGAGACGTTCAGCTTCCCCCGCGGCCGGGGGACCTACGCCGCGGCCGCCCGTCGGGTCGAGCTCGACGCCACGGTGCTCGACGCGGCCCGGCGGGCCGGAACCACGGTGCACGAGGGGTGCCCACTGGTCTCGGCCACCATGGACGACGACGGCGTCCGAGCCCAGATCGAGGGGCTGGGTGAGGTGGCGGCCCGGTTCGTGATCGGCGCCGACGGCATGTGGTCACCTCTGCGCAAGAGCCTGGGCCTGGCCGTCCCCGGCTACCGGGGGGAGAGCCACGCCTTCCGGCAGTACCTCCGGGGCGTGACCGGCCCAGCCCGGGACCGGCTGTGGATCTGGTTCGAGCCGGACCTGCTCCCCGGCTACGCCTGGTCGTTCCCCCTGGCCGACGGCACCGTGAACGTGGGCTTCGGCATCCACCGGGGCGGGGCGATCACGGTCCGGGACATGGCCGGGATCTGGCGCTCGCTGCTGCGCCGCCCCCGCCTCACCGACGCCTTGGGCCCGGACTGGGAAGCGGAGGGCCCGCACCGGGCCTGGCCCATCCCGGCCCGCATCGACCGCATCCTCCTCACCTCCGGGCGGGCCCTGTTCGTGGGCGACGCCGCCGCGGCCAGCGACCCCATGAGCGGAGAGGGCATCGGCCAGGCCCTCGACACCGGCATGGGTGCGGCGCGGGCCATCCTGGCCGCCGGCCCTCACGGGGCCGAGGCCGCCACCGCGGCTTACGAGGAGGAGGTGCGGACCGGACTGGCTCGCGACAACCGCCTGGCCGAGGTGATGCTGGAGCTGCTCCGCCGGCCGTGGGGCGCCCAGCTCGGCGTGCGCGCCGCCGGGGCCACCCCTTGGACCCGTCGCAACTTCGTCCGCTGGATGTTCGAGGACTACCCCCGGGGCGTGCTGGCCACCCCCCACCGCTGGCACCGCGGCGTGCTCACCGGCCCCGGCTCCTACCGGTGAGGTCCGCGCCCCCGCCGCGGCAGAGCCCGGGGGTCGTACGAGGTCGTCTCGTCCACGGGCTCCGGCGCGGGCTGCTGGCCGGGACTTCGGCGGCCGACGACGACGCGTCTGATGTCCATGGCGGCGGTGAGGCCGGCGGCTCCGAAGCCTCGAAGGCCCAGCGGACAATCTGCGGGTCCGACGCGTCGTCCGCATCACTGCAGCGTGGCGAGGCCTGCTGACGGGGTGGCCACGTCGACGGGTGGGCTGACGCTCGCGGTCCTGCACACGGGCAAGGTCTCGGGGCGCTCGCTCGGGGACGGCGGGGGTCCCGGTCGGCCGCGGGCGAGGATCCCCGTCACCTGCTCCCGGACAGCGGTCAGCTGGTGTCGGGGCAGCTCCCAGGTGTGAAGGTCCACTCACCGGGTGGTCCTCGGAGGGTCCAGTGGCAGTGGGTCTTGAGGTAGTGGTGGTAGACGCAGAGGAAGGCGTTGTTCCAGAGGGCGGTGGGTCCGCCTTTGTGGAAGTCGGTGATGTGGTCGACCTGGAGGCCGCGGGTGGTGTGGCAGCCCGGCACGACACACTCGTGGTCGCGGGCTTCCAACGCGGTGCGGAGGGCG
>JBBSME010000103.1:0-11549 GCA_038233335.1 Acidimicrobiales bacterium | reverse complement strand
GAGGGCGAGGCGGATCTCGTCGTCGGCCCGGTCCCAGGTGATCGACGCGGCCCGAGCCCGCGCCCCCTCGCCGAGCGCTGCGGCCAGGTCCCAGTCCGTCGCGATGCGTTCGATGGCGCCGGCCAGGGCCGCCCCCGTGGGCTCCACCACCAGCCCGTCGACCTCGTCGTCGACCAGGTCGGCCAGACCCCCGCCGTCGTCGCACACCACCACCGGGGCTCCGTGGGCCATGGCCTCGATGGCGGTGAGCCCGTAGTCCTCGTCCAGGGCCGGGGCCACCACGCAGGGGGCGGTGGCGTAGAGACGGGTCAGGCTGGCGTCGTCGACCCGGCCGGCGAGGGTGATGTTGGACATCCAGCCGTCGGGGGCCGGCTCGGCGACCTCGCCCCGGCTGCACCACAGGCCGGTCTCGTCCACCTCGTCCAGGTCGACGCCCGGTCGTGAGAGCCGGTGGTCGACGGCCCGCACCCACGCGGTCCGCCCGCCGGAGCCGACGACGGTGGCGGGCCGGTGGGGCAGCCGCCGCAGGGCGGCGACGAACAGCTCGGGTCGCTTCGGGAACTCCAGGCGACCGACGCACAGGACGGGTCCGTCCCGCGGCGCGGACGGGTCCGGAGGCGCCACATCGGCACCGACGGCCCGCCCGGCGTGGAAGAGGGAGACCCGGTCGATCCCGTTGAACCGGCCCAGCCGACGTCGGACCGTCTCGGACCCGGCCGCGAACCACTGCACCGCCTCGAGCCGGGGGCGGTCGACCTCTCGGATGCGGCGGGCGGCCTGGCGGTGGAGGTCGGGCTCGGCCACGAACCCCGCCTCCAGGTAGCGGTCCTCCAGGTCGTAGTAGACACGGTGGTGGTGGAAGAACAGGCTCAGGTGGTGGGGGTGCGGGGTCGCGAACGAGGGGGGCTGGGTGGAGATGACCGCGTCGAACCGACGGGTGTTGACGGCGTCGAAGGCCTCCACCCCGGTCAGGTACCGGAAGTACTCCGGGGCCTGGGTCCACACCTCGTCGGACACCTCCAGGCCGAACGGCCGGTGGGGGAGCGCGTTGAGGTCGACCGAGCACCGGGTGACCTCGTGGCCATCGGCCCGGAGCGTGGCCGCGATCCGGTCGACCACCCGCTCGAAGCCACCGGCCACGCCGACCTCGGGCTTCAGCAGCCCGATGCGCCGCCCGGTCCCGACCGCCGTCACGGGCGCACCCTCACGAGAGCGGGGGTCCGCCGGCAGTGCGGGCCACGACGACGTAGGAGGCCCCCGCCGCGGGGTCCAGACCCACCAGGTCGGCTTCGGCCCATCCCCGCTCCAACGCCAGCAGGGTGAGGGTCGCAGCGTGGAGCGGGCGCCGACGGGGATCGGCCCATTGGGGGTCGCCGGTCGACTGCCCGGCGGGATCGGCGGCCGCGAGGACCAGGACCCCGCCCGGACGGAGGGCCTCCCGGGCCGCATCGACCAGGTCGACCAGCGTGGCGAGAGGGACGACGTCGGCCAGCACCGCGGCGGTCACCGCGCCCAGCGACCCGGCCGGTCGGTCCGCCAGGTGGGTGACCGGGTCGGCCTCCTCGACGGTGTGACCCCGGGCCCGTAGGTGGTCGACGAGTTCGGACTGGTCGTCGACGCCTGTGGCCGACAGACCCCGCTCGGTCCACACGTCGAGCCACTCGCCCGCATCGGAGGCCAGGTCCAGCACCGGTGCCGCGGCGGCGTCGGTGACCACGTCGGCCACCCCTCGGGCCTGGGCCCGCAGCACATCGGCCGGGGGCCGGCCGACGGCGGCGAGGCGACGGACGAGGGCGGCGTCGGCCACGGCCACGTCCTGGGCCAGGGGCACGAGCGGGGCACCGCCCACGGCCTCCCGGGCGGTGCGGAGCACGAGGTCCTCCCGGGCCCGGGCCGCGGTCAGGGCCCGGGTCTGGGAGGCCAGGTCGGTCTCGGCGGCCTCGAGGCGGGCCGCCACCTCGTCGACCCGCTCGCGCAGGGCGGCCACCTCCAGCTCCACGTCGGCGCCAGCCACGTCGACGGTGGCGATCCCCGCCTGGACCCGCTTGAGCGCATCGTCGACGCGGGAGTCGCCCCCGTCGACCCGGGCCTGCACGTCCTCCACCACGTTGGCCAGTCGGTCGATGGCGGCCACCAGCTCGCGGTTGAAGGGGACCTGGTGCGAGGTGACGGGGCGGAGGCTGGCCATCATCGCCCGCTTGACCGGGCGCAGTCGGGCCTCCTCGGGGATCTCGGTGCCGCTGTCGGAGGTGTGCCAGGCGGTCTCCAGCCGCTGCCGGGCGTGAGCCAGCTCGGCCCGGCTCTGCTCCGGCGAGCGCGCCGGGGCGGGCGGCGCGCCGGGGCGGGCGGATGGGTCCGTGGCCTGGGCTGCCACCGCGTCGACCACGCGCGCGGCCTCGCCGGCAGGGCTGGGGTGGTCGTCGGCCATGGGTCCTCCGATGGGCGGGTGGGCCGGCGGTGAGGCTAGTGGCCGGCTCGGTCAGTCCCGAGCGGACGGTCCGCTGTCGCACCCCCTCGGTAGTGTTGGCTCCATGGCCGACCGCCCGCGCCGACCCACGGCCACCTCCGCATTCGGGGTCGGCCGCCGCGAGAGCCACGACGCCGCCGACTTCTACGCCCGCTTCACCGCCCCCGAGGTCAGCACCGACAAGGTCGTCGTCCGCCACGTCCCCGACGAGCCGCTCGTCCACGGCGACGCCCGAGACATGCGAGACCTCAAGGACTCCTCGGTCGCGCTGGTGGTCACCTCGCCGCCGTACTTCGCGGGCAAGGCCTACGAGACCATCGATCCCGACGACCCCCAGGTCCCCGCCAGCTACGTCGAGTACGTGGCCATGCTCCGGGACGTCTTCGCCGAGTGCGTCCGGGTGCTGGAGCCCGGGGGACGGATCGCCGTCAATGTGGCCAACCTCGGGCGCAAGCCCTACCGGTCCCTCTCGGCCGACGTCATCCGCATCCTCCAAGACGACCTGGGGCTGCTCATCCGCGGCGAGGTGGTGTGGGTGAAGGCCCGGGGGGCCGGGGGCAACTGCGCCTGGGGCACCTACCGGCACCCGGCCAACCCGGTGCTGCGCGACGTCACCGAGCGGGTCATCGTGGCCGGCAAGGGCCGCTTCGACCGGGCCCTCGACCCGGCCGCCCGGCGGACCGCGGAGCTGCCCCACACCTCCACCCTCACCGGCGACGAGTTCCTCGAGGCCACCCTCGACGTGTGGGAGATGCCGCCCGAGTCGGCCTCGCGCGTCGACCACCCGGCTCCCTTCCCGGTGGCCCTTCCGCAGCGCCTGATCGAGCTCTACACCTACGCCGACGACCTGGTGGTCGACCCCTTCCTCGGCTCGGGCAGCACCGCGGTGGCCGCGGTGCGCTCCGGTCGGCGCTACGCCGGCTACGACCTCGATCCGGCCTACGTGGCCATCGCCCGCCGCCGGGTCCGGGCCGAGCAGTCGGCGGCCGCCGGGCGGGTGGCCGACCCCTCCACGGTGGCCATGGCCGAGGCCCGGGTCCGGGGCACGGCCATGAAGCGGCTCTCGGCCGAGGTGCTGGGCGAGGTCGGCTTCACCGACGTCAAGGTGGGGGCCCGCATCCCGGGGGTGGGACTGGTCGCGCCGTTGGCCGCCACCGACCAGGCCGGGCGGCGGTGGCTGTTCGACCTGGCCGGCGGCTTCACCATCGCCCCCTCGGGCCTGGCCCGCACCGATGTGGCCATGTCCGCCATCGGCCGGGGCACGGTGATCGCCGGGGTCACCGGTGAGCCACCTGTTCTCCTGGTGCCCACGCTCCCGGCGGCCCGCTCCGGCGTCGACCGGGCCCTCCGCCAGGCGGGCCCGACGTCGCTGTTCGACGTGGTCGAGGTGCTCTCCCCGGAGAGCCGTCGCCGCCTGGCCCTCTACGCCTCGGGCACCGTCGACGCGCCCCTCCCAGGCTTCTGGCGGCCCGACGACCTCACCGGCTGACCGGCCGTCGGGTCGGTGCCCGCGACCCGAGCTCGACCGCGCGACGCTCTGAGCCATGCCGTCGCTGCGCACCGAGGTCACCGAGATCACCACCGGGCTGGCCATGTTGGGCCTGGGCGATCTCGACTGGGCCCTCGACGCCCGGCCCGCGGAGCTGGTGGGGGTCGGCGAGCCGGAGTGGGACCGTCTGGCCGCAGCGCGCGAGGACGGCGGGCACGACGTCGACTTCGCCCGCGCCTGGTCCAACGGGCTGGCCTTCCTGCGTGCCGAGGACGCCCTCCGCAGCCGCGTGCCCACCCGCATCGAGTGGAAGGGACCCGACAAGCTGCCCCTCAGCTCCGACGTCCCCGCCGACCTCAGGGTCGACCGGGTGTTCCTGGTGTCGTGCAAGTACCTGTCCAAGGTCCTGCACAACGCGGCCCCGGCGGGCCTGTTCGACACGGGGCTGAGCCGGCCCGTCACCAAGGCGGGCGACTGGTTCGCGGTGGTGGCCCCGACCGAGCTGCAGGACTTCTACGGCGCGGCACGCGAGGAGCTGGAGCAGTCCGACATCCCGGGCATGGCCGACCTGGCCCAGCTGCCGGACCGGGTCGGTGACCTGGCCCGCAGCGGCCGGGACCTGCTCAAGTCGGCCCTGGGCCGCACCCTGCCCGGGTCGGTGGCCGAGTCCTACGCCGGGTTGGCTCGGGTGGTGGCCGAGCGCTCGGCCGACCGGTGGTCGTCGTCGCTGGGGGACAGGACGGAGAAGGAGCGCCTGCTCTGGCGCCTGCTCCGCATCGGCGGAGCGCCGTACTTCGTGCTGGGCGCGTCGTCGGCCAAGGCCCCGCCCATGCGGCTGCGCATCGACACGGCGTGGGACTGGCAGCAGGCCTACAAGCTGACCGCCTTCGAGGTCTGGCCCGAGCCGGCCGGACAGGCCGTGGTCCGGTGGCAGGCCAACGTGGTCGAGAAGGACTCCGGCGCCGACCGCACCGTCAAGGGCCACGTCGAGGTCCGCTGGAGCCACGGTCGCTTCAGCGGCAACCCCGAGGCCAAGGTGTACCTCGACACCCCCCACGCCTCGGTCCCCGGCTACCACACCCTGGGGTGACCGCGCGAGAACGGGTCGGGGAGGTCGGGTCGGCGGTTCTCGCGCGGTGGGGCGCCAGACGTGCGGCCTGACCGCGCGAGAACGGGTGGGGCCGATGCTCAGCCGTCGGTCAGGACCTCGTCGAGGGTGACCGCTCGGCCCTCATCGATGGACCGGTGGGCGGCCACGCCGACGGCGACCGACATCAGGCCCTCGTCGAGGCCGACCCCCGCGCCCCCGCCCGACCGCACCGCCTCGATCAGGTCGAGGTGCTCCAGGTAGCTGGAGCCGTGGTGGAAGCCCTCGTAGGCGACCTTCGGGTCGGTGACGACCTCGCTGACGACGCCGTCGCGGATCGCCGCCCGCTGCCCGCGGCGGAGGACACCGGAGGGGAGGAAGGCCTCCACCTTGCCGATGTCGCCGACGACCGACACCTCCTCCTGGTTCTCGGACCCCTCGGCGAACATGCACAGGTCCAGCGATGCTCGTGCCCCTCCGGCGAAGTCGACGATGACGAGGGCGTTGTCGAGGATGTCGGGCACCTCGCCGTCGTAGCGCTCGTCGAGGTGGTTGACGTCCTGGGCTCCCGAGGCCAGCACCCGCACCGGTCGGTCGTCGAGGACGTGGGCCATGAGGTCGAAGAAGTGGCAGCACTTCTCCACCAGGGTCCCGCCGGTGTTGCGGCTGAAGCGGTTCCAGTCACCGATCTTCTGGAGGAACGGGAACCGATGCTCTCGGATGGCCACCATCCGCGGCGTGCCGACCTGACCGGAGCGGACGTCCTCGATCAGGCGGGCGACCGGCGGCATGTAGCGGTACTCGAGCCCGACCCACGCGATCCCGGCGCGGTCATGGGCGGCGTCGATGATCTGGCGGCACCCGGCGACGGTGGTGGCCAGCGGCTTCTCCACCAGCACGTGGACGTCGTGGTCCAGCACGTCCAGCATCACCGGGAGGTGGGTGTGGTTGGGTGTCGACACCACCACCACGTCGCAGAGCCCCGAGGCCAGGAGGTCCCGGTGGTCGGTGAAGTGGGTGAAGGTGGCCCGCCCCTCCCCGGCGGCCAGCACCGCCAGGTCGCGCGACCCGTCGTGGGGGTCGGCGATGGCGGTGACCTCCGCCCCCGGGACGTGCTGGAGGTTCCAGAGGTGCTCGATGCCCATCATCCCGGTGCCGATCAATCCGTACCGGACGGGGGAGAGGTCGGCCATGGGCCGGGAGCGTAGCGACGCGCTCGGCTGGCCGTCCGAGCAGTGCTCCCGCCGGTCGGGCCGGCCTCCGAGACGGACGGCCGCTACCGTCCCGGCCATGCGATGTCGGTGGATCTGGGTCGCCACCATCGTGGTGGAAGCCCAGGACCGGGCCAACGCCGTCTTCAACGCCTGCGCCGATGCGGCGCCGGAGTGCCCCGGGGTGCCGGGCGGCAGGGACCAGGGCCAGCTGGCCATCGTCCTCGACGACGAGGTCGTCTCCGCCCCGGCCGTGAACAGCCGCGACCTCGCCGACGACGAGTTCGTCATCAGCGGCGGCGCCGCATCCGGCTTCACCCAGGGCGAGGCCGAAGACCTGGTGGCGACACTGGGTGGGTGACCCCCGCCGGTCAGCGCGTTCTAGGGTCGGCGCCGTGCACAGCCGCAGAGTGCAGGGGGCAGACCGGCGCGACGGCACCCTCGACCTGGCCGCACGGCTCGACCTCACCGTCCTGGCCTGGAGCCCGCTCGCCGGTGGCCGGGTGGCCACTGGCGAGGACCTGTCGCCCGAGCTGGGCACGCTGCTCGACGAGCTGGCCGCGAGGGAGGCCGTGGATCGACCCACCATCGCCGTGGCCTTCGCCCTGTGCTTCCCGGCTCGGCCGGTCGCCCTGCTCGGCTCGCAGCAGCCCGAGCGGGTGCCCGCGCTGGTCGAGGCGGTGGCGACCGTCCACCTCGACCGGGAGGACTGCTACCGGATCATCGTCGCCTCCGAAGGCGTGCCCCTCCCATGAACGGGCGGGAGCCGATCGAGGTCAGCTGGTTCGCCGCTCTGTGCGACGACGACTACGAGCGCCTGGGCGTGGCCGACGAGGCCCTCCGCTCCTCCTGGCCCCACTGCCGCACGATCGCGCTGGCCGCTGAGGAGCACGGCTACGACAACATCCTGCTCCCCTCGGGCTACGCCCTCGGGATCGACTCCGTCGCCTTCGCCGCCGCCCTGGCCCCCTTGGTGCGCCGGCTGCACCTCCTGCTCGCCGTGCGGGTGGGCGAGCTGGTCGTGCCCCAGATGGCCCGTCAGCTGGCCACCATCGACCAGATGCTGGAGGGCCGCCTCACCATCAACATCATCTCCTCCGAGGTCCCCGGCGAGACGTTGCCCAGCGAGCCCCGGTACCAGCGCACCCGCGAGGTGATGACGGTGCTCCGCGACCTGCTCGACCGACGTCCCGTGGCCCACCACGGCGAGTTCGTCGACCTGGAGCTCGAGCCGCCCCGGATCGGTACCGTCGACGGACGCTGCCCCCCGCTCTACTTCGGGGGCCTGTCCGAGCCGGCCAAGGAGGTGGCGGCCGAGGCGGCCGACGTCTACCTCATGTGGCCCGACACGGTCGCCGCCACCGCGACCCTCGCCGAGGACATGCGGGCCCGGGCCGCGGCCCACGGCCGCGACCTGGAGCTTGGGTTCCGCAGCCACGTCATCGTGCGGGAGACAGAGGCCGAGGCCCGGGCCGCTGCGGCCTCGCTCATCGCGGCCGTCGACGCGGAGGAGGGGCGTCGCATCCGGGAGCGCAGCCTGGACTCGGCCTCGGCCGGGGTGGCTCGCCAGGCCGAGCTGCGGGAGGGCGCGGACGACGACGGCTTCGCCGAGGACCACCTCTGGACCGGCGTGGGCAAGGCCCGCTCGGGTGCCGGCGCGGCCATCGTGGGCGATCCCGACCAGGTGCGGGCGACCATCGAGCGGTACCGGGACGCCGGCATCGACGCCTTCATCTTCTCCGGCTACCCCCACGCCGCCGAGTGCGACCGCTTCGCCCGCCACGTGCTCCACGACCTCGACCACGCCCCCCTCAAGCCGCGTCTCTGAGCTCGATGCCGGCCTCGGACGCCGGGGGTACGACCTGGTTATACTGATGTCCATGAAGACGGCCATCTCCGTCCCCGACCCCATCTTCGAGCGAGCCGATGCCGCGGCTCGGCGATTGGGGATCTCTCGCAGTGAGTTCTATGCGACCGCGGCCCGACGATGGGCCGACCAGCTCGAACGGCATGACATAACCGAGCAGATCGACGCGGTGCTGGCCGACGTCGACCAGGAGGCAGACGAGAACCTCGCCTTCCTCAGAGCTGCCGCTCGGCGGACGCTCGCCGAGGCCGACCGGGAGTGATCGAGCGGGGTCAGGTCTGGTGGACCGACTTCGGTGACCCACGGGGCTCGGCGCCGGCGATGCGCCGGCCTGCCATTGTGGTCCAGTCCGACCGCTTCAACCAGAGCCGCCTCCGCACCGTGATCGTGGTCGCGGTGACCTCCAACCAGCGCCTGGCGGCGATGCCTGGAAACGTCGGGCTCCCGGCCGAGCTGACCGGGCTGGCGGAGGACTCGGTCGTCAACGTGACCCAGGTCGCCACGGTCGATCGTGCCGACCTCATCGAACAGATCGGCACCCTTCCTCCGGCGCTCCTCGAGCAGATCGACGGAGGCCTCGCTCTCGTCCTATCGACCTGAGCGGAGCGCCCCTCTCACCGAAAGCGCCCAGCCCATCGACATCCTCGTCGGTATCCTCCGGGCGATGGGGACCGACTGGGTGGAGTGGCACCGGCGCTACGACTCCTCGGAGTCGTCGCTGTCCGGGCGCCTGGCCGTGGTGCAGCACCACATCGCCCAGGCACTCGACGCGGTGGCGCCGGGCCCCGTCCGGGTGGTGAGCGGCTGCGCGGGCCAGGGTCGTGACCTCCTCGACGTCCTGGCCACCCATCCACGACAGGGGGAGGTGACCGCCCGGGTGGTCGAGGTCGACGACCGCCTGGCCGACGACGCCCGGGTGCGGGCCGCGGCGGCGGACCTCACCGCGGTCGAGGTCGTCTGCGGCGATGCCTCGTCGACCAGTGCGTACGAGGGCGCCGTTCCCGCTGACCTGGTGCTCATGTGCGGGATCTTCGGCAACGTCGACGACGACGACGTGCGGGTCACCGTCGGCCTGCTGCCGTCGCTCTGCGCTCCGGGGGCCACCGTGATCTGGACCCGCTACCCGCGCGACCCCGAGGTGCTGCCCACGATCAGCGGGTGGTTCGCAGGATCCGGGTTCGAGGAGGTGGCCCTGGAGACCGGGCCCTGCGGTCGTTCCTTCGGGGTCGGGGTGCACCGCCTAGCCGTACCGCCACCGCCGTACCGGCCTGGCGTCCCGATGTTCACTTTCCACGCCGATCCCGACCCGACGGCCCGCCCGGCCTGACCCGACGGTCTCGGAGGTCCGTGCGCAGCCCGAGCCCTGCTCTCAGACCTCGTAGGCGTCGGCGGTCTCGTCACCCTCGACGGTGCGGTCGCAGGTCGAGCACCAGGGCCGAACCTCGAGGGCGGTGCCGCAGCGGGAGTGGAACGGCGCCGTGCTCGGCCCACCCCGTCGGCGGGCGCCCCACTCCGAGAGGTGGGCCAGGGTGGCGGCCAGCTCCCGACCGGGGCCGGTGAGGGCGTACTCGTGGCGCACCGGTCGCGGGTTGTAGGGCCGAGCGACGATGAGGCCGTCCTCCTCCAGCTGGCGCAGCCGGGCGGTGAGGATGTTGGGGGCCACGCCCAGGCCGTCGCCCAGGTCGCCGAAGCGCCGGGGGCCGTCCAACAGCCCGGCCACGATGAGCAGCACCCAGCGATCGCCCACCCGCTCGACGGCACGGACGAGTGCCGGCTCGGGCGGGCGGGCCGCGGGTCGAGCCTCGGTGGGGGAGCGACGGGGGCGGGGCACGGGACCATCTTGCCGCGAGGGGTTGCGGTCGCGGCGGAAGGGTCTATCGTCACTTGCACATCACAAGTCACTAGGAGCTCCCATGTCCGTCCTCACCGAGATCGCCGCCGCCAGCCGGGCGGCCCACGCCGCGGCCGCCCCCGCCACTGTGGCCATCGGCCGCCACTCCCGCGGCGTCGGGGTGGTGATCGCCCCGGACCGGGTGCTGACCAGCGCCCACAACCTCCGGGACCGCACCACCCAGGTCACCTTCGCCGACGGCCGCCACGCCCAGGCCGCCCTGGTCGGCTCCGACGCCGACCACGATGTGGTCGTGCTGGAGGTGCCCACCGACGACCTGACCCCACTGACCTGGGCCGATGCCTCGGTCGAGCCGGGCGATGCCGTGTTCGCCCTGGCCCGCACGGCCGGGGGCGACCGCATCACCGCCGGCACCGTCTCCGGCGTGGGGCGCAGCTTCCGCGGCCCCCGGGGTCGTCGGGTGAACGGGGCGGTGGAGCACACCGCACCCCTGGCCCAGGGCTCCTCCGGCGGCCCGTTGGTCGATGCCGAGGGGCGCTTGGTGGGGCTCAACACCCACCGCTTGGGCGAGGGCTTCTACCTGGCCCTGCCGGCCGACGCCGACCTGCGCCAGCGGGTCGACGCCCTCCTGGGTGGCCACCACCTGCGCACGCGGCGCCTCGGCATCGTCATCGTCCCCGGCCCCCGTGCCGCCCGGCTCCGCCGTCGCGTGGGCCTGCCCGAGGTGGCCGGGCTGCTGATCCGGGCCGTGGCCGAGGGCTCACCGGCCGCATCGGCCGGCCTCGACGAGGGGGACCTGCTCACCGCGCTGGACGGCAACCCCGTGGCCAGCGTCGATGACCTGTGGGACGCCCTCGACGCCGCCGCCGACCGGCCCGCGGTGGAGGTCACCGTCCTGCGGGGCACCGACGAGCGCACCGTCACCGTCGCCTTCGAGGTGGAGCGGGACGAGACAGGCGAGGCAGACGACGACGCTCCTGACGACGCCTAATGGGCCGGCCTCAGGCGTCGGCGCCCCCGCCCACCCCCCACGAAGTGGCGCGGGTCTACGGGGTCCTGGCCCCACGAATCCGTACCAGTACGAGGCTGGAGGCCGAGGTCCCCGGCTGTCGACCGAGGGACCGGCGACGGGAATTGCTACCATGCGCGTAGGAGAAATCGCCCACCACGCCGCATCCCGGCAGGAGGCACCACGCATGGCAGTCCAAGACCTCGACCTCGGTCGCTACAAGCTCGGGTGGTCCGACGCAGAGGACTACGTCTTCAAGCCCAAGCGCGGGCTGAACGAGGACATCCTCCACGAGATGTCGTGGATGAAGGGCGAGCCCGACTGGATGCTCCAGTATCGCCTCGACAGCTTCCGCCGCTTCCAGCGGCGGCCCATGCCCACCTGGGGCGGGGACATGTCGCAGATCTTCTTCGACCAGATCTACTACTACATCAAGCCGACGGAGTCCCAGGTCGACAAGTGGGAGGAGCTCCCTGACGCGATCAAGGACACCTACGAGAAGCTGGGCATCCCCGAGGCCGAGCGCAAGTACCTGGCCGGCGTCACCGCCCAGTACGAGTCCGAGGT
>JBBSME010000102.1:0-11595 GCA_038233335.1 Acidimicrobiales bacterium | reverse complement strand
GGTGGTCGGTCAGATCGCCCGTCGGGTGTGGCCCCGCCGCTGACGGCCCGCTCGCTCTCCTCGGCGGAGGACGTACCCTCGTCGGGTGGATGACCCTCACCTGAGCGACGTCGAAGCCCTGATGTGGGTGCTGGACTCGGATCCGCACCTGTCGTCCACCTTCGCCAACGTCACCCTGTTCGACCGGGCGCCGGACCCCGAGCGCTTCCGCGAGCGGATGGCCGACGCCATCGTCGCCGTCCCTCGCCTGCACCGCCGGGTGGAGGAGGGGATGGGCGGGCTCTCCGGCCCGCGCTGGGTGGACGAATCCGACGTCGACCTCGATCGCCACATCCGCCAGGTCCGCCTCGACGACCCCGGGACCGAGCGCCAGCTGCTCGACCTGGCCACCGAGGTGACGGCCACGCCGTTCGACCGGGACCGCCCGCTGTGGGGGTTCGTGCTGGTCGACGGGCTGGCCGATGGCCGGGGCGCCATGGTCCAGAAGCTCCACCACTCGATCACCGATGGCATCGGCGGGGTGAAGATGTCGGTGCAGTTCATCGACGCCGAGCGCGACCCTGCGCCCCGGCCTCCGCCCGATGCGCCGGTGGACGACATCGCCCCCCGGGACGGGTCGGACTCACCGCTGGAGTCCCTGACCGACGCACTGTCCGAGCTCACCCGCACGCCGCGCGACCTCGTCCGCCAGGCGGTGGAAGGCACCAGCGGGCTCCTCACCGAGCCGGGTCGGCTGGCCGACCTCCCCGGTGACGCGGCGGCCACGGTCCGCTCCCTCATCCGTCAGCTCGGGGTCACCGGCTCGGCCCTGTCGCCGCTGTGGCAGGAGCGCACCCTGGAGCGACGGCTGGAGCTGCTGAAGCTCCCCCTGGACGAGGCCAAGGCGGCCGCCACCGCCCTCGGCGGCAGCGTCAACGACCTGTTCGTGGCCGGTGCCGCCGGCGGTGCCGGGGCCTACCACCGGGCCTGCGGCGTCGAGGTCGAAGAGCTGCGCATGGCCATGCCGGTCAGCACCCGCACCAAGGGCGGATCGAAGGGCACCGGCGGCAACGCCTTCGCCCCCACCCGCGTCCGGGTGCCCGTCGGCCAGGACCCCCGGGCCCGGTTCGCAACGGTGAACGAGCGCCTGTCGATCACCAAGGAGGAGCGGGCGGTCGGGTTCGCCGGTGCCGTGGCCGGCCTCGGCAGCCTGCTTCCACCCCCGATGGTCACCCGGCTCGTCCGCCAGCAGACGAACACGGTGGACTTCACCACGTCCAACGTCCGCGGCGCTCCCTTCCCCCTCTACATCGCCGGCGCCCGCATCCTCGGCAACCACCCCATCGGTCCCCTCGGGGGGACCGCGTGGAACCTCACGACCATCTCGGTCGACGGCAGCCTCGACATGGGCCTGCACCTCGACGCGGGCGCGGTCGACCAGCCCGAGCTGCTGCGCACCTGCATCGAGGACGCCATGGCCGAGCTGGTGGCCCTGGCCTGAGCCACAGCGTCGGCCGCGAGGCCGAGACCGAGGAGATCAGCCTCCGAGCGGTCCCTCGCCCACGCCGGCCTCGACTGCGGCCTCCACCACCGGCACGTCGGCCGACATCAGCAGGAGGCGCAGGTCGAGCAGGAGGTCCGACATCTCGGCGGACGACACCAGCTCGCGGGATGAGAGCTCGGGCAGCGACCGGTCGATGACGGCCAGGGCTTCGGTGATGACGGTGTCGGGGGTCTGCGGCACGAGGGCAACCCTACCCCCCGACCGACCGCCCACCACGCGCGCCCGGTGAGGGAGGTCCCCCTCAGGTCCGGCTCGCCCGACCGCAGGCGGCCAGAGCCCCGCGAGCGGGTTCCAGCCGCCGGGGGGTGCCCCGTAGGGTGCTCGGGTGCAGTACCGGGTCACACGGCGCCTCGGCCGGGGCGGGATGGGCGTGGTCGACCTGGCCGTCGCCCCCGACGGTCGGGAGGTGGCGCTCAAGCGCCTCTCGCTGCACGGCACCCCGGAGGAGATCGCCCGAGCCCGGGCTCGCATCCGACGCGAGGCCGAGGTGCTGGGCTCGCTCGACCACCCCGGGATCGTCCGGCTCCTCGACCTGGTCGACGAGGGCGACGACGTCATCCTCGTCATGCCCTTCCTGTCCGGCGGCAGCCCCCACGACCGGGTCGCGACCCACGGCCCCCTCGGTCTCGACGCAGTCGAGGTGCTGGCCGATCGACTGCTCGATGCGCTGGCCGCCGCCCACCGCCAAGGTGTGGTGCACCGCGACATCAAGCCCGAGAACGTGCTGTTCACCGAGGCGGGCGAGCCTCGCCTGGTCGACTTCGGCGTGGCCCGGGCCAGTGACCACACCGCCGGGCTCACCGCCACCGCCATGGTGGTCGGGACCCCGGCGTTCATGGCCCCGGAGCAGGCCCGAGGCGACGCCGCCGGCGCGCCGGCCGACGTCTTCTCCCTGGGCGCGACGCTGTTCTTCGCCTTGACCGGCGAGGGCCCGTACGGCCCCCTCGACACCGACCCCCGGGTCCTCATGCACCGGGCCGCCATGGGTCGGGTGGAGAAGCTGCCCCGCGACCTGCCGCCGGCGCTGCGCACCCTGCTCGCCGCGGCCCTCGAGCGCCAGGCCACCAAGCGGCCGTCCGCCGCCGGGCTGCGGGGCGGCACCGACGGGACCAGCCCGCTCACCGGCCTGGCCGACGTGGTGCGCCGCAACCGCCTCCTGGTGGCGCTGGGGACCGGGACGGTCGTCGTCCTCCTGCTGGCCGGGGTGGTGGCTGCCCTGGTGCGAGGGGACGAGTCAGGTGGGCCCCAGGTGGCCATCCCCACGACCGATGCGCCCACCACCGCGCCGACCACGACCATCCCGGCCTGCGCGCCCAGGAAGTACCAGGGCTGCCGACCCGACGGGACCCCCGACGACCCGCGGCCCAACACCGACGGCGAGGCCTGCCTCGAGGGCTTCGAGGACTACGACGGCAACAACCTCACCGGCTGCGAGGCCGAGCCCGACGACCTGCCCGAGGTGGCCGAGCTGACCGCCGAGGACCCCGGGGTGCAGGGCACGATCACCCCGCGCGACGACGTCGACCGCTTCGTGCTGCCCGTCGACGACGCCTTCGACCTGACCTGCAGCGGCCGGCTCACCATCACCCTGATCGCCCCGCCAGCCGGACCCGGCTCAGCCGCGCTCCAGCTGGAGCTGGAGGTGAGCCGCGACGGGGACGAGCTCGGACGGGCCACCAGCGTGGCCGGGCGTCCCGGGATCGTGGATGTGGGAGAGGCCTGCCTCAGCGACGACACGGGCGAGATCGAGGTGACCGTGTCCCCGGTGGGCTCGGATCGCAGCCCCCGCCCCTACACCCTGCGCCGGGACGGCAGCTTCTGAGGCTCGTCCCCAACGGGCGCCCGGACGGCGGGCCGAGCGGCCTGTCCCGCCAGAGCCGGGGGAATAGGGTGCTCGGCCATGGCCGTGACGCCCCCCGACGCGCTCGACGCACCGGCCAAGCTCACGCTCTCGCTGCGGATCACCGGCGTGCGCCCCGATGGCTACCACCTCATCGAGGCCGAGATGGTGAGCCTCGACCTGGCCGACACGCTCACCTTCGGTCCCGGTGACGGGCTGACGGTCGAGGAGGCGACGACGGGTCTGCCCGTCCCCGCCACCGACGACAACCTGGTCCGTCGGGCGCTCGCCGCCACCAGCCGTCGGGCCGAGGTCCACCTGGTGAAGCGCATCCCGGCCGGCGGAGGGCTCGGGGGTGGGTCGGCCGACGCGGCCGCCGTCCTGCGCTGGGCGGGGGTCGACGACCTGGCCCTGGCCGCCTCGCTCGGAGCGGACGTGCCCTTCTGCCTCCGTGGCGGGCGGGCGCGGGTCACCGGTGTCGGCGACGCGCTCACGCCGCTCCCGCACCGGGAGGAGACCTTTACGCTGGTGGCGCCCCCGTTCGGCTGCTCGACGCCCGAGGTGTACCGGGCCTGGGATGAGATGGGTGGACCGGAGGGGGCCGGCGGCAACGACCTGGCGCCGGCTGCGCTGCGGGTCGAGCCCCGGCTGGCGCAGTGGCGCGATGCCCTCGGAGATGCATCCGGGGAGGCCCCCACGCTGGCCGGCAGCGGCAGCACCTGGTTCGTGCCCGGCGCCCATCCCGGTGACGACCGGATCGTCGTCCACACCCGCCCCGCCCATGGTGCCGTCTCGCCCTCCTGACCCGACCGACCCGCTTCTCGCGACGAATCCTGCACGTACGTGTGTCGAATCCGTCGCGAGAACCGCCGAGCGAGCCGATCTGACGGTGCGTCAGGGACGTCCCTACGCTGCGGACCATGGCCGACGACCGACCGCTCGATGACCAGGTGCAGCACCGCCACGACGGTGGCGTGTCCTGGATCACGCTGAACCGACCCGATGTGGGCAACGCCATCACGGCCGACCAACGGGAACAGGTCATCGACCTGCTGGCGACGGCGTCCTCCGACCTGGCCACCCGGGCCGTGGTCCTCACCGCCACCGGCAAGGCCTTCTGCACCGGTGCCGACCTCCGAGCCCCCCGCACCGAGACGGCGCGCCCCGAGGGCGCCCCCGACCGCGCCGTGGGTGACGTGTCGAGGGTGATCCGAGACGGGGCCCAGCGGCTGATCGCGGCCGTCCTCGACTGCGAGGTGCCCGTCATCGCCGCCGTCAACGGCACCGCGGCCGGCATCGGGGCCCACCTGGCCTTCGCCTGCGACCTGGTCCTGGCGGCCGACGGGGCCCGCTTCATCGAGGTGTTCGTCCGGCGCGGCATCGTCCCCGACGGCGGCGGCGCCTACCTCCTCCCCCGGCT
The DNA here is from genome assembly GCA_038233335.1 of Acidimicrobiales bacterium. Lineage (GTDB taxonomy): Bacteria > Actinomycetota > Acidimicrobiia > Acidimicrobiales > Iamiaceae > Iamia. The sequence goes on along the minus strand of JBBSME010000102.1, from coordinate 6,792 downwards.
CATCGGCCCGCAACGGACCAAGGAGCTGATGTTCTTCGGTGATGCGCTGTCGGCCGACGACGCGGCCGGCCTGGGCCTCGTCAACCGGGTGGTTCCCACCGACGAGCTGGAGGCCACCGCCACCGAGTGGGCCGCCCGCCTGGCAGTCGCCCCGACCCGATCCCTGGCCCTCACCAAGTGGCTGGTGAACCGGTCGCTGGAGTCCGACCGAGCCGGGGCGTTCACCGACGAGGCCCTGGCCCAGGAGCTGGCCATGCACACCACCGATGCCCAGGAGGGCGTCGCCGCCTTCGTCGAACGCCGCGACCCCACCTACCAGGGCTGGTAGCGGTTCGACCGTCGCGCTCGTCCCACTGGTTGATGGCGCACCGGCGGGTAGTGACCGACATGGACCCGACCGACCCGACCGACCCGACCGACCCGACCGACCAGACCGACCCGGACCCCACCCCGCCCGACGAGGGGGCGAGTGACCCCCCGCCCGATGACACCGCCCTGGACCGGGCCCGCCACACCGGCGTGGGCGCCGAGGATCCCACGATCGTGAGCGACGATCAGCCCGGCATCGTCGAGGACCCCGATCCCGATGCAGAGCCCGGCGCCGTCACCTAGACCCACCGGTAGGGTCGGGCGATGTCCGCCGCCGACCAGTACCGCCTGCCCCGCACCGTCCTCCCCCGGCGCTACGACCTGCTGCTGACACCTGATCTGGACCAGGCCAGCTTCACCGGCACGGTGGCGGTGGAGGTGGAGGTCACCGAGGCGGTCGACGAGGTGGTGCTCAACGCCATCGAGCTCACCATCGAGGAGGCGTGGGTCGAGCGCGACGGGGACCGCACCGACGCCATCGTCGCCCTCGACGAGGACACCGAGCGGGCCACGCTCGCCCTCGGGTCGACGCTCGACCCCGGCGCCGCCACCGTCCACCTGCGCTTCGCCGGCATCCTCAACGACAAGCTGCGCGGCTTCTACCGCTCGACGTTCGCCGACGAGGACGGAGCCACCCGCTTCATCGCCACCACCCAGTTCGAGGCCACCGACGCCCGCCGGGCGTTCCCGTGCTGGGACGAGCCCGAGCTCAAGGCCATCTTCGCGGTGACCCTGGACGTGCCCGACGACCTGTTCGCGGTGAGCAACGCGGCCGAGGTGTCCTCCGAGCCCCAGGGCGAGGGGCGTCGCCGAGTCCGGTTCGCCGACACCATGGTCATGTCGACCTACCTCGTCGCCTTCGTGGTCGGCCCTCTGGAGGCCACCGACGCCGTCGACGTCGACGGCGTGCCCCTGCGGGTCGTGCACCGCGCCGGCCAGGCCGACCTGGCCCGCTTCGCCCTGGAGTCGGGCGCCTTCGCCCTCCGCCACTTCACCGACTACTTCGGCGTGCCCTACCCGGCCGACAAGCTGGACCTGGTGGCGGTGCCCGACTTCGCCTTCGGGGCCATGGAGAACCTGGGCTGCGTCACCTTCCGCGACGCCCTGCTGCTGGTCGACCCTGAGCGGTCGACCCAGGGCGAGCTCCAGCGGGTGGCCGACGTCATCCACCACGAGATCGCCCACATGTGGTTCGGCGACCTGGTGACCATGCGGTGGTGGAACGGCATCTGGCTGAACGAGGCCTTCGCCACCTTCATGGAGATGCGCTGCACCGACGCCTTCCGACCGGAGTGGGACCGCTGGACCGACTTCGGCGTGGCCCGGACCGCGGCCTTCGACACCGACGCCCTGGACTCGACCCGCCCCATCGAGTTCGAGGTCGTGTCCCCCGCCGACGCCGAGGGCATGTTCGACATCCTCACCTACGAGAAGGGGGCGGCAGTCGTCCGCATGCTCGAGCAGTACCTGGGTGAGGAGCGGTTCCGGGACGGGATCAGGCTCTACATCGATCGCCACGCCCACGGCAACACCGAGACCACCGACCTCTGGGACGCCATCGAGGAGGCCAGCGGCGAGCCGGTCCGACGCATCATGGACTCCTGGATCTTCCAGGGCGGCCACCCCGAGATCACCGTGGGACGGACCGGCGGCGACGACACCGTCACCCTCAGCCAGCAGCGGTTCCGCTACGCCTCGGCCAGCTCCGGCGACGCGCCCGATCCCCGGTGGGTGGTCCCCCTCGTGCTGCGCTGGGCCCAGGGCGCGAGCGGCGATGGCGACCCGGCCGCCACCTCAGGGCAGCGGACCGAACGAGTCCTCCTCGACGGCGACGACGCCGAGGTGGACCTGGGACCGGGAGCCGGCTGGGTGGTGGCCAACAGCGGCGGGAGCGGGTTCTTCCGGGTCCGCTACGACGATGACGGCCGCCGGGCCCTGACCGGCGCCCTGACCGACCTCAGCCCCCTCGAGCGCTACGGGCTGGTGGACGACGCCGCCGCCTCCCTGCTGGCCGCCACCCTGGACCCGGCCGACGTCCTGGCCCTGCTCCGGGCCTTCGGCGACGAGACGGACCTGTCGGTGTGGCAGAGGGTCCTGGGCGTGCTGGGCCAGCTCGACCGGCTGCTCAGCGACGCCGACCGCCCGGCCCTCCAGGCCTGGGTCCGTGGTCTGGTCGGCCCGGCCCTCCGGCGCCTCGGGGCCGAGCCCGAGCCCGACGAGCTGGGCCGCACGCGGGCGCGACGGGCCGCGCTCTTCGCCACCCTGGGCACGACCGGGGCCGACGACGAGACCAGGGAGAGGGCGGCCGACCTGCTCAGCCGGGACGCCACCGACGCGGCGGCCGGCTCGGACCTCGTCGATGCTGCGGTGCGGGTGGTGGCCCGCACCGGCGGCCCCGACGCCTTCACCCGGTTTCGCCAGCGGGCGGACCAGGCCGACACCCCGCAGGAGCGGCTGCGCTACCTGGGCGCGCTGGCCGACTTCCCCGGGACAGAGCAGATCGACCTGCTGCTGGTGGCCACCCTCACCGAGGAGGTGCGCAGCCAGGATGCGCCCTTCATCCTCCGGCGGGCGCTGACCAACCAGGATCACGGGGAGAGGGTCTGGACCTTCATCGAGGAGCGGTGGGACGAGATCGGTGCCCGCTTCCCCTCCAACAGCATCGCTCGCCTCCTCGATGGCATCCGCTCGATCACCGATGCCGAGCTGGCCGACCGGATCGATGCGTTCCTGGAGACCCACCCCGTGCCCCAGGGGACCAAGCCGGTGGCCCAGCACCGGGAGCGGATGCGAGCCGGGGTCGCCCTGCGGGGCCGGGCCGAAGCTGCGCTGGTCGAGGCCCTCGACCGCCCGCCCGGCGTGGCGCGCTGACGATCACCATCGGCGGGCTCAGCCCGGGTCAGCGCCTGAGGGCCCGAGACGGAGCGCCGGTCACATCAGGGTGTAGGTGAGCGCCCCCTGCGCGTCGCGCACCCGCACCTCGACGTCCTTGGTCTCGTCCCCGTCCACCGCGTCGCAGGTGAAGGTGGCGTCCGGCGCCTCGAGGCGTTGCGGCCCGCCCGGGCACGAGACCTCCACGTCGTCCCGGTCGAAGCGGTCGGCGAGGACAGCGGCGATGTCGTCCTCGACCCGTGCCGTGACCAGCACGGCGCGCGTCGGCTCGACTAGCAGGGCGCCCTCGTCGTCGGTCTGGCGCACGTCCACGTCGAGGCTCTCGCCGTCGATCTGGGCCGTGCACGCGAAGGTCGCCCCCGCCTCCACCTGCACGTCCTCGGGGCAGGCCACTCCGGTGACCTCGACGTCGAAGGTCTCGGCCAGCGAGGTGGCGATGCGCGCCTCAGCCTGGTCCACGTCGAGCTCGGCCGGTCGTCCGCACCCTGCCCCGAGGGCGATCGCCACGAGGGCCGCGGCCAGCATGTGCCGCAAAGGACGGAGGAGAGCCGGGAGAGGCACGGGGGGAACCTACCGGTGCCGCGCCCCGAGCCACGGCGCGAGCGGTCTCCTAGCCGAGGAGTGAAAGGACCAGCCTCGTCAGCGCGCTCACCTCGTCCCCCCGGCCCGTCCCACGGATCGCGACGCTACCCGCGGGTCGAGGCCCACCTCCGCGCCCCGCCACGGGTCTCGCTCCGACCGGCGATCGAGGCGGATCAGGCCCGGTTCAGCCGTCCACGGCCTCGGTCCAGGCCACGTCGTCGTCCAGGCGCTGGCGCCACTTGGCCAAGGGCCCTGGGCGGTTCATACCGACCGCGGCCACCACCTGATGACCCCTGCGGTAGAGGGCCACGAAGCGCCGCTCGGCCAGGCTCCCGTCGACCACCCGGACCTCCTCGTAGCCCTGGGTGCGCCCTGCCAGCATGATCTTGCGGTCGTACTGGTCGGACCAGAACCAGGGCACCGGGGCGAAGGCACGGGCGCCGTCGCCGGCGAGGAGGGACTGGCCGGCGTGGGTGCCCTGGGCGATGGCGTGGTCCCAGTGCTCCACCCGCACGTCCTCGCCGTAGCGCTCGTGGGTCCAGCGGGCCACGTCGCCGGCGGCCACGATCCCCGGCGCGACCCGGCAGGTGGCATCGGCCACCAGCCCGTCTTGGAGCGGGAGGCCCGACCCCTCCAACCAGGACGTCGAGGGCGCCACGCCGATGCCGACCACGACCACGTCGCAGTCGACCGACGCGCCGTCGGAGAGCCGGACCCGCTCCACCCGCTCGCCACCCTCGACGGCATCGACCCCGACCCCGAGGCGCACGTCGACGCCCTCGTCGCGGTGGACCTCAGCCAGGGTCGCACCCACCTCGTCGCCCAGCACGCGGCCCAGCGGGACCGGGAGGGGCTCGACCAGGGTGACGTCGAGGCCCCGCCCCCGGCAGGTGGCGGCCACCTCGGCCCCGATGAAGCCGGCACCGACCACGACGACCCGGGACGGGCCGGCCTCGAGGTCGGCCCGCAGGGCCAGGCAGTCGTCGAGGGAGCGCAGCACGTGGACGCCGGCCCGGCCGCCGTCGTCGAGGCGGCGGGGGGCCGCACCGGTGGCGATGACGAGGCCGTCGTAGGAGAGGACGGCGCCGTCGGCTAGCTCCAGACGCCGAGCGGCGACGTCCAGGGCGGCCGCGGGCTGGCCCAGCCTCCAGGTGAGGTCGAGGTCGTCGTCGGCGGTCGAGGCCAGGGCGGTTCGCTCCGGCTCCCAGTCGCCGGCCAGGACCTGCTTGGACAGAGGCGGTCGGTCGTAGGGCCGGTGGGGCTCGGCGCCGACCAGGGTCAGGTCACCGTCGAAGCCGCCCCGCCGCACCGCCCGCGCCGCGTGCAGCCCGGCCAGCGACGCGCCGATGACCACGACCGAGGACAGGTCGCTCATGTCGGGAGGAGGTCGGCCGTCAGTCCTCGAGGCTGATGGCCTGCTTCGGACAGCGCTCGACAGCCTCCTCCACCTTGGCCCGCAGCTCCTCGGGCGGCTGGTCCTGGAGGACGTAGAGGAAGTCGTCGTCGCGCACCTCGAAGACCTCCGGGGCGACGGACATGCAGACTGCGTTGCTCTCGCACAGGTCGTAGTCGACGACGACGCGCATGGGGGACCCTCTCGTCAGGCGCTGCGGGGACGACGCCCACCCTACCTGGACAACCGTCCACCCTCGCCCGGGTGGCGGGCCCCACCCGGCCGCGCCGTATCCTCGGGCGTTCGCTGCCGAGGAGTCCCTGGTGCCCCGTCGCCTTCCCCCTGTCCGTCCCACCCGCCTGCTCATCGCCGTCGTCGCGGCGGCGTCGCTGGCCCTGGCCGCCTGCGGGGGCGCCGAGGACGTGGACCAGGCGACCTTCTCCGAGGAGCTCCAGGAGCGGACCAACGCCGAACAGCCCGAGGACGAGCCGATCGTCCCGGCCGCGGTGGCCGACTGCCTGGCGGAGAAGGTCTTCGCCGAGTTCGACCAGAGCGAGGTCAACCGCATCTACCGGGCCGCCACCCCGACCGAGCTGGAAGACGACGTCCGGGCCACGCTCACCACCTTCAACCAGGAGTGCTTCCAGGCCGAGCTGGACGCGACCGGCGGCGAAGACATCGGCGGCGACGACACCACCCCGACCACCACGACCGACGACGCCACCACCACCGAGGCCGGCTGAGCCCCGACCTCGGTCCCCCGGCGACACCGGGTGTAACCACCGCCGCCACGGTCCCTCTTGGTGGTGGACCCCACGCGGTCAGCCGGCGGCTCCCTGCGGGCCTGCGGGTCCGCACCTTCTACCCGAAACCACAGCGAGGATCACCCCATGAACAGCTTCTCCCGTCGCCCCGTGCGCGCCGCCGCGATCGCCTTGGCCCTGGCGGCCCCGCTGGGGCTGAGCGCCTGCGGAGGGAGTGACATCTCCCAGGAGAAGCTGACCTCCGAGCTCCAGGAGCAGGCCGGCCTCACCGAGGAGCAGGCCACCTGCGTGAGCGACGACCTCTTCGCCAACCTCGACCAGGGCGACATCAACGACATCTACTCGGCCGACAGCGAGGACGAGATCAGCCCCGAGGCCAACGAGGCCCTCAACAGCGCGGTCACCATGTGCGCCACCGCCGCCGCCGAGGGGGAGGCCGAGACCGACGGCGCCGGCGGCTGACGCTCCGCCTGAGCGGGGAGAGTCAGCCCGACCTCCTGGACATGCGAGCCGATCCAGGCCCGTGCGGGTGCCCCGTCCGACGATGCGCTTCCGTCACGGAAACTCGTCGGAGCAGGGGTGATCGAACTCGTAGTCGACGTCGTCGAGCGACGCCCTGGCGTCCACCAGACCGGACCGGGTCAGGTCCCCGGACGCGACGGCGCCGCGAAGGATCTCCAGGAGCGGGTCGTTGCTGTGACCTGGGAGCTGGGTGGGTTTCCTGGGTGGAGGTGATGGGATTCGAACCCACGGCCTCTTCGATGCGACCGAAGCGCTCTAGCCAACTGAGCT
>JBBSME010000101.1:0-11621 GCA_038233335.1 Acidimicrobiales bacterium | reverse complement strand
CGCCCCCGGCTATCGCCTGAGAAGATCCTTGGCGATGTGGGTGATCTGGATCTCGTCGGTGCCGGCGTAGATCTGGAGGACCTTGGCGTCGCGGGCCAGCTGCTCGACGCGGAACTCGCTCATGTAGCCGTTGCCGCCGAAGAGCTGCACGGCCTCCCTGGCCACCTCGGTGGCGGCCCGGGCCGAGTAGAGCTTCATGGCCGAGGCCTCGGCCAGGGTCATGCTGTGGCCGGCGGCGCTCATCTCGATGGTGCGGAACACCAGGTTCTCGACGTTGAGCCGGGCCACCTCCATCCGGGCCAGCTTGTCCTGGATGAGCTGGAACTCGCCGATGGGCTGGCCGAACTGGACCCGGTCCTTGGCGTAGGCCACCGACAGGTCGAGGCACTCCTCGATCATGCCCAGGGCCATGGCGGCCACGCCCGAGCGCTCCTGCATGAAGGTGGCCTTGGCCCCCTCGCGACCGCCCTTGGCCACGTCCTCGGTCTCGCCGACCAGGCGGTCGATGCCGACCCGGACGTCGTCGAGGAACAGCTCGCCGGTGGGCGAGGAGTGCATGCCCATCTTGCGGAGGGGCTTGGACTGCTCCAGGCCGGGCGTGCCCTTGTCGAGCACGAACGAGAGGATCTTCCGCTCGGACGGGTCGTTGCCCTCGTCGAGCTTGCAGATGAACACGATGACATCCGCGTAGGGGCCGTTGGTGATGAAGGTCTTGGAGCCGTTCAGCAGGTACTCGTCGCCGTCGCGGCGGGCGGTGGAACGCATGGACCCGAAGGCGTCGGAGCCCGAGCCCGGCTCGGTGATGGCCCAGGCGCCGATCTTGTCCAGGGTCAGCAGGTCCGGCACCCACCGCTCCTTCTGGGCGACGGTGCCCTTGCTGGAGATGGCGGCCGAGGTGAGGCCCATCGACACGCCCATGGCGGTGACCATCCCCGGACAGACCTTGCACAGCTCGATGATGGGGATCAGGGTGAGCGACGACGCGCCGCCGTCGCCGTCCCGCGTGGGCTTCTCGGGCGGCACCTCGCCCTTGGCCACGGCCTCGCTCACGGCGGTCTCGAAGGCCATCTGCTGGGCGAAGCGCTCCCGCGCCGCGCTGTCCATGCCGAACTCCTTGAACAGCTTGCGCAGCACCTCGTAAGGCGGCGTGTCGCCGAACTCGAACTCGTCGATCCGAGGGCGGATCTCCTTGTCGATGAACCGGCGCACCGCGCCACGGACCATCTCGTGCTCGTCACTCCACTGGTACACGGAACATCCCCTTTGCTCGATCGACGTGCACGCACCGTAGGCCCGCCTTGACCGGTCGGTCTAGACGTCGGGCTCGATCACCGCCCGTCCGATCGGGCGGTCCCGCACCTCGGAGGAGAACACGAGCGACGTGGTGGTCGGGCCAAAGGCCCCGATCGCCCCCACCAGGCCCTCGAGCCGGGCCATCGACGACGTGCGGACGCGCACCACCATGCAGTCCTCACCGGTGACGTGGTCGCACTGGAGGATCTCAGGGCGCTCCAGCACCGCCTGGGAGAAGCGCGCCGAGGAGCTGTTCGGCACCCGCACCCGCACGAGGGCCTCGATGCCCGCCCCGAGGACGGTGGGGTCGACCACCGCCCGGTAACCCTGGATGACCCCGGTCCCCTCCAGACGGCGCACCCGCTCGGCCACCGCCGGGGGCGAGAGCGCGACGCGCCGGCCCAGCTCGCTGAAGGGCAAGCGGCCGTCGGCCTGCAGCGCGTCGAGGATGGCCCAGTCTGTGTCGTCGACCTGTGCCTTGGGATCGAAGGTCATGCTCTCAACATCCCTCATTCTCAGTGCCAGAGCAACTGCACGACCATCGATCTGTCATTCACAAGGGTTCTTCGACCATCATATGTTGGGCGTATGGATACCTGCTGCGCTTCCCACGCCCCCCGGCCCGTCACCGCGGTGCGTGCCGCCGCCCCCATCATGGCCCAGCGCCACTTCCTCGGCCGGCTCGCATTCGAGACCGACCCCGCCGACGTGGCCGCCCACCTCGCCACCTCCCCAGGCGAGCTGGTGCTGGTCGACACCCGGACGCGCGACGCCTACGCGGCGTCGCACCTCCCGGGTGCGATCAGCCTTCCCCACGCCGAGATCGACGAGGCCGCGGTGGCCGCACTACCCGCCGGAGCCCTCGTCGTGACCTACTGCTGGGGGCCGGCCTGCAACGCCGCGACCAAGGGCGCGGCACGCATCGCCGCCGCGGGACTGCCCGTCAAGGAGATGCTGGGCGGCATCGCCGCCTGGGAGGCCGAGGGCCTGCCCCTGCACGGCGCCCCGGCGGACCGCGAGGTGGCCTGAGCGGTCTACCCGCAACGGGTGAGGTCGAGAAGCCACCGAAGCACCCCGTCGCCGAGCTCGAGGCCACTCGGTACCGCCTGGCCCCCGCAACGGTGAGGGCGACCGGCGATCGACCGGGTCCGGTGTCAGAGGGGCGGGCCCACGATGCCCATGGCCGAGTCGGCCGGCCCGCCTCGGCTCGGCTCGGCGAACGGGCCGATCGCAGCCCCGCCCGACCGACACGGGCGATGCCGTGCCGACCCACCCGGGCGTTCCCCCGGCCCCGACAGCGAGGCCCCGGTGCTCTCCTTGCCGGTCCGGGGACGGCGGACGACTCCGCGCCTTTGGGGGTCGACCGAGTCGGTGAACGAGGGCGCGCCGGTCGGGGTGCCAGCATGAGGCATCGTGTCCCGGCCTCGCCCCCTCCTGGTGGCCCTCGCTGTCCTCCTCGTCGTGGTTGCCGCGTGCACGACGCCGGACCCCGACGCCACCGTGGTGCGCCGGACCGGATCCCCGGCCAGCGAGCCGGGACCGAGCGCCGACGCGACCCGGCCCCAGGAGGCGCCGGCGAGCCCGGGGGGCGACGCCGGTGCGCGCGACCCGGTCGGGCCGGCCGACCCGGCCGCGCACGCGACCCTCACCACCTGGTCCGCCTGCGAGGACGGCTTCGAGTGCGCCACCCTCACCGTGCCCCGGCGGTGGAGCGACGTCGACGGTGAGACCCTCGACCTCGCCGTCGTCCGCCACCGCGCCGAGGGCCAGCGCATCGGCTCTCTGGTGCTCAACCCTGGTGGGCCGGGGGCGTCGGGTGTCGACTTCGTCCGGGCCTTCGTCGGCGGCTCCCTCCCCGACGGGCTCGACGAGCGCTTCGACGTCGTGGGCTGGGATCCGCGGGGCACCGGGCGCTCGGAGCGCATCGACTGCACCAGCGACGAGGAGTGGCTGGAGGCGGAGGTCGATCCCACCCCCGACGACCAGGCCGACATCGATGCCATCCGCGCCGAGTCGGAAGACGCCGCGAGCACCTGCATCGCCGAGGTGGGCGACCTGCTCGAGCTGGTCGGCACCCGGGCCACGGTGCGGGACCTCGAGGCGCTGCGGGGTGCTCTCGGCGACGAGGGGCTGAGCTACGTCGGCTACAGCTACGGCACGACCATCGGCATGGAGTACCTGCGGCTCTTCCCCGATCGGGTGCGGGCCATGGTGCTCGACGGCGTCGCCGTCCCGGGCGCCGAGCCCATCGAGGACAGCCTCGTGCAGGCCCGGGGCTTCGAGCGGGCCCTCGACGCCTACCTGGCCGGCTGCGCCGACCGTCCCAGCTGCACCCTCGGCGACGACCCCAAGGCCGCCATGCTCGACCTGGTCGACCGGCTCGAGGCCGGCCCGATCTCGGCGGACTACAGCTACGAGCTCGACGGAGCGCAGCCTCGGCCCGGCAGCCTCGGCGTCGGTGAGCTGTACATCGCAGTGGCGTCCGCCCTCTACACCGAGGCCTCCTGGCCCACCCTCGACCAGGGCCTGGCCTCGGCCCGGGCCGCCACCCCCGACGGGCGCACGCTGCTGGCCTTGCGGGACGAGTACCTCGGACGCCAGCCCGACGGCACCTGGGAGGACGACGCCGACGCCCGCGGGGCCATCCGGTGCGCCGACCAGGCCGCCCGATCGACGCAACCGGAGGGCGACACCGACCTGGTGGCACCCTGGTCATCGGAGCTGCCGTTCTGGGGGGCCTGGTTCGCAGTCGGGCTCCCGGGCTGCTGGGGCCTCCCCGAGGCCATCGAACCGCTGGCCCCGCTGACCGACGGCGCTCTCACCGGCGCCCCGCCGGTGGTGGTCATCGGCACGACCAACGACCCGGCCACCCCCTACGAGCAGTCCGAGCAGGCTGAGCGGATCATCGACGGGTCGGTGCTGGTGACCTTCGTGGGCGACCAGCACACCGTCTACAGCTCCCAGAGCGACTGCATCGACGACCCGGTCACGGCCTACCTGATCACCCTGGAGCCGCCGGCGCCGGGTCTGCGCTGCGAGGGCTGACCCGAGGTCATCACCTGCGTGGCGCGCTGGTCTCGGACCCGGCCGTCGCCTCGGGAGCGAGCAGGTCCACCAGCCCCCTCCGGCCGTCGACGTCGAGCTCGGCGTAGGCCCGGTGGAGGTGGTTCTCCACGGTGCGCACGGCGATGCCGAGGAGATCGGCGATGTCCTGGTTGGCGTGCCCCTGCGTCGCCAGCAGGACGACCTCGCGCTGGCGCGGCCCCAGGCCGGTCAGGGCCGCGTCCATCCCAGGCACGTCCCAACCACCGCCCTCGCCGTCAGCCGCGACCCGCGCTGCGACCTCCTCTGCGGTGCGGGCCGTGCCCCGTTGGCCCGCAGCCGTGGCGTCGGCCGCGGCGGCCCGGGCCACCGCGTGGGCCAGGCGGGACACCCCCAGCTGGTCGAGGTGGGTGGCCACCTGCACTCGCGCCCCGGGGTCGCGCCCCAGGACCGCAGCGGCGTCGGCGGCCCGGCACCGGTGCACCTCGCCATCGAGCTCGGACTCGGCGCTGACGAGCCGAGACGCAGCGTCGGCCACGGTCCGCGGCGTCACCCCAGCGAGCACGGTGGAGTGCCACAGGACGGCGGCCACACCCGTCGCCCCCGCCTCCTCGGCCCCCGCCGCAGTGGCCACGAGGAGGTCCTCGGCCGCCGAGAGCTCGCCCGACGAGATGTGGAGCCCAGCGCGGAGGAGGGCCTCATCGGCGAGGACCCAGCGGTCGTCCACGGGTGCCTCGAGGTCCATCTCGTCCAGCACGGCGAGGGTCTGGCGGGCCTCATCGACCCTGCCCTGGGCGGCCAGGGCCAGGCCCAACCCGACCAACGACCAACGGCGGCGACCCCGGGTCTGGAGGTCCCGCTCGAGGAGTCGGGCCTCGCGGAACCATCGCTCGGCGGTCACCGCCCGTCCGCTGATGGCCTCGACCCGACCCCGGGCCCACGCCGCGACGGCCTGGCCCATCACGAAGCCCGAGGCTGCGGACCGCCGGAAGGTCGCCTCGGCTGCCTCCCCGGCCTCCGCCAGTCGGCCGGCCTCGGCCAACCCGATGATCCGGGTGAGCAGCAGGTTGGTGGTGAAGGTGGCCCGACCGAACCCCTCGGGCAGACCCTCGAGCGCCTCGAGGCCGCCATCGGACTGGACCACGGCCGCCTCAGGCCGTCCCACCCCGAGGAGACCCGCGGCCCGGGCGAACGCGAGGCGCGCCGCCACCCGAGGGGAGGGGTCGTCCGAGCCGACCTGGAGCGCTTCCACCTCGGCCGCGGCCCGGGCCGGATCACCGCTGAAGGCGGCCAGCGCGGCGGCGTCGGCCGCCAGCTCCCGACGGCGGTCCGCCACCACCGCCGCCTCGGCCACGGGGGAGGCGGCCAGCGCGGCCGAGGCGTCCTGGAGGAGGGCGCGCGAGGCCCGGCTCTGGCCGAGCCCCCAGGCCCGGTTGAAGGCCAGGGCGAGAGCCGCCAGCCCGACGAGAGAGGCCTCCTCGTCGTCGGTGGGCCCGCTCGCACCGGGCGCCACGAGGGGCGCCACCACCCGTTCGAAGGTGGCGTCGGCCTCCTCGAAGCGCCCGACCGCGTTCTGGATCTCGCCCAACAGGAGCAACCCCGGAGCGCCGGCTCCGGCCTCGACCGCCCGGGTCGCCAGGTCTTCGGCCCGGGTGAACTCCGACCGCCGTCGGGCCTCACGAGCCGCCTGGGCCAGGAGGTCCGGTTCCACCTCCCCACCGGCCGCGACCCTCCAGGCCACCACCCGCATCACGTCGACGACCGCCTCCGGCGCGGACTGGGCCGCGTCGGCCAGGCGCCGGGCGTGATGGCGCCGGGCGATCGGACCGAGCCCCGAGCGTAGGGCTTCCCCGTAGAAGGGGTGGGACGGGCGGACGACGGGATGGCCCAGCACCTCGTCGCGACGGACGAGGCCGGCCCGCTCCAGCTCGGCCAGCAAGACGGGCCCGACCAGGTCGTCGGCCATGCCCACCGGGAGCACCTCGGCCACGGCCACCAGCTCGAGGGCATCGCGCTCGGCGGGCGGCAGGGGCGCCAGGCGACCCGACACCACCTCGCTGAGGAGGGCCACCGGGCGCTCGGCGTCGGCCAGCGACCAGATGCCGTCGACGCGGTGGAGGGCGCCGTTGTGGCCGGCCAGCGTCAACGCTTCGCGGAGCAGCAGCGGGTTGCCACCGGTGGCGACGGCGAGCTGTCGGCTGAGCTCAGCGGCGACCGGACCGCCGAGGGTGGCCACCAGCACCTCGGCCACCGCATCGGCGTCGAGGTCGGCCAGCTCGACCCGGACGACGCCGGGAGAGGTCCACGGTGGAGGGAGGGGCGGCAACGGCGAACGGGCGGTGCCGACCACCCGAGCCACCCGGCGCTCGACCAGGGCGCGGACCACGGCGTGGGACTGGGCGTCGAGGTGGTCGACGTCGTCCACCACCAAGAGGAGCGGGTCGTCGCCGACCTCCTCGGCCAGGTGGGCGACCACGCGCTCCACGACGCCATCTCCGGCCCGCACCCCCCGCGGCACAATGGCGGCCAGGGCCCCCAGAGGGATGTCGGCGGTGGCCGAGGTGGCGATGACCCGCAGCACCGAGCTCCCCGCCCCCGCTCGGCGGCCCATGGTCTCGGTGGCCAGCCGGGTCTTGCCCACGCCGATCGGGCCGGTCAGGAGCACGCCGCGGCCCCCGTCGGCGTCGAGGACCGCAGCCACCGCCGCCAGCTCGGGGCCCCGTCCGACCATCGGGGGCGCGGCCAGGAGGAGGGGAGTGGGCTCGCTCTCCCCGGCGGTCGTCACGCGGGGCCCGATCCGATCAGGGCCCGGAGCTGCGCCGTGGTCACCAGGTTGGCGCCGCCGGCCGCGGCGCCGTCCCGCACCCGACGATCGTCGGAGACCACGACGACCGGTCGTCCCGGCGGGAGGCGGCGGACCTGCTCGATGATGACGTCGTCGGCCTCGACCGCGCCCGGCGTGAACTCGACCCGGACCCGGCGGCCCGGCCCGGGGGGCAGACGGTCTCCGCCGTCCACGCCGTCGAACACGACCGTGACCTCCGCACCACAGCGGGCCTCCAGTCGCGTCAGGGCGCCGATGAGCCGCCGGCGCTGGGCCTCGATGTCCAGACCGGGCCAGCTGGCCATCGAGGCGTTGTAGCCGTCGACGAGCACGGCCACGCCGGGGAGCCGGACCAGGTGGTCGGCTGCCCTGGCGGAGTCGTCGTGCACGCCACCGGGCAGTGCGGCCGGCCGTCGGCGGGGCGGTCGCGCCCGTGCCGGGCCGGCGGGAGTGGGTCTGGCCGTGGGCCCGGGCGCGGGGTCCGCGACACCCTCGGGCCGGGCGACCTGCGCCGCCACCTCTCCGAGCGATGCAGCCAGATCAGCCGCGGCGGCGACAGACGCGTCCACCGCTCGCGCCAGGGCTTCACGATCCAGCCCGGACAGATCGCGGGTGTCGCGCGTCGATGTCGGATCGGGAGAGACGTCAGGGCGCCCCTCGCCCGAGCCGTCGGCACCGGACCCCTCCGGAGGGGTGACCGCCTCGGGCGCCGCGGGCGCGGACGGATCGGCATCAGGCAGTGCGGAGCGGGCGGCATCGAGCTGCGACCGCAGGTCTCGGATCTCGTCGTGAGCTCGGGCGTGGGCCCCCTCCAGCTCCTTCAGCGACGCCACCGCGGCAGCGCGCTCCGCCTGGGCCCGCTCGACGTCGGCCGCAGCCTCCTCGCGGGCGGACATCGCCTCGTGCGCCGCCGCCCGCTGCGCATCGCGCCCGGCCTCGGCCTCATCCGCTCGGGCGTCAGCTCGGTCCCGATCGGCCTCGGCCGCAGCCCGCGCCCGGCGCTCCCGGTCGAGCAGGCGAAGGGCGTCGGCTTCCTGCCGCTCGCTCCGCCGGGCCGACACCAGGGCCTCGAGCTCGTCCTCCCAACCGTCGGGGCGTCGCAGCCAGAGCACCTCGGCTGGCGCGAGGTCCTCGTCCCCCACGACCTGGGCGACCCGGCCCCTGAGGTGCTGGTCGTCACCGGCCCGATCCGCGGCGCGCAGGGCGCGGGGGACGCGCTGCGGGTCGCGCATCTGGAGGTAGGGCCGCAGCGGGCCGGGGACCTCCGACGCCTCGGACTGCAGCGCCACCACAAGGGTGATCTCGAGGACGGCGCGGAGCAGGTCGGTGCGGTCGTCGCTCCCCCGGGCCGACGACGCCACTGCGGCTACTCGGCGCTGAGGGGCTCGACCGAGCCCGCCGGGCCGCACCAGGTGCACTCGACGGCCTCGACGTCCTCGGTCAGGAGGTCAGAGCGCTCCACCGTCAGCTCACCGCCCACGGTGTAGTGGTGAAAGGCCCGCGTCCGACGGGTCGCGGTCACCTCGAAGCGGGTGAGGTTGCCGCAGGAGGTGCAGCGGTACCGGGAGGGGGTCGGATCGGCCACGGCCGACAGGGTAACGAGGTGGTCGGCGCCCGCAGCCGGGGACCCGTTGACGGCGAACAGACGTACGACGTACGCTCGTTCGATGAGCCGGACGAGCACCACCGGAGGCCGATCCGGGCAGGCCAGCCTGGACGACCTGGGGGTGCCGCTGCACGAGGTCACCTTCTGCGTCCTCGACATCGAGACCACGGGGGGCCGGGCCGAGGAGGGGGGGATCACCGAGGTCGGAGCCGTCCGCCTGCGCGGCGGCGAGAGCCTGGGCACCTTCCAGACCCTGGTCAACCCCGGCCTGTCGATCCCCCCCAAGATCACGGTGCTGACCGGGATCACCGACGCCATGCTCGTCCCCGCCCCCCGGCTCGGGCCGGTGCTCGCCGCGCTGGTCGAGTTCGTGGGCGATGCCGTGATCGTCGGTCACAACGTCCGCTACGACCTGAGCTTCCTCAACGCCGCGCTGGAGAGCCACGGCCACCCCCGCTTCGCCAACCGCTCGGTCGACACCTGTGCCCTGGCGCGCCGCCTGGTGCGCGACGAGGTGCCGAACTGCCGGCTCGGTACGCTCGCCTCTCGCCTCCGTCTCCCGCACCAACCGTCACACCGGGCCCTCGACGACGCCCTGGCCACCGGCGACCTCTTGCACGTCCTGCTGGAGCGGGCCGCCGGACTGGGTGTCCTCGGCCTCGACGACCTCCTCGGCCTGCCCAAGATGGCGGGTCATCCGCAGGCGGCCAAGCTGAAGCTCACCGAGCGGCTGCCCCGCGGTCCGGGCGTGTACCGGTTCCGGGATCGCCAGGGACGGGTCCTCTACGTGGGCAAGGCCACCGACCTGCGGGCCCGCGTGCGGTCGTACTTCTCCGGCGACGAGCGGCGGAAGGTGGGCCAGCTCCTGCGCGAGGTGGAGGCCATCGACGCCTTGGTCTGCTCCAGCACCCTGGAGGCCGCGGTGCTCGAGCTCCGCCTCATCCGGGCCCACGACCCGCGCTTCAACCGCCAGGGGCGGGCCCGGGGCAGCCGTGCCTGGGTGCGGCTGACCCGGGAGGCCTACCCGCGCCTCTCGGTGGTGCGGGTGGTCCGCGAGGGCGGTGAGGACCACCTGGGCCCGTTCCCGTCGCATCGGGCCGCGGCCCGGGTGGTCGAGGCCATCCAGACCGCCCTCCCCCTGCGCCGGTGCACGGGGGTCGCCGGCCGGCGGAGCGCACCGTGCGCCCCGGCCCAGCTGGGGCGAGCCCTGTGCCCGTGCGCCGGCGACCTCGATCCGGCCGTGTACGGCCAGGTGGTGGACGCCGTGCGGGCGGGCTGGCGCGACCGCCCCGACCTGATCCTCGCCCCGCTGGGCCAGCAGATGGACCGCCTGGCTGCGGCCGAGCGCTTCGAGGAGGCGGCCGACGTCCGGGAGCGAGCCGCCGCGATCGGCGACGCGCTGCGCCGCCAGCGCCGCACCGATGCCCTGCGGAGCAGCGGACGCACCGAGCTGGCCCTTCCCGGCGGGGCGGGGGCGGTGCTGGTAGGCGGCGTGCTCACCTCGGCCTGGGGGCCCGACGGCCAGGTCCGCTCCCTCGACCTGATCGCCGGCGTGTCGCCCCCGAGCGACGACCGACCCGGGACCCTCGCCTCCGAGGCCCTGACCGCCGAGGTGCTGTGCGTGGCGGCGTGGCTCGACCGGGCCGCAGCACAGGTGCGGATCACGTCCAGCACCGGCGGGATGGCGTCGGTCTGGCCCGCGCTGCCGGACTTCCGTGCCCGCCCGCCGCGCCCGACCGCACCTCCCCGGCCGACGTCCGGTCCGAGCCTCGGTCGGCGCCCCGATCCAGCCCGCTCGTCAGCGCGGCCAGCCCTGTCCGGCACGGCCGCGTCCCGGTAGCCTCGGAGAGGTGGACGCCCTCCTCACCCTGCTCCTGATCCTGCTGGGTCTGGGCGTGGCCACCGCCATGGTCCTGGCCATCACCTTCCTGCTCGGGGCTCGGGCCCTGAACCGCCGCAACCGGGTCAGCCCCGATGCCCCCAGTCCAGCGCCGGCATCGTGGGTGGGCGCGCCCTCCGCCGCCCCCCGGATGCACCGTCGCCTGCGCACGGCGGTGGCCGCGGCCCGCGCCGCCGCCACGGCCCCCGACGCCAACCCCCAGCTGGTCGACGTGGCTCAGGACCTGGAGGCCGAGGCCGTGGCCCTCGACGCACACGTCGTCGCCGCGGGGCGGATGCCGGCCAAGGCCCGCCGCCCCCACCTGAAGACGCTCGACCAGCACGTGAAGACGATCGAGCGGCTGGCCTCGCAGGTGTCGTTGGAGTCAGCCCAGTCCCAGGCCCCCCGAGCTGCGACCGGCGGGCGCACGGCACTGGACCAGCTGGCCGAGCAGCTCGACACCATGGAGGAGGCCCGCCTGGAGGTGACCCGGATCGAGGCCGAGGCCGGCATCGACCGCGTCAGCCCCTTCGCGGTGACCGACCCACCCGACACCCCCCGCCCGCAGCCCGGCGCCTGACTCCGCAGCCATCGCGACGGGTCAGAGGCCGGCGGTGCGGGCGGCGACCGAGATGGTGACCAGGCGGTCGAGGGCGTCGGAGGCGGCCCCGGAGTCCAGGGCGGCACGGGCGGCGTCGACCCCGGCGGCGTAGTCGGCGACCTCGCCCGCCGCGACCAGTCCGGCGGCCGCGTTGAGGACGACGATGTCGCGGTGCGGGCCCTCGTCGCCGGCGAGCACGGCCCGGGCCAGGCGGGCGTTGGTGGCCGGGTCGCCGCCCCGCAGGTCCTCCAGCCGGGCCGGGCCCAGATCGAACTCGGTGGGGTCGACGGTGAGGGGGCGGACCTGGCCGTCGATCACCTCGATCACGTTGGACGTGGTGGTGATCGTGATCTCGTCCAGGCCGTCGCCGCCGTGG
>JBBSME010000100.1:0-11657 GCA_038233335.1 Acidimicrobiales bacterium | reverse complement strand
CGCACGGGAGCGGCCACGCTGCGCTGGGCGATGGCCGAGGCCGGGCGGGATCCGGGTGACCTCATGGTCCGGGTGCCGGCCCCGGTGGTGCGCACCGATGCCGGGGCGGTGGACGTGGAGGCCACCATGGCCGCGGTGCCCGACCTCCTGAAGGACGGGGCCACCGAGGTTCGAGCCGACATCCGCTGGGCGTGTCCGGACCTGGCCGACACCGCAGCCGGCTTCGCCCACCTGGTCGAGCTGTTCGCCGGCCACGCCGGCACCGCCTGACCCGCCCCACGTCCAACCTGCGACGCTCGCCCACGGTCTTGACTGCCAAGCATCGCAAGCATGGGTCGTGCGGACCGAGGCTCAGGTGCCCTCGGGTCCGGGGCGCTGGTCGGTGGCGCGGCCCCAGCGGAACAGCAGGGCGCCGACGAGGGCGAAGCCGAGGGCCGCGACCAGCATCCAGAAGGACATGGGCTGCTCCCACACCGCCGCCGAGCCCACCGCGGCCACCCCGGCCATCGCCACGGCCACGGTGCCGAAGAACACCCGCATCCAGGGGACCAGAACGATGGAGGCGACCGTCCCCACCACCAGCCCAGCGCCGCTCACCGCCCCCAGCACCTCGCGCCACTCCACCCGGCCAGGCTACGGCCGGACCGCGCCGCGCGTTCTGGGGCAGGTCCCGGGGGCCAGGACCCCCGCGATCGACCCCGGTTCGCCGGCGGGTCGGCCGCGGGTCGCGGGCGGTCCTCGCGCCGGCTGAGCTGGGGCATCACACCCTCGAAGGTGGCCGCCTGACGATCCGGTTGCTGAGGGTGATCGGCCCCAGCTGGTACGGCGTGAACGGCGAGGCCATGGGGGCGACGCTAGGCGTTGGCCGCGGCGACGGTGAGCGCATCCAGGCGCTCGACCGCCTCCAGGTACTCCTCGACCAGGCGCTGCACGACGGCCGCGGTCTTCTCGACCTTGTCCATCTGGCCCACGACCTGGCCCACGGGGTTGAACATCACCGAGAGGGCCTTGTCGGCGTAGCGGTGGCTGCGGGCCACGCAGTCGCCCGAGACCATGTACTGGAGGGGCATGGGGAGCGGGTCCGGGGCGTCGGGGCCGGACCAGGCCTCGGTCCACTCGGTCTTGATCATCCGGCAGGGCTTGCCGGTGAACGAGCGGCTGCGCACGGTGTCGCGGGACGTGGCCTCCAGCAGCTGCTTCTGCTGGGCCGGGGGCAGGTCGGCCTCCTCGACGGTGAGCCAGAGCGATCCGGCCCACACGCCCTGGGCGCCGAGGGACAGGGCGGCGGCGATCTGCTGGCCGGAGCCGATGCCGCCGGCGGCCAGCAGGGGGGTTGGGGCGATGGCCGCCGCGATCTGGGGCCAGAGCACGATGGAGCCGACCTCGCCGGTGTGGCCGCCGCCCTCGCCGCCCTGGCCGATGACGATGTCGACGCCGGCCTCCTTGTGCTTGAGGGCCTGGTAGGGCGACCCGCACAGGGCCGCGACCTTGCGATCGGTGCCGTGGATGAGCTCGATGATCTCGACCGGCGGGGTGCCGAGGGCGTTGGCGATGAGGGCCACCTTGGGGTGGGCCAGCGCGGTCTGGACCTGGGGCAGGGCGGTAGCCTCGGTCCAGCCGAGGAGCTGGAGCGAGTTGTCCTCGCCCTCGGGCAGCTCGGGGACGTCGCGGTCGGCGAGGAGCTTGTTGGCGAAGTCCAGGTGCTGCTGGGGCACCATGTCGCGCAGCGTTTGGGCCAGGTGCTCCGGGTCCAGGTCGTCCATGCCCTCGTACTTGCCGGGGATGACGATGTCGACGCCGAAGGGGTGGTCGCCCACGTGCTCGTCGATCCAGGCCAGCTCGATCTCCAGCTGCTCGGGGGTGAAGCCGACCGCGCCCAGCACGCCGAAGCCGCCAGCCTTGGACACTGCGGCGACCACGTCACGGCAGTGGGTGAAGGCGAAGATCGGGAACTCGATGCCGAGCTCGTCGCAGAGGGGGGTGCGCATGGTGGTGCTCCTGGGTCAGGGGTGGTCGGGCCCGGCGGGTGCCGGGGTGTCGATGGGGTTCGGCGGCGGGGTCACGGAGCGGCGCCGCGGTCGGCGGCGCCGGCGAGGACGCCGCGAAGGGCGGCGATGGCGGTGGCGTCGGACACGGCGTCGGGGTCGATGCGGCGCATCATCTCCAGGCCCAGCAGCAGGCCGATGACGGCCGGTCCGATCCGCACGTCAGGACGGGGCTCGGCCCAGGTGGTGGCCACCTCGTCGATGCCGTCCCACGCGGCCTGGTACCGGCGAGCGAGGTAGCGGCGGGCCCGCTCGCTCTGGGCCGCGTAGGTCCACAGCTCGTGCTCCAGGCTGATCCAGCGGGCATCCCCCGACGGCGGGTCCGAGACGGCGCGCCACATGACGGCCACCCACGTGTCGAGGGTGGCCGCGGTGGCCTGCTCGGCGGTGATCACCGCGGTGGCGTCGTCGACCCAGCTGGCCAGCAGGGCGAACAGCAGCCCCTCCTTGGAGCCGAAGTGGTCGTAAAGGGCGCCGGAGGTGCGCCCGGCGCGCTGGGCGATGGCGTCGACCGAGGCGCCGGCCACGCCCCGCTCGGCGAACAGGGTGGCCCCCGCCTCGAGCAGCGCGTCGCGCGTCTGGGTCCGACGCTCCTCCTGGGTGGCCACGAGGAAACATTGGCATCGTTATGTAACGACGTCAAGGTTTCTACCACCACCCCGCGCCACTTCGGGGAAGGTCAGGCGGCGGGGCGGTCGGCCCAGCGGGCCACGGTGGGCAGCACGACGTCCGGGTGGGCGACCCCGGTGGCGAGCATCCGGTGGTAGCCGCACTCCTCGACCGACCGGAGGTCCGTGCCCGGGTGGAGGGCCCGGTACGCGACGAGGTCCAGGCCGTCGGAGAGGTGCTCGAGGGTGGGCAGCAGGTCGGCCGTCCCCGATCCCTGGTCAAACTGGGCCTTGTCCCGCCAGACGACCTCGGACGGCAGGAGGTCCTCGACCGCAGCCCGGAGGAGCGTCTTCTCGATCTCGCCGACCGTGGGCATCCGGAGCTCCGGGGGCAGGGAGAGGGCCAGGGCGATCATCCGCGTGTCCAGGAAGGGCACCCGGGCCTCGATGGAGTGGGCCATCGTCATGCGATCGACCCGCTGGAGGTTGACGTGGTGCAGCTCGCCGATGGAGCGGTGGGCCTCGTCCTGGAGGGTCACCGGATCGGTGATGTCCTTGTGGTACTCGTACCCGGCGAACAGCTCATCCGCGCCCTCACCCGTCAGGACGACCTTGACGTGCTCGGCGGCCAGGCGGGACACGAACCAGGTGGGGACGGCCGAGCGGACCAGGTCGAGGTCGAAGGACTCGAGGCTCACCACGACGTCGGGCACGACGCCGGCCACCTCGTCGGCCGTGAGGACGTGCTCGTGGTGGATCGTGCCCAGGTGCTCGGCCACCAGCCGCGCCGCCAGCAGGTCAGGGCTGCCCTCCAGGCCCACGGTGAAGGTGTGGAGCTCGTCGACGTGCTCTCGCATCAGGGCGCAGATGGCGCTGGAGTCGAGCCCACCGGAGAGGAAGGCCCCCACCGGCACGTCGGCCATCAACCGATCGACCACGGCCTGCTCCAGGGTCGAGCGCACCAGACCCTTGGCGTCGTCGAAGGCGATGGACCCCGCGGCGGCGATGGCGGTGTCGAGGCCCGCCGCGTAGCGACGCTCCCCCTCGACCGATGACATGGTGGTGCCCGGGGTCAGGGCCCGGACGTCCGTGGTGCCGCCGGGAAGGGCCTTGAGCTCGGAGGCGAAGACGGTGCCGCCCCCGACCGAACCCACGTAGAGGGGCTTGATGCCCAGCGGGTCCCGGCCCAGGACCAGCTCGCCGTCGTCGACCAGGGCGAAGGCGAACATCCCGTGGAGCTGGTCCACGGCGTGGGGATCGCCGTCGAGCAGGTGGAGGATCACCTCGCTGTCGCTGGTAGACGCGAAGGCGGCCTCGTCGAGCCCGTCGCGCAGCTCGGCCGCGTTGTAGATCTCTCCGTTGGCCACCAGGCACCGGACCGTGCCGTCGGACGCCCGCTGCACGAACGGCTGGGCGCCGTTCTCGAGGTCCACGATGCTGAGGCGCTGGTGGCCCAGGGCCCGCCCGTCACCGAGCTGCACCGCCCCGTGGCCGTCCGGTCCCCGGTGCCGGAGCGCGACCAGCATGTCCGCGACCCCCTGGTCAGAGACGTCCCACAGGCCGGCGATGCCACACATCCGTTCGAGGCTACGGGGCCCGGAGCCGTTCACTCCCACCGCGACAGAGTGGCGAAAGGAGATCGCGGCCGGCCGTTCACCCCCCGGGAACGTGGTCGTGGCGGTCGCTTCGTACCGTCCGGTCACCATCACCAGGAGGTCCGCGCGTGTCTCACCCATCCACCCCGCCCACGCCCACCGTCGACCTCGATGCGCAGCGCCGGTCGCGCCGCGAGAAGGACCCCCGGCACTGGACCCGGTCGCCGCAGGTGGTGGTGTGGCAGGCCGATGGCCAGCCTTTCCGGGGTCGCGGGTACGGGGCGGCGGTGGCGGCCCGGCTCCGCCGGCGGGGATGGAGCGTCGAGGTCGTCGACCAGCGGAGCCAGGTGGTCACCGACGAGATCCTGGCCGCTCCCGTCCACGTGCTGTCGGGCGGCGAGACGTCAGCCTTCGCCAACGACCCGGCGACGGTCCGCTCGCGGCGACGGGTGACCGCCCTGGCCCGGAGGGCGTGGGCCGATGAGGTGACGCTTGTCGGCATCTGCCTCGGCGCGCAGCTGCTGGCCCGGGCCGCGGCGCCGGAGCTGCCGCGGAGCCGGCCGGCCAAGGGGATGGAAGCCGGCTGGCAGCGGGTCCACGGTCCGTGCGGCCACCTGAGCGTGGCCGAGCTCCACTACGAGCAGATCGACCCGGCGCTGGCCACCATCGACGGCATCACGGTCACCCACGCCAACGAGGCCAGCCCCATCCAGGCCTTCCGCTGGGGCCCCGCCGCCATCGGGATGCAGTTCCACCCCGAGTGGTCGCGACGCCAGGCGGCCCAGGTCCTGCACCGGCACCGCCACGTCCTGGAGGCGCACCACCGCGATCCGGCGGGTGCGTACCGCAGCCTCGACGAGACGTCCGGCCCGCTGGGTCCCGATGCCTTCCAGCAGCTGGTGATCGACCCGATCGCCCGCAGGCTGTGGGGTCGAGAGGGCCCAGGCGTGGCGCCGGCGCACGCCATTGCGGTGTAGCGGCGCCGAGCCGGCGAGAGGATCGAGACCCGCGGTGGGGACGAGGACCGTCAGATCCCTGAGGGGGCCCCTGCCGCCGGTCCAAGGCGACCGTCGAGGTGGACCAGCACGGGCGATGTCCCGATCAGAGCGCCCGGCTGCGCAGCTGGCGCACCCCGGTGTCGAGCACCCAGTCATGGCCCCAGCGGATCATCGGCCGGGTCACCGCCGAGGCGACCCGGAGCGACGGGTGGGCCGGGACCAGGTCGGACCGGAGCCGGACCTGGCACCCCCCGTCGACCGGGGTCACGTCCATCCGAGCCGAGCCCCGGATGTCGCCGGTGACCGAGACCCGGGCCAGCCAGGGCCGATCGACCTCCTCCATCCGGAGGTCGAAGCGGATGCGGTAGGGCAGCGGCGGGGACACCGTGCACTTCCAGCGAGCACCGGTCGCCAGGGCGTCGGCCTCGAAGCGGCGCAACCACGGCCACCACGTCGGGTACTCGTCGACCGAGGCCACCACGTCCCAGAACCGCTCCGGGGTCGCGGGGAAGGACCATCGGCGATCTGAGCGCACGTGCACCGGCGCAGCCTGACACCCGACGTCGCGGTCCGCGCGTGAGGATCACCGAGGGCAGGTAGCCTTGGCCGATGGCGAGGCCACCTACGCGTCCAAGGCTGCGGGCGGCAACACCTTCACCCTCGACGAGGGCCACCGCGCCTGAGACCCGGCCGACGGGTCAGGCATCGACGGCCTGGACCCGCCATTCGACCGTCGGGGTGGACGCGATCCGCACCTGGACGGCCCGGGCGCCGGCGATGCCGGCGACGATGGCGGCCACCGTGGCCCACGAGCTCACGTTGAGCTGCGCCGCCCCCGACAGCCCGTGCCCGAGGTTGCACCCGCCGCCGATCTGGCCCCCGATGCCGAGGAGCAGGCCCCCGGCCACCAACCCGACGTAGCGGGACGGCGACTCCCCGCGCACCCACAGGGTCTTCGATGCCGCCGCCGCGCCCACGGCCCCCGCGATGAGGGCCACGAGGAAGGCGACCAGCCAGGTGTTCACCGCGCCCCCGTTGACCAGGCTGGCGGGGGCGCCGACCGTGCTGGGCCCGAAGGGCGCATCGCCGATGCCGGCCAGGGCCCACGCCGCGATGGTGGCCACGCCCAGCGCCGCACCGCCGACCCACCACGACCACTGGGCCCGGGCCCCGGTGCGACGACGGGAACGGGCCAGGACGGCTGCCACCACGACGAGGAACACGACCGACACGATCCCCCGATCGATCCCCAGGACATCCGGGATCGTGGGGCCGCCCTTGAGCGGGCCGGCGTCCAGCTCGGTGACCGAGCCCCGCAGGTCCAGCCCGCCGTCGCGGCCCACGAACAGCCGGCTCCCGGCCACGTCGCCCACGAACCACGCCGCCAGCCCTACCCCCGCGCCCAGCATCCCGGAGCCCAGCTTGTAGAAGAGGCCCGAGGCGCACGAGGCGGCGACGACCATGCCCACCCCGATGGTCAACCCGCCCAGCACGTTGCCCTGGGGGCGGAACCCGAGGCCCTGGTTGAGCTGGGGCCACTGGTCGGAGGCGTAGATCACCGACAGCCCGACCGACGCCAGGGCCACCCCCAGGATCCAGATCTTCACCAGGTGGTACCGGCCCTCGAACAGCCCGCGCCAGGCCGAGTGGAAGCACAGGTCGGTGCGCTGCAGCACATAGCCCAGGGCCAGCCCGGACAGGGCACCGGTGATGAGCAGGCTGGTCATGGGTCTCCTCGCCAGGGTGGGACGCTCCGCCACCTCAGGATCGCCCATGGGGGCTGACCCCGCCGGGCACCGTGGCTCGTCGCCGGCGGGTGGGTGCCACAGTGGGCTGCGTGAGCGACTCCTCCGACGACGACCGCACGCTGCCCACCCGGCGGGAGCCACCGACCTTCCGACGGGTGGCGGTGCGGCGGATCACCGAGCTCAGCCCCCACATGCGCCGGATCGTGCTGGGCGGCGACGAGCTGGACGGGCTGGAGATCGACGAGCCGGCGGCCAGCGTGCGGATGCTGCTGCCGCCCGCCGGCGAGGACGCGCTCGTCATGCCCACCTGGTCGGGCAACCAGTTCGACCTGCCCGACGGGCGGCGGGCCCCGATCCGCACGTTCACGCCCCGGCACATGGATCCCGAGCGCCAGGAGCTCACCCTCGACGTCGTGCTCCACGGCGAGGGGGCGGCGTCGGAGTGGGCGAGGGCGGCGTCACCGGGTGACGAGGTGGCGATCTCGGGGCCCGGTCGCGGCTACGAGATCGACACCGGGGCGCGCTCCTACCTCCTGGTCGGCGACGAGGTGGCCATCCCCGCCATCAGCCAGCTGCTCGAGGCCCTGCCCGAGACGATGCCGGTGGCGGTCGAGATCGAGGTCTCCGCGCCGTCGGCGCGGGTGGACCTGCCCGACCACCCGGCGGTGGTCGTCACCTGGCACGAGCGGGCCGACGGCGCCGAGCCAGGCGACGCCCTGGTCGCGGTGGTGCGATCGCTCGACGCGGTCCCCGACAGGGTGTGGGTGGCAGGCGAGGCCGCCGCCGTGCAGCGCATCCGCAAGCACCTCTTCGACGAGCGGGGTCTGTCCCGATCCGATGCCACCGTCCGGGGCTACTGGAAGAAGGGCCGCTCGGCCACATGAGGTCGGGTGTCGATCAGGACCCCGGCTCGGTGAGGGGCTCAGGCACCTCCATCCCCCACCGGCGCATCCCCTCCTCCAGGCGGACGATCAGCTCCTCGACCACGGCGATGCGCGCGAAGCGCTTCTGCTCTGCGGCGACCACGACCCACGGGGCCAGCCCGTGGTCGGTGCGGACGAACATCTCCTCCGCAGCCTCCTGGTAGCGAGTGCTCTTGTCCCGGTTGCGCCAGTCCTCGTCGGTCAGCTTCCACTGCTTGAGCGGGTCCTCGGCCCGGCCCTCGAACCGCTTGGCCTGCTCCTCGTCGGAGATGTGCAGCCAGAACTTGAGGATGATCAGCTCCTCGCGGGCGAGCATCTCCTCGTACTGGACGATCTCGTCGTAGGCCCGCCGCCATTGCTGCTCCGTCGCGAACCCTTCGATCCGTTCGACCAGCACCCGGCCGTACCAGCTGCGGTCGAACACCACCATCCCGCCCCGCCCCGGCACCCGACCGGCGAAGCGCCACAGGAAGTTGTGCCGCTTCTCGTCGTCGGTGGGCGCGCTGTAGGAGTCGACCCGGTAGTGGCGGGGATCGAGCCGTTCGACCACGCGCTTGATGGCGCCGCCCTTCCCGGCCGCGTCCTTGCCCTCGAAGATCAGCAGCAGCCCCGGCCCCAGCTCCCCGCCCATCTGACCGCCCAGGTGGAGCCGCAGCTGCACCAGCCGCTCCTGGGCCGCGTCGAGGCGCGCCTGGTACTCCTTCCGACGCAGCCGGGCGGAGAGGTCGAGGTCGTCGAGGCGTCCCATGGTCCGCCGACCCTACGGCCGGGCCCCACGAGGTGCTGGCCGGCGCGGTGGGTCAGCCGATCAGCTCGGCCAGGGCCGAGCGGGTGGCGGCCCGTTCGGCGGAGGATCCGAAGCGGCTGCCGTCGGGCACCTCTCGACTGATCACCGCCAGCGCGGTCAGCGCGTCCAGGTCGAAGATCTGCGGTGTCCAGTACGACGTGAAGCCGGCGTCGGCCGCGGCGGCGACATCGTCTCGCAGTCCGTCGACGGTGGGGGCGGAGCCGGAGGGCGTTCGGGCCAGTGTGACGGACCCGGGGCCGGGCCGTGTCCGACGGTCGCCCCTGCCCACCTACGATCGCCGGGCCGCCACCCCGACGAGGAGCACCATGGCCACCGACCCCGGAGCCCAGCTGGCCGAGCCGACGTTCTGGCGCCAGCCCCTCGCGGACCGCATGGCCGAGATCGCCGTCCTCCGCGAGGCGGAGGCGTTCACCCGCGTGTCGTTCACCAACATCCTCACCGGCGAGGACGAGGACTTCCATGCCGTGACCCGGTACGCCGAGGTGGTGGAGATCAGCAAGCGGCCCAAGGACTTCTGCTCGGGCCAGGGTGCGGTGTCGATCCCCGACATGCCGGCCGAGGCCCTCGAGTTCTTCGGCTCGTTCATCAACATGGACGACCCTCGCCACGCCCGCCAGCGCGGGATCGTGGCCCGCTCCTTCACCCCGCGCCAGCTCCAGGGCGTCCTCGACTCGGTCGAGACGATCTGCACCGAGGTCATCGACGCGTTCTGCGCCGACGGCGAGACCGACCTGGTGACCGCCCTGTCGCAGCCGTTCCCGCTGCTGGTGATCTGCGACATGATGGGCATTCCCCGGAGCGAGTTCGACACGGTCCTGAGCGCCACCAACGTGATCCTCGGGGCCGGCGATCCGGAGTTCATGGGCGACGGCGATCCGCTGGCCGCCATCTTCGAAGCCGGCATGCAGCTCACCACCCTGATGGACGAGCTGGCCGAGGAGCGCCGGGCCAACCCCACCGACGACCTCACCTCCAAGCTGGTCCACAACGACGTCGGCGACGACATGCTCGCCCCGTCGGAGATCGCCCCCTTCTTCATCCTCCTGGCCGTGGCCGGCAACGACACCACCCGCACCGCCATCAGCCACGGCATGCACCTGCTGGCCCAAAACCCCGACCAGCGTCGGGCCTGGCAGGACGACCTCGAGGGTGTCACCCCAACCGCAGTGGAGGAGATCGTCCGGGTCGCCTCACCGGTCACCTTCATGCGTCGCACCGCGACGGCCGACATCTCGCTGTCAGGTCACGACTTCACCGAGGGCGACAAGCTGGTGCTGCTGTACGGCGCGGCCAACCGCGACCCCCGGGTGTTCGACGACCCGGAGCACTTCGACGTGCGCCGCGACCCGAACCCCCACGTCGGCTTCGGCGGGCCCGGCCCCCACTTCTGCCTCGGCGCCCACCTGGCCCGTCGCGAGGTCTCGGTGGCGTTCCGCCAGCTGCTGACCCGCCTGCCCGACATCGAGGTGACCGGCGAGCCCGTCCCCCTCGACGCCCTGGGCATCCCGCTGGTCGGCGGCATCAAGCGCCTGCCGGTGCGCTTCACGCCCACCACGCCGACCGGCTCCTGATCACCCGCCACCCCCGGCCCCCACCCCCCGGAACTGCGTACCTGAGTCGCGCCCAGCGCGACAGAGGGACGCAGCTTCTGCTTCGCTGGGCGGTCTGCCCACCGACGACGTCCCAGGAGATCCGCATGACGACCGAGCGCATCGAGGTCCAGCGAGCCATCGCGGCCGAACCCGGAGCGATCTTCGAGGTGCTCTCCAGCCCGGACGGCCACGTGTCCATCGACGCCTCGGGGATGCTGATGTGGGCCGACGGCGAGCCGGCCACCGCCGTCGGCGATCGCTTCACCATGCACATGGACCGCGACTCGCTGCGGGACTTCGACCTCGGGGAGTACGAAGTGGAGGTCGTGATCTCCGCCTTCGACGCCGACCGTGAGATCGCCTGGACCATCGATGGCGTGATGAAGCCGCCGATCGGCCACGTCTACGGCTACCGGCTGGAGCCCATCGACGGCGGCACGATGGTCACCTCGTACTACGACTGGTCCGACATCGACGAGACCTACCGGCCGATGGCCGACACGGTCTTCCCCGTGATCAAGGAGACCGGCCTCATGGCCACCCTGGGCATCCTGGCCCGCACCGTCGCCCCCGGCGCCGCCCGCCCCGTCGTCGACGCGGCCCCGTAGGACCTCGTCCCCCCAACCACCGGATCAGAGGGTGGCCACGACCTCGACCAGGCGATCCAGCTCAGCGTCGGTGTTGTAGTAGTGCGGCGAGGCCCGGACCAGCGCCGGCAGGTCGCGGCCGTCGAAGTGGGCGTGGGAGGGCGTGGTGGTCGACACGTTGACCGACGCGTCGACCAGCGCCTGCTTCACCTCCGCTGCGGAGCGGCCCTCGGCCGAGAAGGTCACGATCCCGCCCCGCTCGAGGCCCTTGTCGTGGACCGTCACCCCGCGGAGGTCCGCCAGCGCCCGCCGGAGGTGCTCACCGGCGGCCCGGACCCGGGGCCAGGTCTGCTCGACCCCCAGCTCCAGGGCGTAGTCGACCGCCGCCCCCAGACCGAGCCGCACCGCGTGCGAGCACTCCCAGCCCTCGAACCGGCGGGCGTCAGCCTGGATCTCGAAGCTGTCAGGTGAGGTCCATTCGGCCGCGTGCAGGTCGAGCAGTGGCGGCGTGAGGCGCTCGATCAACCCTGACCGCACCCACAGGAACCCGGAGCCCCGGGGGGCGCGGAGGAACTTCCGACCGGTGGCGCTGAGGACGTCGCAGCCCAGGTCCTCGACGTCGAGCGGCACCTGGCCGGCGGACTGGCAGGCGTCCAGCACGAAGACGGTGTCGTGGGCCCGGCACAGCGCACCGACCGCGGCCGCCGGGTTGACCAGTCCACCGTTGGTGGGCACGTGGGTGAGCGACACCAT
>JBBSME010000099.1:0-11676 GCA_038233335.1 Acidimicrobiales bacterium | reverse complement strand
TCGTCGGCGAAGGTGACCTCGGGCCGGGCCAGCAGGGCCCGGGCCACGGCCACGCGCTGCTGCTGGCCGCCGGAGAGCTCGGAGGGCTTGTGGTCCAGGCGATCGGCCAGGCCGACGGTGGCGACGACCTCGTCCATCCAGGCCGGGTCGACCTTCCGGCCGGCCAGCAGGGCGGGCAGGGTCATGTTCTCTGCCGCGGTGAGGGTGGGGACCAGGTTGAAGGACTGGAACACGAAGCCGATGCGGTCGCGACGCAGGTGGGTCAGCTGGCGGTCCGACAGGCTTGAGAGGTCGATTCCGGCCACCTCGACGGTCCCGGAGGTGACCGAATCCAGCCCCGCCAGGCTGTGCAGCAGGGTGGACTTCCCGGACCCGGACGGGCCCATGACAGCGACGAAGGTGCTGCGGGCCACGCCCACGGTCACGTCGTCGAGGGCGGTCACGGCTGACGGGCCGGTGCCGTAGACCTTGCGGACGGCGAAGGCCCGCACGGCCGCGGCGCTGGTCGCATCGGGTGCGGGGCCGGTGGGGGTGGGGGCGGTGGCGATGGACACGGGTCCTCCTCGGGACGGGTCTCGTGGTGTCCCGTCATCGTCCGCCTTCGCGGCCGCCCCTTCGATGGCGCCGGCCACCGTCTCCGAGGTGACGCCCACCCACCCCCAGGGGTAGGGCCAGCCCCACCCCCGTCCGCCCCATCAGGGGCGGCCCCCGCTCACAGTGCGACGAGCTCGATGGCGGGATCGAGGGTGCGGAGGTCGTCGGGGTCGGAGGTGACCACGCGTTGCTGTGCCCTACGTGCGCATACCACCACGTGGGCGTCGACCACATCGGCTGTCCCGCTGGCGGCGAGCAACCGGCCCACGTTGGTGGCGTCGACGCGGTCGAGGTCGACCACGTCGGTCGTCGGCTGTCGGATCAGTCGGGCCAAGCGGGCCTGGCGATCCGGCCGCCGGATGGCCTGGGCCAGCGCAGTGGCCGGGATGGTCACCCGTGCCTCGGTCTCCCGGGCCCGGGCGAGCAGCGCGATCACCCGTCGATCGTCGCGGTCCAGCGCGATGAGGCCGCCGGCGTCCAGGGTCACACCCGCCATCAGGCCGCTGAGCCGCGGCCCGATCCGGGTTCGAGGAGGGAATCGGCCCAGGCCCGCTCATCGTCGGTGAGGGGCCCGCCGGTCTGACGCAGGGCCTCGGCGAGGAGCTCGCCCCATCCGGCCACGTCATCGAGGGCGACCCCGACCGCGTGCTGCACGAACCCGGACACGCTCGCGGCCTGACCGGCATCGACCATGGTCCGCACCCGCGCCAGCTGGGTCTCGTCGAGGGTGATGGTGACCTTTCGCGTTGCCATACTGTTCACCATACCGAGGGTGATGACGGCTGTCACGGGTGGGGACGCTGCTGAAGATCACGCCGGACATCGCCCCCTGGCGCCTCTGCGACCGGTGGCTCAGCTGGGGCCGTAGCGGA
Source organism: Acidimicrobiales bacterium (assembly GCA_038233335.1). Lineage (GTDB taxonomy): Bacteria > Actinomycetota > Acidimicrobiia > Acidimicrobiales > Iamiaceae > Iamia. Next base: position 10,210 of record JBBSME010000099.1, on the reverse strand, counting down.
CCTCGACGTAGCCGGCCCCGGCGTTGACCCGGACCCGGCGGGGGCTGGCCGGGTCGGTGGCCACGTCCACCTGCTTCTCCCCCGCTCCGGAGGTGGCGTCCACCCGGTAGGTCTCCTCGCCGGGCGGGAGGCTGACGATCACGGCGCCCGCTCCCGTGGTGGCCTCCACGTCCGAGGGCGGGGAGCGGAAGTCCAGCTCCACCGCGCCGGCCCCGACCGAGACCCGGACCTCGTCGCTCTCGATCCCGGTGCCGGTGACCGACCCGCCGCCGGCCCGGATGTCGAGGGGTCCGCTCACGTCGGTGAGGCGCACCGAGCCGCCCTCGGTGTCGGTCGCGATGCGGCCCGTGACCCCGGTGACGGTGATCTCCTCCGCATCTATCGACACCTCGGCGCTCGGGGGGAGCTCGACGGCCACGTCGTTGGAGCAGATGACGGGCAGCCCGTCACAGGTGACCTCCACGATGAGCAGGCCGTCGACCAGCGTCTCGGTGACCCCGGGACGGCTGAGGCCGAAGGTGGACCGGCGGTCGATGCGGGTCCGACCGGCGGCCCCGACCTCGATGTCCACCGAGCCGTCGACCCGGATCTCGGCCCGCGCCACCTGGCCCTCCAGGGTCTGGCTGTCGGTCTCGCTGGTGCGGACCAGGACGTTGGCCGCCGCCAGCGAGGACACCCCGACGATGGTCAGGGTCACCAACCCACCCACGACGAGAGCCAGGACCCGCATCGCCGGGTGACGACCGGCCCGGGCCGCAGAGGTCGGTCCCCAGCCCGAGGGGCCCCCGCCGGTGGGCCCGGCGGGGTCGGGAGCGGTCGCAGTCGGCTCTTCGTCGGTGGTCACGGCGCCGCCTCCAGGTAGCGGAGGACGGCGAGGACCCGGCGGTGGGCGTCCTCGGCGATGGGCAGGTCGAGCTTCATGAAGATGTTGGAGACGTGCTTCTCCACTGCCCCGTCCGACACCACCAGAGCCGCGGCCACGGCCCGGTTGCTGCGGCCCTCGGCCATGAGCTTGAGGACCTCGGTCTCCCGTGGGGTGAGGGCGGAGAGGGGGCTGCGGTTGCGGCTGGTGGCCAGGAGCTGGGACACCACGTCGGGATCCAGCGCGGTGCCGCCCGCGCCGACCCGGCGCACGGCGTCGACGAAGTCGCTCACGTCGGCGACGCGGTCCTTGAGCAGGTAGCCCACGCCGTCGGTGGATCCGGCCAGCAGCTCGGTGGCGTAGCGCTCCTCGACCCACTGCGACAGGACCAGCACCGCGGTCCCGGGCCAGCGACTGCGGATCTCGATGGCGGCGCGCAGGCCCTCGTCGCTGTGGCCCGGGGGCATGCGGACGTCGGTCACGACGATGTCGGGGCCGGTGGCCTCGACCACGGCCATGGTCTCCTCGGCGTCGCCGGCGGTGCCCACGACCTCCTCGCCGGCATCCACCAGGAGGCGGGTGAGGCCCTCCCGGAGGAGGACGGAGTCCTCGGCGATCACGATGCGCATCAGGTCTCGCTCCTCGTGGGCAGGGGCAGCTCGGCCCGGACGGTGGTGGGCCCCCCGGGGGGGCTGGTGACCCGGAAGGTGCCGTCGACGGCCCGGACCCGATCGGCCAGGCCGCGGAGCCCGGTGCCCCGCTCGGTCGAGGCGCCGCCCACGCCGTCGTCGTCGACGGTGACGACGAGGGTGGCGTCGGCCTCGGCCACCCGCACCCGGGCCCGGGCGGCCCCGCTGTGGCGGGCCACGTTGGTCAGGGTCTCAGAGATGACGAAGTAGGCGATCCCCTCGATGGACGGCGGAGCGCGGTGGTCGACCTCGACGTCGACGTGGACCGGGATCGGCGCCCGCGACGCGAGACCGGCCACCGCCGCCTTCAGGCCCCGATCGGTGAGGACCGGTGGGTGCAGGCCTCGGGCCAGGTCCCGCAGCTCGACCAGGGCGTTCTTGGCCTCGCGGTGGGCCTCGTCGACCAGCGCTCGGGCGGCCTCGGGGTCGCGGTCGATCTTCTCCTTGGCCATGCCGAGGGTCATGGCCAAGGCGACCAGCCGTTGCTGGGCACCGTCGTGGAGGTCGCGCTCGATGCGGCGCCGCTCCTGCTCGGCCGACACCACCACCTCGGCCCGGCTGGCGGCCAGGTCGTGCACGCGACGTCGCAGGGCCGCGGCCTCGGCGCCGAGCAGGCCCTGGGTCATGCCGATGGAGAGGCGGCTGAGCCCGCGGGTGACCCACGGTGCGGTGAACAGGACCACGATGCCGATCACCCCGGCGGCCAGGGCCTCGGCGCCGGGGTCGACCTCCCACCAGAGGAGCGAGGCTTCGCCCGCGGGGGAACCGGCGACGTAGGCCGGGAGCAGGGCCAGGGCCAGGCCCAGGGCCCAGATCGACACGGCCACCGAGGAGCAGAGGGCCGCCACCGGAAGGTTGGCCAGGTGGAAGCCCAGCTCCTTCCAGGTCGCCCCGGACCGGAGCCAGGCGATCACCCGCTGCCACAGGGGGCCGGACGTCGGGGCGTGGGGGCTGGCGACCTCGACACCCGTGAGCGCGGCCAGTCGGAACCGCTCCACGTGGCCGGCCAGGCGGGAGCCAGCCAAGGTCACGGCGAAGGCCAGCACGGAGACGGGCAGGATCGGCAGCGACGCCAGCGACACCACGAGGGCGACGGCCACGGGCAGGGAGACGACCAGAGCTGCGAACGGGCCGACGACCACGTGCACGAGGGCACCGAGGGTGCGGGGCGCGACCGGTGCGAGCACCCCTTGGGCCAGGGCGCGTCCGATCGACGGGCGACTGGCGGCGGCGCTCGGGGAGGTCACATCGCCCAACCTACGGACGGTGTCCGCACCCGGCCATCCTGCCTCCTGGCCGCCCGGAGGTGGGGCTGTCCCCCGCGTCGGGATCGACCGCGGTGGCGGTGGCGGGCCAAGATCGGTGACGTGGCGCCGGAGGACGATCCCAGGGACCCGTTCCGGCTGGGCGACGACCCCGGCTGGTTGCGGTCGAGCGGCGACCGCCCCGACGGCCTGGTGGCGGTGCGCATGACCTTCCTGGCCATCTGTGCGGGTCTGTTCCTGGTCGGGATCGCGGTCGGCGTCCTGGCCCGCGACGCCGATCGGGCCGACGGGTCGGTCGATCCCTGGGTGGCCGTCGGCGCGGTGGCGGCGGTGGGCCTGCTGTCGTTGGCCTTCCTCCGCTTCCTGCCCCTCCCCCACGACTGCTCCGACGAGCTGGCCCTGGCCCGATCGTGGCGCGCCCGGTTCCTGGGTCGCACCGCGGCGGCCGAGGTGGCGGCGCTGGCCGGCTTCATCGCCTACCTCCTCACCGGGACGCCGGCCCTGTACGCCGTGGGGCTGGCGTTCAGCGCCCTGGGCCTGGCCTACGCCGGGCCCTTTCGCTCCACGCTCGTCCGTGACCAGGAGCAGCTGGCCCTCAAGGCGTGTCCCATCGCCCTGGTCCCGGCCCTGCGCCATGCCGTGACCCAGTAGCTGCGCCGGCGCCGGGGCGGGCTAGGCCAGCAGGATCCGGGCCGAGACGTCGACCACCGAGCCGGTGCGCAGCTCCGCGGCCCACTCCCTCCGCTCGGCCGGTGTGGGGTCGTGGTCGAGGAGGAGCCGGGACAGCTCGGTGACCCTGCGCTGCTGCACCTCGTCCTGCGAGGCGATGGCTGCGGCCATCGCCGCGCGGGACAGCCCCTCGGACAGCCGGTCGACCCAGTAGGTCCGTCCCTCCGGCTCCGGTGGGCGGCCCACGACCGTGGCGAAGGCCTCGTCCACGAAGGTGTCCAGCTCGCGATCGACCCCGTCCCAGAAGGCGGTCGACCCCACCAGCTCGGCCACCAGCTCGTGATCGGGGGTGGCGGCCTCCAGCTCGCTGACCCAGTGGGCCAGATCGGCGGCGTCCGGCGGAGATCCCGTGATCTCCCGGTAGCGGGCCTCCACCAGGCGGCCGAGCCAGGCCGGGTCGGCCGCCAGCTCGCGGGCCAACCCCTCGCGGGTAAGGGTGCCGGCCCGGATCCGATCGGACCAGTCGGCCCGCCGGTCGGGGGCCACGCCCTCACCAAGGATGCGGGCCACGGTGCTGTCGACGAGGGCCTCGACCTCCCCCGGCGCGGGTCCCGACACCACCACGTTGGTGATGTCGGCCGTCGCCGCCGGGGTCCCCGCCGCCCGTAGGGCGGAGCGCAGGGCACCGTTCCCGCCGGCGTAGCCGACGACCTCCACGGTGTAGGTCACCGACCGGGCGGCACGGGGTTCAGCCGGCAGGACCAGGACGTCCGCCGAGGCCCCGTCGTCTCCCGCCGCCGGCGCTCGTCCGGTGCGCAGCCCCTCGGGGTCCGGTGCGCCGGTGGTGGCTCCGATGGCGAGGGGAGACGAGAGGCCGGTCCCGTCGGGCAGGTCGCCCGTCGGGTAGGCCAGCGTCACCTCCTGCTCCGGACCCTGGCCCAACCACACCTGGAACACCTTCCGGTCGCCGGACCCGACCGCATCGAGGCGCCACTCCACGACCACCCAGGACCGGGTCCCGTCGGTCACGGTGGCCAGGAGCACGCCCGGGGCGCCCTCGCCGGTGAGGTCCGTCCAGAAGGGGGCGATCACGTCGCCGGTCGGCGTCCGCCCGCCCGAGCCGGGGCAGCAGACCAGGTCGGTCGGTCCCGCCACCCCGCCCGCCCGCAGGTAGCCGTCGGAGGACACGCCGATCCGGTCGTAGGACGTCCCGTTGAAGGTGAAGGGCCGGTCGAGGTCCACCTCCAGGGCCTCGTCGTCGCCGATGGGGACCGGAGCGATCCCCAGGCCGTCGAGGCCGACGTACCGGTCGGACGGGCTGGGGACCAGCTGGGGCGGGCCACCGGCGCGACCGGGGAGCGTCGTCGGCGGCAGCGTGACCAGGTCCGCGCCGGCCACCGCGGCCGGGGCTCCGGCCGCCTCGACCCGAAGGCGGGCATCGACGCGGGTGGTGCCGGAGACAGAGGTGGCCCCCGGCCCCCGGTTGGTGGCCGTCACCCGGCAGGTGGCGGCCTCGGCCATGCCCACGCCGGCGGAGTCGCACTCGCTGCTGACGGTGACCTGCCCGGGCTCTGCGGCGAGCGAGACCGGGAGGCGGAGGGTGGGCCGGTCCTCGGCGACCAGTCGGACCTCGCCGGTCTGGCGGCCCACCAGCCCGTCGGACGTGAAGGTCAGCGCCAGCTCCTTGGTGACGCCCCGGCCCACCGTGAACCGTCGTGGCTCCACCACGACCGAGGCGCCGTCGGGCGCAGCCCCCTCGACCCGGTAGGTCACCGGCTCATCGCTCACGTTGGTGACGGTCCGGCGGGTGGTGACAGGGCCCCGGGCCAACGACGCGTCGATGCTCGGCGTGTTGAGGTGGAGAGCCTGGGCCGGGTCGCCGCCGAGCTCGGCGAAGCGCCGCACGGACTCGTCGAGGACGAGGCCCGGAGCGCGCCAGCCGTCGCTGTCCGTGATGGCCCGCAGGGCGGAGCCGACCTGGGCTGTGGTCCACTCGGGGTGCTGCTCTCGCAGGACGGCGGCCGCCCCGGCCTGGGCCGCCGCCGCGGTCGGGCCGCCGGGCCCGCCAGGGACCACCCACGGCGCGGGCCGCCCGGTCGATCTGCTGGGTGCGACCACGACCGCGCCGGCCGCGTGGGCCCCGAGCAGGGCCAGCTGCAGGGCGTCGTCGCGAGCGTCGTCGCTCCGGTCGAGGCCGTGGGTGAGGACGTCGACGCCGTCGAGGATGCTCGCCTCGACGGCCGCGGCCGCGTCCGAGGAGAAGCAGCCCATGACCCCGCAGACCCGATAGCCGACGGTCCGGGCGCCGGGAGCGACGCGCTCGGTAGCGCCCGCGAGCGCGCCCGCCCGCTCGGGGGCTGGCCCTTCGCCGTCGGCGGCATCGGGGTCGGGGAGCCAGGGGATGGACGCGTACCGGTCGAGGACAGGGCGCCCGTGGGTGTCGAGCGTGGCGATGACCTCGCCCGCCCCGGCGGCGCCCGGCGCACCGCCGGGCTCTGACCCGGGGGTGGCGACGAGCGGGACGGGCTGGCGGAGGGCGTCGCGCTGCACGGCGGCCACGCCGGGGACAGCGAGCAGGCCGCGAGCCCGGTCGGCCGGGACCGTGGCGACGAGGCCGCCGTAGACGATGCGGAGGGCCCCGACGACGCGGGCTGACGGCACGGCCGCAGCGATGTCGGAGGCGACCCGGTCCTCGCGGTCCCGGAGGGCTCGGGCGTAGGGGCTGGAGCTGGCCAGGCCCGGCGTGAGCGCCCGGCCGGTGACCGCAGGGCTGGTCGCGGGAAGGTCCGCGATCCCACCGGCGTAGATGGCCAGGGGGTCGTGGTCCAGCTTGAGCAGCACGGGCACGGCCTCGCTGTCGGTGCGGGCCAGCAGGTCGGCATCGCTGCGCACGAGCCGACTCGACGGGGCCTGGACGCCCGCCGTCCGCTCGCCGGGGAGCAGGGGGGTCGCCGTCAGCCGTCGCGGGGCCGCGTCCGGCGTCTGGGCCGCGACGGGCGCCGTCGCCCCGGCCACGGCGAGGAGCACCGTCGCCGCCGCGGTGACGATGCGCAGGGCGGGGCTCCGCATGGGGCCTTCCAGGGGCGGCGGTCAGGACAGGTGGCGCGGGCTGCATCCGCCCGGCGGCAGCCGCGGCGCGCACCCTAATGGGTGTTGTTCGACGCCAACAGCGTGCCGGCCTCCGTCAGAGCCGGCTGATGCGGGGGTTCACCCGTCGGGATCCGAAGCGGGGTGGGCCCACGCCCGAGAGCCCGAGCAGGCGGAGCACGCGGCCTCGGTGCCCCTGGTAGGGGGCCAGCAGGGCCAGCATCTGCGCGTCGGTGCTGCGGGCCACCCCCCGGAACAGCCACGACACCTGGTGGGGCACGTGGTCGTCGCCCACGATCACCGCGTCCGGGTCGCCCAGGGCGCAGAGGCCCACACCTCCCAGTGTCCACGCGCCGACGCCGGGCACGGAGCGCAGCCGGCGGTAGGCCGCCTCCAGGGGGAGGTCGGCGGCGGCGTCGAGGGCGGGAGCCCGGGCTGCGACCCGACGGATGGTGTCGGCCCGGCCCCGCTCGACCTCGTGGCGGTGGTAGGTCCACACCGGCAGCCGGGCCAGGCGGTCCGGGGCGGGCGGCAGGACGACGTGGCGGGCCACCTCGGGGGGGCCAGGGGCCGGCGCGCCGAGGGCCCGCACCAGCGACCGGTAGCTCCGCAGGGCGCTGGCACTGGTCACCCGCTGCTCGAGGATGGTCGGGAACATCGCCTCGGTCACCGCCGCGGAGCGAGGGATCCGGACGCCTGGGTGGCGGCGGTGCAGGTCGTGGAGCAGGGGCTGCTCGGGTCGGTCGACGGTGGCCAGCAGCGCGGTGAAGCCGTCGACGTCGTCGTGCTCACCGACCAGGTCGGCGACGTGGTCCGCGGCCCACCGGGCCCCCGGGCCCCAGGCCCGGACCTCCAGCTCGGCTCCTCCGTGGCGCAGCCAGGTGGTGGCGGGACCCTCGGGCGTGCGCGTGGCCCGGACGGCGTCGTGACCAGCCACGTGCAGGCAGGGATCGCCCCGCCCCCGCCGCACGGGGCCCAGCGTCTGGGCCAGGTCGAGCGGCCGCCTCAGCCGGAGGCGGGTATCCAGCGTCGCGTCGCCGACGACGACGGCGGGCCCGGGCACCTCCGCACGGTAGCCCCGCGCCGTGGTGGGTCAGGCCGACTCGACCTCGGCCTTGAAGCGTCCCAGGTCGTAGCCGGTGAGCACGTCGTCGAGGTTGGTGAGGGCGCCGAGGTGCTGCACGAAGCCGTGGGGCTCGTACTCGATCTGCAGCGTGACCCGGCTGCTGGTGTCGCTGAGGCGGTGGAAGGTGACGACCCCGGCGTGGTCGACCCCATCGACGGTCTTCCAGGCGATGCGCTCGCCCGGGTCCACCTCGGTCAGTTCGGCGGTGAAGCTCTCGTCGGCCCCGGCCAGCCGCAGCCACCAGTGGAAGCGGCGGTCATCCACCTTGGCCACCCGCTCGACGTGGCTCAGGAAGTCGGGCCAGCGCTCGACCTGGCTCCACAGTTCGTAGGCCCGGTCCACCGGTGCCTCCACGTCCACGGTCTCCACGATCGACGCCATGTCGCTCCTTTGCTCGGGGGTGAGGAGCCCTTCCCCGGGAGACCCGGGGTACGCATCCGCACCTGCGGCGGGGAGGAGGGGGCGCTGGTAGGTGCTAGCGATCCTCGATCGCGTCGAGGGACGAGACTTCACCGAACCTTCGTGCCTTCGAGAGGATCGAACGTGTCGACGACGGCGACCTGCGCTGTCCGCCTGAGGCTGTGGCGCACCTTCGACAGTGGTACCGGCGGTGGGCGACGACCTCGTGGCTGGCACTTGATCAATGGGACCTGGTGTGTTGTGAGATCGACAACAGCTGGCGGAGGGTGTGGGATTCGAACCCACGGTGGGTTGCCCCACACACGCTTTCCAAGCGTGCCGATTCGGCCGCTCTCGCAACCCTCCTCGTCCCGGTCGTGCCGGGTCGGCCGACCAGGATAGGCGGTCGGGTCTCGCGCCCTCCCACCGAGTGAGCCGCCGGGCGCGGCGACCAGCTCGGACCATCTCGGACGATCTCGGACGATCTCGGACGATAGAGTGGTCGACGCCCGTCCCCGCAGGGGCGGTCGGGTCCTGTGCGACCACACGCCGTGAACCGAGTCAGGGCCGGAAGGCAGCAGCTCTCAGCGGATAGTGCGGAGCGCCGCAGATCGCCTGGCCGCCACCTGCGGGGGCGGGTCCTTCGCGTCCGGGCCGGGATTGACTCAACGGTCGGTAGCATCGCCGCCGATGGCCCACCAGTCCCTCTACCGGCGGTACCGACCGCAGCGCTTCAGCGAGGTCCGGGGCCAGGATCACGTGATCACCGCGCTGAAGAACGCGGTGAGCGAGGGCCGGGTCGGCCACGCCTACCTGTTCAGCGGCCCCCGGGGCACGGGCAAGACCTCGACGGCGCGCATCCTGGCCAAGGCCCTCAACTGCGAAAACCTCACCGACGGCGAGCCCTGCGGGGTGTGCGACGCCTGCGTGTCCATGCAGGCCGGGACCTCCTACGACCTCCAGGAGCTGGACGCGGCCAGCAAGAGCAAGGTGGAGGACGTCCGCTCCCTCATCGAGAGCGTGGCCCTGGGCAGCCCCGGGCGGACCAAGGTGTACATCCTCGACGAGGTCCACATGCTCTCGCCCGGGGCCTCCAACGCCCTGCTCAAGACCCTGGAGGAGCCTCCGGAGCACGTCGTCTTCGTGCTGGCCACCACTGACCCCCAGAAGGTGCTGCCCACCATCCGGAGCCGCACCCAGCACTTCCAGTTCCACCTCCTGCCGGCTGACGAGCTGGCCGACCACGTCCGCTGGGTGATCTCCGACGCCGGGCTCGACGTGGGCGAGGCCGACGTCGAGCACGTGCTGCGGGCCGGCGGCGGATCGGCCCGCGACACCCTCTCGGCCCTCGACCAGGCCGTGGCCGGCGGGGTGAGCACCGAAGGCGACTACGCCGAGGCCCTGGCCGACGCCGTCGTCGCCGTCGACCCCGCGGCCGCCCTGACCGCGGTGGCCACCGCCACCAACGCCGGCCGCGACCCCCGGGTGCTGGGCGAGGCCCTGCTGGCCCACCTGCGCGACGTGGTCCTCCACCGGATGGGCGGGCCCCTCGACCACCTCTCCGAGCCCGCCGTGGCCCGCGTTGCGGGCTGGTCCGAGCAGGTCACCGACCGGGCCGCCACCCGGGCCCTCGAGGAGGTGGGTGAGGCCCTGCTGGCCATGCGCCAGGCCCCCGACCCTCGCATCCCCCTGGAGGTGGCGCTGGTCCGGCTCACCCGCTCGACCCCCGCGTCCGGTGGCGACAGCCCCGCCCTCGACGACCTGGTGGCCCGGGTCGACCGCCTGGAGCGGGGGGCGACGACCGCAGGCCCGGCCCCGGCCAGCTCGTCGTCGGCCTCGGAGCCGGCACCTCGGATGACCCCGAGCGGGCCCGGCGCGCCGTCGGGCCGCGACGCCGCCCGCGCCGCGCTGGCCGACAAGGGCATGGCCCCGGCGACCAAGCCCGCGCCCGCGCCGGCGGCGGCCCCGACTCCTCCGCCACCCTCCCCGGCGCGCCCGGCGCCGGCCGAGCCCGTCGCTCCGCCGATCTCGCCACCGGCTCAGACGGAGTCGGCGGCGACGCCCCCGTCGCCGGCCCCCACCCCGACCGCCGAGCCCGAGCCTGCGTCGAGCG
>JBBSME010000098.1:0-11678 GCA_038233335.1 Acidimicrobiales bacterium | reverse complement strand
GCCACCGCCCCCCCCCCCCCCCCACCCCCCCCACCGGGGGCAGCGACGCCCCGGCGGGTGGCCGAAACCGTCAGGTACCCGAGATGGTGATGTCTCGGATGACGAGGCTGACGCCGGCGGCGCTCATGGGGAGCCAGTCGATGTCGGAGCCGACGGCCTCGACGTCGCGCAGCATGCGCTGGAGGGTGGAGGCGATGGTGAACTCCCGCAGCGGTGCCCCCACCTCGCCATCGGTGATGCGCAGGCCCTCGGCGCCGGTGGAGAAGTCGCCGCTGATGGGGTTCACGCCCGAGTGCATGCCGATCACCGACGAGATGAGCACGCCCTCGCCGACCTGGCGGAGCAGGGCCGGCTGGTCGAGCTCACCGGGCGCCAGGGCCAGGGCTCGGCAGCCCACCCCGGGGGTGGACTTGAAGCCGCCCCGGACCGCGTTGCCGGTGGAGGCGGTACCGGCCCAGCGGGCCGTGTAGGCGTTGTGGACGAAGGTGTTCAGGGTGCCCTCGGTGATGAGGGGGTTGCGCCGGCTGGCCAGGCCCTCGCCGTCGGTCGCCTTCGCCGTGTAGGCCAGCGGGTTGGTGGGGTCGTCGACCAGGGTGACCTGGACCGAGGCGACCTCCTCGCCCAGCCGGTCGGCGAACGGTGACCGGCCCTTGAGCACCGACTCCCCCGAGAGGGTGGAGCCGATGATGCCGGTCACCATGGCGGTGACGTAGGGGTCGAGCACGATCGTGGTGCGGGTGCTCGACGGCTTGGTCGCGCCCAGCAGGCGGGTGGCCCGCTTGACCGCGTCGTCCCGCGCGTCAGAGGGCACCAGGTCGTCGAGCTCGCGGCCCACCGAGAAGCCGAACCCGGTCTGGGTCTGGTCGTCGGCGGTGGCCAGGCAGGACACGGCCACGTAGCAGGCGGTGGAGGCCGACTCGGAGCGGATGCCGGTGGTGGAGGCCACGCAGGACTCGCCCATGGCATCGACGAACTCGGCCGACTCGACCCCGGAGATCCGCTCGTCGGCGGCGCGGACGTCGGCCTCCAGCTCCAGGGCCAGGGCCACCTTGCGCTCGGTGGGCACCTCCAGCAGGGACGGTCGGTACAGGTCCAGCTCGGGGACGGCCACATCGTCGGGCTCGGCCAGGCCCACGTGCGGGTCGGGGCTGGCGAACCCGGCGTTGTCGCGGGCCTCGGCCAAGGTCTCGGCCAGCACGTCGTCGTCGAACGTGGCCGCGTAGGCGAAGCCCTGGCGGTCGCCCTGCACCACCCGGATGCCGACGCCCATGGACTCGGCCGACGACAGGGATTCGACGTCGCCGTCATAGGCCCGCACCTCGGTGTGGCGGCTGCGGCCCACGACGGCCTCGACCGCCTCGCCGTCACCGGCCCAGCCGATCACCCGATCGGCGATGTCGGTCAGGTCCCTCGACCCGCTCATCGCGCCTGCCCCTGCTGGTTCCCAACTTCGTACGGAAGTTGTCCCATGCGGCACAGATCCGTACGAAGTTGAGGGAGCGGCGGCGTCGGGTGACCAACACTGGACGGATGTTGCCCTCCTCGGCACAGCTCCGTACGAAGTAGCGGGGCGTCGGTCATGCGGCGGTGCCTCCGATGGTGAGGGACCTGACCCGGAGGGTGGGGACGCCGTCGCCGACGGGGACGCCCTGGCCGTCCTTCCCACAGGTGCCGGGCGAGCCCATGGCGAAGTCGTTGCCCAGGGCTTCGATGTCGGCCAGGACCCGAGGGCCGTTGCCGATGAGGTTGCCCTCGCGGAGCGGCTCGGTGATCTCGCCGTCCTCGATCAGGTACGCCTCCCACATGCCGAAGACGAAGTCCCCGGTGGCGGTGTTCACCGAGCCACCGCCCAGCTGAGCCACGTAGACGCCCCGCTCGGTGCCGGCGATGATGTCGGCCGGGTCGTCGGTGCCGTTGGTGAGGAAGGTGTTGGTCATCCGCACCATGGGGAGGTGCTGGTAGCTCTGGCGACGGCCGTTGCCCGAGCGGGCCCGACCCTCCTTCCGGCCCCGGGTGAGGTCCCACATGTAGTCGGTCAGCACGCCGTCCTCGATGAGGACGTTGCGTTGGGCCGGGCTGCCCTCGTCGTCGATGCCGAAGCAGCCCCACTCGTCGGCGACGGTGCCGTCGTCGATGAGCGTGACCAGCGGTGAGGCCACCAGCTCCCCCACCCGGTCCTTGTAGACCGAGGCGCCCTTGGACACGAGGTCGGCCTCCAGCCCGTGGCCGCAGGCCTCGTGGAACAGCACCCCGCCGCCGCCGGCCCCGATGACCACCGGCATCTCGCCGCTGGGCGCCGGACGGGCGACCAGCTTGGTGACCGCCCGACGGGCCGCGTTCTGGGCCAGATCCTCGACCTCGTAGCGGTCGAACAGCTCGAAGCCGATGGTGTGGCCGACGCTCTGGCGGCCGGTCTGCTGACCGGAGTCGCCGGTGGCCACGGCCCCGATCGAGAACAGCGAGCGGACCTGGTCGTCGCCGGTCAGCAGGCCGTCGCTGTTGGCCACCAGGATCTGGCGCCGGCTGTCGCCGTAGCGGGCGCTGACCTGGCTGATGGCACCGTCGGCCGAGCGGGCTGACTCGTCGGCCCGCCGCAGCAGGGCGACCTTGTCGGCCTTGGCCACATCCTCGGGCTGCACCTCGACCACGCTCGGGTGACGGACGTCCTGGCGGGTGAGGGCCACCACGTTGGCGCCCCCGCCGCCGCGGTGGGCGGCGGCGCCGGCGGCCTCGGCCGCGGTGAGGAGCCCGGTCTCGCTGAGGTCCGACGTATGGGCATAGCCGGTGGTGTCACCGCTGATGACCCGCACCCCCGCGCCCCGGTCGCGGCCGGAGGACAGCTCCTCGATGCGGCCGTCGTCCAGCACAGCCGAGGTGGAGCGCTTGTCCTCGGCGAACACCTCGGCGAACTCACCCCCACCGGTGAGGGCGGACGAGAGCACCCGGGACAACACGGCCTCATCGATCACAGCGGTGCTCCAAGGTGGACGGGACCGAGCCGGGGCCGGCTGGTCGGTCCGGCCAGGGTACCGACGCCCGGAGCGCCCCCGCGCCCGTCCGGACGCGACGGCCGACCATCGATGGTTCGGTTTGTAGTGCATCCTGGGACCCGTGCGGGGTCCGTCACCCCTCGTCGGCGACCCGCCGGCCGAAGGCCGGGCGCGGGTGGTCGAGGGCGAGGCTCCACGACCGACTGGCCGAGACCTACGAGGACCGCGACCTCGACGAGATCCAGGACATCCTGAACGGGCTGGGGAACCTGTCGCTCGACTTCGCCCGCGGTCGGGTCGTGCCCATCCGCGACACCGACGGCGTCGTCCTGAACCCGCCGGGGTGACATCATCGGATGCCGTGAGGCCGACCCCCGCACCCGAGGACCACCGCATCGTGGGCTACGGAAAGCGGGCATGGAACGAGCTCACGCGGGGGCCGACAGAACCGATCGGCGAGCGCACCGCCCGATCTCGCCACCGCCGAGGCGATGCCTACGGCGTGGTCCTCACCGCGGGCTCCGGTGAGGGCCCCTCGCCGCCCGTCGTCGGGATCTACCACGGGCGCCTGGGCATCACCGTGTGGTTCTACGACCATGACCTGGCTGCTCCGAACCTGGCGGTCTTCTGGGAGCGAGCCGACGAGGAGAGCCCCTTCCACCCGGTGCAGGTCGATCATCGGGCCGGCAACGGCGATCACGTCCCGCACGCGGGCCTCGTCTACGAGTACCTCAAGCTGACCAAGTCACCGGTGCCCTGGATCCGCTGGACCGAAGCTGGCGCGACGGTCCTCGAGCCTGGACCGACCTGATGACGCTCGTCTACCCGCCCACCGCCCCGGCCCTCGCCCCGCCTGGAGCCGCGCCGCGCCTGGAGCCTCGCCGCAGAGGGCCCTCCCCCGATCGGTGATCGACCGGGCGCGCCAGCTCCGCATCTCACGATCCGAGATACTGATGGCACCGGGCTCGTCGGCCCGTGAGGTCCCCCCCACCGTGTCTGCCCCCCTTCTCGCCTCCGGATCGTCGGGTACGGCGCCGGTGCTTGGAACGACTGGACGGCGGCGCCGATCGACCCGCTGCCAGAGGATGAGGCACGCCGCCGCCACGCGGCCGACGATGCCTACGGGGTGGTGCTCACCGCCGCACCCGAGGGGGAGCTCGAGCTCCCAATCGTCGGGATCACCGTCAACCAGCACGGCATCACGGTCGCCTTCCACCGCCACGACCCGGCGGTGGCCGACCTCACCCACTTCTGGAAGCAGGAGCCGCCGGGCGGATCGTTCCGCGTGAGCCAGTTCGACCACCGGGCCGGGAACAAGAGACAGGTCCCCCGATCCGAACGGGTGTACCAGTACCTGAAGCTGACCGTCGACCCCGCCATCTGGGTCCACTGGACCGACGCGGGGGCTGACGTGGTGGAGAAGCGGACGGTCGACCTCGCGCCGTTCGTCCTCGCACCTCCGGCCTTCGGTGCCTACCAGGCGTTCCTCGATGACGACCTCGGCGCCCGGATCTGGCCCGGGCTCCCCGCACTCGGGTGGGTGGGCCCCGAGGTCCCGATCGGCCCGTGAGCCCGCTGCGCCCCGGACGCCGGCGCTGGCCGCCTCCCTGGAACCCCTGTCGCGCCGCGACCCCGACGCCGGCGACCGGCTGGCCCAGGCCGTCGTCGATGACGAGGAGGTGCTGGTCCCGACGTCCGACGACGGTCGCCACCCTCTCGCCACCGGGCCCGACGGCGACCAGCACCTCACCGCTTTCACCGGCGTGTGGATGGCCCTCTGGGCCCACCCGGACCGGCCGCCGATCGACGTCCGACCGGTGCGCGAGGTCCTCGGGTGGGTGATCTCGCCCGGCGTCGCCCTCCGACTGGACCATGTCTCCGAGGCGGACACCCGCATCGGACCGGCGGAGGCGACCACCCTCCTCGACGGGCGCCCCGTCGACGGTGCCGCCCTCGCCGCCGGTGACCCGTTCCGCAACCCGGAGCCCCCGGCGACCCCACCGTCCGCGCCCCTAGCGACCCCACCGCCGGATGCGCCGAGCAACGCCGAGGTGAGACGGTGGGACCCGGTCGCCCGCCAACTGGTCGAGCCCGTGCCCGCCGACCAGCTCGAAGGGGTGGGCGCCGGCTACACCGCGATGCGACGGGGGCTGGCAGCCATCGATGTCGTGTCTTTCGGCACCACCGCCGTCGTCGCGACGTCCTACCCTCGAGGGGCAGGTCCACCGATGGGAGTGGGCCCGGTTCGCCGAGGGCCTCTTCCTCACCGAGATGAGCACCGCCGACGACGACGGCTCGCCCCGGCCGCGTCCGCACCTCGTGGTCGTGTCCCGGCCTGACGGGGTCATCCGCTACTGGCGGCGGCGACCCGACGGCAGTGACCTCACCAGCGCCACCTCGCCGGACATGACCGCCCGGTGGGTCGGGCTCCCGGCGCTCGGGTCCTTCGACCCTCTGGTGGGCCCGGCCGTCGACGACCAGCCGTGACCCTCGACGCCGACGCCTGACGCCATGTCCACCCACCTGGCCCCGCTGCCCATCCCCCCGCTCGATCCACTCGTCCAGCGGATCCGACGGGTCGTCTACGACCACGACGAGCTCAGCGCGGCGTTCCTCTACCTCCGGGGCACCGACGGCGACGCGCTGCATCCGGCGGTGGGGTTGATGGCCCGCCTGGACCTGGCCACCACCGATGCCGCAGTGACCGCGATCATCGAGGCGACGGGCACCATCTACGACGAGCGGCCGTCCATCGTCAGCCCCACCCCGGAACTCGACGTGCTCGACGCCGTGCTGGAACGGCCGAGCCGGCCCGCAGCCGGCGCGGGCCCGGCCGCCGACTCAACCTCCCGGTCGGCACCGCGGGCGACGAGCGAGGCATCGGGGCCTTCACCTCTCCCCTCGCCATGGTCCACTCGGTCGGCCCCGGGCCGTTCTCGACCGTCGCCGGCTGGGCCGTGGTCGGGAGCCTGCCCGACGACGTCGACGTGGTGATCGACCCCGGGCTGCCGTGGGCCTGGGCCCCGCCCGGCCCCCTGCTCCGATGCCTGGCCCAGCGCAGCCCCGGGGCCGGGTCGGCGGTTGTGGCGCGATGACCGACGTCGCGTAGCGTGCCCGACGTGCCCTCCAAGCCCTCGTCCAAGGCGGCGAAGCCGCGGTCCAAGGCGACCAAGAGCTCCCCGAAGGCGGCCCCTGCGTCACCCAAGGCGACCTTCAGCCCGGGGCTCACCGGCTCGGTCAGCCTGGACGTGGGCGAGTCCGACACGGCCGAGGCCTTCGGGTCGGGCGACGTGCCGGTGCTGGGCACCCCCCGCATCGTGGGTCTCTGCGAGCAGGCCGCCATGGTCGCCTTGGGTCCGGCGGTGTCGCCGGACCAGACCACCGTCGGCATGCGGGTGCAGATCGACCACCTGGCCCCGACCAAGGTCGGCGGCGTGGTCACCGCCGAGGCCACCCTGGAGAAGGTGGAGGGCCGACGCCTGACCTTCACGGTCAAGGTGTGCGACCGGGCCAGCCTGGTGGCGGCCGGTCGGGTGACGCGGGTGGTGGTGGAGCGCGAGCGCTTCCTCGAGAAGGCCACAGGCTGAGCGACTCGCGCCCGGAGCACCCCGCCCCGACGGGGATCGATGTCGTCGGCATCGATGCCGACGACACGCTCTGGCACAACGAGACCTACTTCGCCGAGGCCACGGCCACCTTCGCCGAGATCCTGTCCCCGTGGACCCCTGAGGGCGAGGACGTGGGCGCCCGCACCGACGCCACCGAGCGACGCAACCTGGAGCTCTTCGGGTACGGGATCAAGGGCTTCACCCTGTCGCTGGTGGAGACGGCGGTCGAGGTCAGCGGCGGGCAGGTCAGTGGGGCCGCCATCGGCAAGCTGCTGGACCTGGGCAAGGCGATGCTGGCCCATCCGGTCGACCTCCTCGAGGGTGTCGAAGCTGCGGTCGAGCGCCTCGGTCGCCACCATCGGCTCGCCCTCATCACCAAGGGCGACCTGATCCACCAGGAGCAGAAGATCGCCCGCTCCGGGCTGGTCGACCACTTCGAGCGGATCGAGGTGGTGTCGGAGAAGGACGAGGCGACCTACGCCGGCGTCCTGGCCCGGATGGACGTGCGGCCGGAGGGCTTCTGCATGGTCGGCACCTCGGTGCGCTCCGACGTGCTGCCGGTGCTGGCCCTCGGCGGCCACGCGGCCCACGTCCCCTACGACATCACCTGGACCCACGAGCAGGTCGACCACCACGACGCCCGGTTCCCCGTCCTCGAGTCCCTCGGCCATTTCGCCACCTGGCTGGAGACGACCCGCACGCCCTGACGCAAACGCGCCTTCGGAGGTACGGCGGGGCGAAGCCGGCGGGGGGCGTGGGGGGCAGAGGCTCCGCTTCGAGACCGAAACCCTCACTCCAGGAAGCGGCTGACCACCCGCCACCAGCGGTCGGTGTTCTCGAACTGAGGGCTGTGGGCCGCGTCGGGGATGACCTCGAGCGAAGCGCCGGGGATGGCCTCGGCCAAGCGGTCGGAGGGGTCGCGGAAGGCCTCGTCCTGCTCGCCCACCACCACCAGCGTGGGCAGGTCGAGGGTGCCCAGGGCGGCCAGGCGGTCCTGCGGGTCCAGCATCTCGGTCGACATGGCCGCGTACATGGCCGGCGAGCTGGCCCGGAGCTTCCGGTCGCCGAACTCGACGTAGCCCGGACGCTCGGCCCGGAGGCGCGCCTCGGCCGCGGTGCGCTCACCGGTGTCGAGCTGGGCGGAGAGCTCCGCGAGCCGCTCCATGCCCTCGTCCCTGACGACCTCCAGGGCCAGGGTGTGCAACGCGGCGTCGACCCCGCCGACCGGCCCGTGGCAGGTGTCCATGAGCACCAGCGCCCGGATGCGACCCGACCCGCGCAGGGCCATCACCTGAGCGACCATGCCCCCCATCGAGTGGCCCAGGAGGGTGAAGTCCTCCCAGCCCAGGGCATCAGCGAGGGCGAAGGCGTCGTCGGCCAGGATCTCCAGGGAGTAGTCGCCCTCCCCCTCAGGGGCCTCGCTGCCACCGTGGCCCCGCAGGTCGGGCGCGACGACGTGCCAGCCCCGATCGGCGAAGGCGTCGAGGACGTCGGCGAAGTCCTCCTTGGCCCCGGTGAAGCCGTGGAGGAGCAGCAGCGGCGCACCCGAGCCCGCCTCAGCCGCGCTGTGGCGCAGCCGCGAGGTCGTGATGTCACGGATCTTCACCCGGAGCCCTCGGGGTCGTCCCTCACCGGCCCCACCCTAGGGTAGCGCCGCTCCCGCAGCGGGAGAGGACCGGGTGAGTGATCCCGGGGGTGGCGGCTACCGTTGGCCCCGTCTCGACTGGTCACCGGCACGCGCCCCCCAGGCGCCGCCCCACCGCAGAAAGGGGGTCGGGCCGTGGAAGATCCAGGGGCCACCGCCCCCCGCGACGCGGCACCGAGCTCTGCTCCCGAGAAGGGCCGGCGCCGGCTGGTGCTGGTCGTCCGCATCGCGGTCAGCGTCGGGATGCTGTGGTTCCTGCTGACCAAGATCGCAGACAGCGGCAGCGAGGCCCTGCCGGAGTGGACCACCTCGACCGCGCTGTGGCTGGCCGGGGCCGTGGCGCTCACGCTGGCCAGCATCGTGCTCTCCGCCGTGCGGTGGCAGACCGTGTTGCACGCCATGGAGCGACCCGCGCCCTTCCCGCGCCTGCTCTCGCACTACCTCGCGGGCCAGTTCGTGGCCAACGTGTTGCCCACCACCATCGGGGGCGACGTCCTGCGGGTGTCGCGCCTGGCCCAGGACAACGGCCGGGTGCACGACAGCTTCGCGTCGGTCGTCCTGGAGCGCCTGACCGGCTGGCTGGTGCTGCCGGTGATCACCTTCGTCGGCCTCCTGCTGAACCCCCCGCTGCAGCAGCTGGGGGAGGCAACCCAGATCGCCTTCAGCCTGGCCTGCGGCACCTTGGTGGCCCTGGTCCTGGTGGTGGGGGCGGTGGTCGCACGCCGGTGGGGCGACATGGATGCGACCAAGGGGTGGAAGCGGTTCCTGGCCGCGGTGAGCGTGGGGCTCACCGCCCTCCGGACCCATCCGCGGCAGGCGGCGAGCGTGGTCGCGGTGGGCTTCGCCTACCAGCTGGTCCTGGTCGCCGCCGCGGTCATGGCGGCCCGGGCCCTGGGCATCCCTGACGCCGGCCCCACCGCGCTCCTGGCGTTCTTCCCGGCCATCGCCATCGCCCAGGTGCTCCCGATCAGCATCTCCGGCCTCGGCGTGCGGGAGGGCCTCTTCGCCCTGTTCCTCAAGCCGCTGGGCGTGCCCACCGGGCAGGCCGTGGCCCTGGGCATCCTCCTCTACCTGCTCAACCTGATCGTGAGCCTGCTGGGGGCCCCGGCCTTCGCGGTGGGCGGACGTCGCCGGGTCGACGGTGGCCCGACCGGGCCCTCGGACCCCCAGGCCCCCACCCGGCCGAGGGGCGCGTCGTCGGTGCCCACGTGAGGTCGTCGCCCACCGACACCAGCCCCGAGCCCGGTCCGTCGGTCGAGCCCGACCCGGGTCCTCGACGGCCCGAGGCCGTCACCGCCGCCGGGCGACGGCTGCGCTGGTGGCGGGAGGTGGCCTACGTCCTCGGCTTCTACCTCGTCTACTCCTGGATCCGGAACCAGTTCGGCTCGGCCGGGAACGACGCGGCCCGCATCGCCTACGAGCACGCCCTCGACATCATCCGGGTCCAGGACGCGATCGGGCTGTGGTTCGAGCCCGAGCTGCAGCGGTGGTACCTCGACCTGCCGGCCCGGGGCCTCATCCGGGTCTGGAACATCTACTACGGCACGGCCCACTTCATCGTCACCGCAGGTGCCCTGATCTGGCTCTACCGCCGCCAGCCCGACCGCTACTCCGTCTGGCGCACGACGCTCGCGGCGATGACCGCCCTAGCCCTGATCGGGTTCGCCGGCTACTCGCTGATGCCGCCCCGCCTGCTCGGCTCCACCTCCCAGTACGGGGCCTGCTTCGAGCAGGAGGAGGGCTGTCGAGGGGTGGACATGGTCGACACCCTCGAGGTCGACGGCGGGTGGCTGTCGTTCGACGACGACGAGGTGGCCACCGTGTCCAACCAGTACGCAGCCATGCCCAGCCTGCACACCGGGTGGTCGACGTGGAGCGCATTCGTGATGTGGGGGCTCGTGCGACGGCGATGGGTCCGTGGCCTGGTGGTCCTGTACCCCGTGGCCACGGTGTTCTGCATCATGATCACCGCCAACCACTTCTGGCTCGACGCGGTCGGCGGGCTGGTGGTGTTCGCCGGCGGCTACGGCATCGCCCGCGCCCTCACCGCATGGACCGAAGCACGACTGCAGCGGCGCGACGCCAAGGGCGCGGAGCCCTCGGTCGACGCCTGACCGGGGTGCGCCCGGCCGGGCCGGCTGTCCCCGGTGGCCTGGCTACCGGAGCCGGACCGGGGGGCCGTGGAAGGCGGAGTGGCCGACCAGCTGCTCGTCGCCGCGGCCGGCGGTGGACCCAGGCCAGCGCGTGAGGCGGATCTCCGCCTCGCTGACGCTGGCCGGCTCCATCCTCAGCCAGGCCACGGGTGCGTCCGGCGTGGCCCGCGACCCCGCCTCCGCGAGCGTGCGCTCCAGTGCTCGTCGCGTCGGTTCGTCGAGGTACTGGGTGACGATGGAGTGGACCACGACGGTCGTCACCCCGGGACGGGCCTCGGCCAGCCGGGCTGACGCCCACTCGGCGGCGTCGGCCTGTTCCACCGCGACCGGGACGTCCCGGGCGACGGTCAGCGCCCCGTCGAGGCGGACCCGGCGCTCGGGCTGGTCGGGCCACAGGCAGGCCCGGAGCCGAAGCCGGTGGTGCGGATCCTGTGGATCGAGGGGCCGGGCATCGCAGCCGCGCCGCTCGGCCACGTCCACCGTCCCGGCCAGGTCGGGGACCCGCTCCGACCACGGATCCCGGAAGCGGACCGGCGCGCTCGCGGGGCCGAAGGCGGCATCGCCCGCCTCGTAGCGGAAGCGGTCGAAGCGCAGGTTGAGACCGGCGCTGGAACCCACCTCCAGGACCCGGAGCGGCAACCCACCCCGGGCCACGGCCAGGAAGCCGTCCAGCAGGGCGGCCGAGCGTCCCACCTCGTTGGTCTGGATCGGCGCCCGGGTCCGCTCGGCGACGCGATCGTGGTGGGCGGCGACGGTGGCGATGAAGGCCGGCCCGACGTCCGGCCCGGGGGTGCCGCCCACCGAGGGGTAGTGCCGGGCCAGGTCCGGGGCCTCCCCTGCGAGCGCCATCTCGTGGACGGCGGCGAGGAGGCGCAGCACCACCGCCGCGGCCATCGGCTCGTCGCCCAGCGACGCCAGGACCCCGTGGCACGGGCCGCCGGCGGCGACATCCTCGGCCACGTCGTCGAGGAGGGCGGTGTAGAGGGGGGAGCCACCGATGGAACAGCCGTGCTGCTGCGCCCGGACGACCTGCTCCAGATCGATCCCCACCGTCGCAGTCTGCCCCGTCCTCCGACGAAGCTGCGTCCATGAGTCGCGCCGAGCGCGACCCAGGTACGCAGTTTGCGGGGGCCGGGCCCGGCGCCGAGGCGAGCTGCGGGACGAGCGGTAGGTTGTCAGGCAATGTTGCTCGAACGGATCTCCTGCCCCGCCGACCTGCGCCGCCTCTCCTACGAGCAGCTCGACGAGCTCTCGCAGGAGATCCGGGACTTCGTCGTCGATG
>JBBSME010000097.1:0-11771 GCA_038233335.1 Acidimicrobiales bacterium | reverse complement strand
GCGGATAACTCGGCCAGGGTGGCCGGGCGGCCCATCTTCAGCTCGAGGCGGGCCCGAGCCTTCTGCAGGCGGGCCAGGGTGTCCCCGGCGTGCACCGGGAGGCGGATGGTGCGGCCGGTGTTGGCGATGCCACGGGTGATGGCCTGGCGGATCCACCAGGTGGCGTAGGTGGAGAACTTGAACCCCTTGCGCCAGTCGAACTTCTCGACGGCGTGCATCAAGCCGAGGTTGCCCTCCAGGATCAGGTCCAGCAGTGGGAGGCCCGACGCCTGGTACTTCTTGGCGATGGACACGACCAGGCGCAGGTTGGACTGCACGAAGGTGCGCTCGGCCCCCTCGCCGTCGCGCGCCGTGCGGCGCAGCTCGCGCTTCTTGGCCGGGGTCACCTTGTCACCGGAGTCGAGCTTGGTGCGCGCCTCGGCCCCGGCCTCGATGGCCTGGGCCAGGCGGACCTCGTCGGCCTTGGTGAGCAGCGGGTACTGCCCGATGTCGGTGAGGTAGAGGCGGACCAGGTCCTCCTCGTCGCGCTCGACGCGCTCCTTAGCCAACGGCTTCATCCTCTGCTGGTGGGGCCCGAAGGCCGGTGGGTGGCCGGACGAACTCCCGGCCGGCTCCGCCCCCACGGGGGGCACGGATCCGGTGTGGTGCGCCGAGGCGCCTACCGGTCAACGATCTCTGATCTCCAAGAGTACCGGTTTGGTCAACTCCCTCCGCATCGGTCGCGCCCCGAGGGTTCTGGAGGTCCTCTACCGCAAAGGGTGCGCTCGGAGGCAGCGCCATCACGGAGAGCGCGACGGCCGAGGTCGGAGGTTCGGAGCGTTCCCGGTCGGCGGCTCGTCGGGCGGGGACGCAAGCAGTCCGCCGGAGGCGACGAGTGCCGTCTCGACCGCCTCGCTGGCGGACGCGGCCGCCCGGATCCCCTCCGGGTCCGCACCCAGGGCGGCCTGGAGCAGGCCCTCGCCCTCGTGCCAGAGCTGGGCCACGTCGTCGTGGGCATGACCGAGCGTGCGGGCCACGCCCCGATCGGCCTGGCTCGCTCCCGTCCGATGCGCCTCCCAGGCCACCAGCAAGCGGGGCACCAGGACCCGGTGCAGGCTGGCCAGGCGCGCCGTCGAGCCGTCGACCGCGACCAGCGCCTCCACCATCCCGGGCGAACCGGGGTGGGGCGGTGTGACCCAGGACTCGGGATCGGTGCCGGTGGGGCGGGGCAGGTGACGGCGCAGGGCCACGCCGTGCTCGCCCACCACCCGGGAGAGCTCGGCCAGGTGGGCCCGGACGGTGGCCTCGGGGGTCTCGGGCACCCAGCCACCGGCCACGGTGAAGAGCTGATCGCACCACCACGCGCCGGAGCCGAGGGCCGCGCCCAGCTCCAGCATCGACTGCGGGGCCTGGGGAGAGGCGGGTCCAGGCGTGGACGGAGGCGCGTCGGCGGGCATGGTCGGCCCAGCGTAGGACGCCATTGCGCCGCGATGAGGATGGGTGAGCACGGGCGACTCGCCGCGTCGTGCTCAGCAGCCGGTGGCGTGGGCCAGGGCGCGGCAGGCCTCGTGCATGCGGTCCGGACCGAGGAGGGTGATCCGCTCGCTCAACAGGCCGACGGGCACCGTGGCCAGGTTGTCGAGGTTCACCACGCACGGCCGGGGCAGGCCGTCGGTCTCGTCCAGAGCGACCTCGGTCGGGATGTCGCGCCGCACCGTGGTGACCAGTGCGGCCAGCACGGCCGACAGGCGCCCGGCGGCTGCCTCGCGGGTGAGGACCAGCACCGGTCGGCGGCCCCAGTCAGAGCTCTCCGACCACCAGACCTCGCCCCGGGTCACCACGGATCGTGACCGGCGACCGCTCCTCGACGTCGAGGCGCCGGTGGAGGTCGCGGGTCGCCGCGGAGGTGAGATCGCCGGGAGCGCCCCACTCGTCAGGGGTGGCCTGCGGTGTCCGCTCGTAGCCCTCGATGATGCGCCGGGAGATCTCCGCGTCGTGATCCTGGCCCAGGTGGGCCTCGACCGCTTCCCGGATCACCTGGCTGCGGGACACGCCCCGACGGGCGGCCCGCTGGTCCAGGGCGGCCAGCAGCGTCTCGTTCAGCTGGACGAGGGTCTGGGTCCGAGCCACGACCATATGGTAGCCAATGGGGGAAGGTGCTGCCCCACAGGAATCCGGCCGCGGCCAGGACCAGGGCGCCCCAGACCTCCCGGTTCACCGGGGCTGGCTCTCACCGACGTTCACGTCACGCTCCCAGGTGATGACCACCCCGGACAGGTCGAAGATCACTGCGTCGAAGGGACGCTGGCGAGGCTCGCTCACAGTCGGGCGCTCCTGAGGTCGCTGGCCAGGATGGCCTTGGCCCCCAGGTCGGCCAGGGCGTCGATGGTGGCGTTCATGTCCGCTTTGGGCACCAGGGCCCGGACCGCCACCCAGGCCTCGTCGTGCAGCGGCGCCACCGTCGGGGACTCCAGGCCGGGGGTCAGGGCCACGGCCTGATCGAGCAGGGCCCGGGGGCAGTCGTAGTCGACCATCACGTACTGCTGGGCCACGGCCACGCCCTCCAGCCGACGGAGCAGCTGACGGCGAGCGGCAGAGGCACCGTCACCCGCGCCTTCGTCATCCCTGAGACCGTCGCAGGCCACGACCACCGCCTCGGAGGTGCAGAGGGTGGGGCCGAAGGGCTCCAGGCCATGGGCGGCCAGGGTCCGGCCGGTGCTGACCACGTCGGCCACCACGTCGGCCACGCCCAGCTCGACGGAGATCTCGACCGCCCCCTCCAGCCGCACCACCTCGGCCTCGATGCCCCGGGCGGCCAGGTCGTCGGCCACCAGGCGGGGGTAGGAGGTGGCGATGCGCCGCCCGGCCAGGTGGTCGACCGACCACCCATCGGCTGGCGCCGATGCCGTCGGCCCGGCGTACAAGAACCGGGAGCCACCGATGCCGAGCGCCAACACCTCGGCCACGGTGGCCCCGGAGTCGAGGGCCAGGTCCCGGCCGGTGATGCCGAGGCCGATCTCGCCCCGCCCGACGTAGGTGGCCACGTCCCGGGGGCGGAGGAAGTAGAAGCGCACGCCGTGGTCGGGGTCCAGGACCGTGAGCCCCCGCCCGTCGGGTCGGCAGCGGTAGCCGGCCTCGGAGAGCATGGTGGTGACGCCCTCGGAGAGCGCGCCCTTGTTGGGCAGGGCGACGGTGAGCATCAGGTCCTCGGCGTGGGTGACTAGAGGTGGCGGTAGACGTCGTCGGGCGTGAGTCCCCGGGCGACCATCACGACCTGGAGGCGGTACAGCAGCTGGGAGATCTCCAGGGCGAGCGCATCGTCGTCCTCGTGCTCGGCCGCCAGCCAGACCTCGCCGGCCTCCTCCAGGACCTTCTTGCCCATGGCGTGGATCCCCGCGTCGAGGGCCTCGACGGTGGCCGAGCCCTCGGGCCGCTCGGCGGCGCGGGACACGAGGGTGGCGTGGAGCTCGTCGAAGGTGGCCACCGGCTAGCCCCGGAAGCCGTTGGTGAGCGGCAGCCGGCGGTCCTTGCCGAACGCCTTCTCCGTGACGCGTGGCCCGGGCGGCGACTGGCGCCGCTTGTACTCCGCTCCGTCGACCAGCCCGGTTATCCGGTGCACGACCTCGGCGTCGTGGCCTTCGGCGACGATCTCCGACGCCGTCCGGTCCAGCTCGATGTAGGCGTGCAGGATGAGATCGAGCTCCTCGTAGGACGGGAGGCTTTGGTCGTCGCGCTGGTCGGGGCGGAGCTCGGCCGACGGGGCCTTGGTGAGCACGGAGTCGGGGATGAGGTCGTGACCGGCCCGCTCGTTGCGACGGTGGCACAGGGCGAACACGCGGGTCTTGAGCACGTCCTTGATCAGGGCGTAGCCACCGACGGTGTCGCCGTAGAGGGTGGCGTAGCCGACCGCGGCCTCGCTCTTGTTGCCGGTGGAGAGCACCAGCCAGCCCATCTTGTTGGACAGGGCCATGAGGATCTGGCCCCGGATGCGCGACTGAAGGTTCTCCTCGGTGAGGTCCTCGTCCATGCCGGTGAACGAGGGAGCGAGCATGTCGAGCATCGCCGCGTGGGCGGGCTCGATGGCGATGGTGCGGTGATCGACACCGAGGTTGGCCGCCAGCTTCGCCGCGTCAGCCTCGGAGTGATCAGAGGAGTAGCGGGACGGCATGGCCACGGTGTGGACCCGCTCGGCCCCGAGGGCGTCGACGGCCAGGGCGGCGACGATCGAGGAGTCGATGCCGCCGGACAGGCCGATGACGACATCGCGGAAGCCGTTCTTGTCGACGTAGGCGCGGGCACCGAGGACGAGCGCCTCCCACACCTCGTCGTCAGCCGCCAGCAGAGGAGCCACCGTGGCCACGGGCCCGTCGGCGTGGGCGGGCAGATCGCCGCCGGTCACCGGGGTGGGCGACACCTCGATCAGCGGCAGCTGGTCGTCGACCGGGCGCCCCCTCGGGTCGAGGAGCCGCTTGCGGTAGACGGGGCCGACCTCGATGTCGACCACCAGGATGTCCTCGACCAGCTGCGGGGCCCGGGCCAGCAGGGCGCCGTCGGCCCCGAAGGCCATGGAGGCCCCGTCGAAGACCAGCTCGTCTTGGCCCCCCACCTGGTTGACGTAGACCAGGGCGGCGCTGGCGTCGGCCGCCCGGGTGGAGAGCATGCGCTCCCGGCGGGCCTGCTTGCCCTCGGCGTAGGGCGAGGCGTTGATGTTGATGACGACCTCGGCACCGCTGTCGGCCTGGTCGGCGATGGGCCCGGCCGGGTTCCACGCGTCCTCGCAGATGGACACCCCGACCGGGATGCCCCGGATCGAGTACAGCGTCTCGGGCTCGCGACCACGGGCGAAGTACCGGAGCTCGTCGAACACCGCGTAGTTGGGCAGCTCGCACTTGCGGTAGATGCCACGGACCTCGCCCCCGGCACAGACCGCAGCCGCGTTGTGCAGGTCGCGGGCCAGGTCCACGAAGCCGACGATGGCCACGCAGTCGCCGGTCTGGGCGGCCACCTCGCGCCGCGCCTCGAGGTTGGCGGTGACGAACCCAGGCTTGAGCAGGAGGTCGTCGGGCGGATAGCCGGTGATGGCCAGCTCGGGGAAGGCGGCGATGTCGGCCCCAGCGCCGGCCGCGACCCGGTAGGCGTCGAGGATGCGTTCGACGTTGCCGTCGAGGTCGCCGACGCGGGTGTCGATCTGGCAGGCGGCGATGCGCAGGCGGGCCACCGGTCCAGGCTACCGACCGGCTGGACGCACCCTTCCCCCGGTAGCGTCGGCCGCGAGGCCCGGCCACGCGCGGCCGGGCCGCCCGGAGACCGAGGGAGCTCACCGTTGACCATCGGCGCCGTCGAGCTGCTGATCCTGCTGGCCGTGGTGGTGGCCGTGCCGCTGGTGGCCGTGATCGTCCTGGTCAGGTCCCCCCGGGCGCAGGTCGGACCGATCACTGACGGCCCTTCGTGCTGACCGTCCTCGTCATCTTGTTGGTCGTGGTCCTCTTCTTCGGCGCGCCCCTCGTCTTCGTGGTCAGCTTCGTGGCCGCCGGGACCCGGAAGGCACTGCGCGCCGAGGCCGCGGAGGCTGCAGCGGCCTCCCCCCAGCCCGGCGAGGACCACGCGTCCGAGGACACACCCCCCGGCTGAGGGTCGGGCGGACCGGTGCGCCTGTCGGGTTCCACCGCCCCGTCCGGAGCGTTGCATCACAATGGCCTCCTCGTGGCTCCCGCGCGCCCCCTCCCCGACCTGGTCCGCCACAGTGCCGACCCGCTCCGGGTCCGGGGGGTCCTCGACCGGCTCGACGAGGCGCAACCGGCGTGGCGGACCCGCCTCGACGGCAACCCAGATCTGGCCGCGGCCGTGGTGGCGGTGGCCGCGGGCAGTGCGTGGCTGGGCCGCCTGATGGTGACCGATCCCCTCGCCCTCGACGTGCTGGCCGACCTCGACGGGCGACCCGACCTCACGGTCGAGGACGAGAGCAGCCTGGCCCGTTGGCGGCACCTGGAGCACCTGCGGATCGCGGCCCGGGACCTGACCGCCAGGGACCCCCTGGAGACCACGACGGCCCAGGTCACGGCCATGGCCGCCACCGTGCTGCAGTCCGCCCTCGACCTGGCCGGGGCCGAGGGCCTCGCCGTCATCGGCATGGGCAAGGCCGGAGGCAACGAGCTCAACTACGCGTCCGACGTGGACGTCATCCTCGTCGGGACCGCCGCCGACCTCGACCACCAGCAGGCCGCCCGCCGGTTCCTCGACGTCGCCCGCGCCGCGGTGCGCGTCGACGTCGATCTCCGGCCCGAGGGTCGGGACGGCGCGCTCGTCCGCACGCTCGACGGCTACCGGTCCCACTGGGACCGATGGGCCGAGCCGTGGGAGCGACAGGCCCTGCTGAAGGCCCGACCCCTGGCCGGCGACCCCGTGCTGGGCAGGGCCTTCGAGGCCGGGGTGGCGACGGAGCTGTGGGACAGGGGGTTCGGCGCAGACGCCATCCACCAGGTCCGCGCCATGAAGGAGCGCACTGAGCGCCAGGCGGCGGGGCAACCGTCCGCCAGCAGGGAGATCAAGCGGACCCCGGGGGGGATCCGTGACATCGAGTTCTCAGCCCAGCTCCTCCAGCTGGTGCACGGCGGGCTGGACGAGGCGCTTCGGGTCCCGGGCACGCTGCCGGCCCTGGCCGCGCTGGCTGACGGAGGGTACGTCGACCGGGACGACGCTTTCCGGCTGGCGGCCTCCTACCAGCTGCTGCGCCGGATCGAGCACGCCGTCCAGCTCGACGAGGACCGCCAGACCCACGCCCTGCCCCGCTCGGGTCGGGAGCGGACCCGCCTGGCCCGGGTCCTGGGGCTGGTCGACCAACCCCGGTCCACCGCACTCGACCAGCTCGACGACGAGCTGGTCGAGTGCCGGGCCACGGTGCGCCGCATCCACGAGCGGGTGTACTTCCGCCCCCTGCTCGATGCCTTCGCCGGCGTCGACGCACCACTCGGAGCCGAAGCGGCCGCCACCCGTCTGGCCGCCTTCGGCTTCGCCGATGCGGAGCGCACCCGTCAAGCCGTCATCGAGCTGACCCGGGGGCTCACACGCACCTCGCGGCTCATGGCCCAGACGCTGCCCCTCCTCCTCGACTGGCTCTCGATCGGCCCCGACCCCGACCGGGGCCTGCTGGCGCTGCGCACGCTGGTCGCCGCCGATGCTCGAGCCGTCGCCGCCGCCTGCCGCGACTCCCCCGAGACGGCTCGGCGCCTGTGTCTGGTGGCGGCGACGAGCCCGTCGCTCACCCGGGACCTGGGCCGCGCCCCCGAGGTCCTGCGCTCGCTCCGCGGGCCGGCGACGCCCGACGAGGACGAGGTGCGGGCTCGTCTGGTGCGGTCCGCCACCTCCCGGGCGGACGCCGCCACCGGCCGGGATGCCCTGCTCCACGTCGTCCGCCAGGAGCAGGCCCGAGTCGGCGCGGCCGACGTCCTGGGCGACGCCGACCCGCAGGCGGTCGGATCGGCCCTGGCCGCCGTGGCCCACGGCGCGGTGGAGGCTGCGGTCGCCCTGGCCGACCCCCAGGTGCCGTTCGCGGTGCTGGCCCTGGGTCGGCTGGCCGGCGGCCGGCTGGGCTACGCCTCCGACCTCGACCTGCTCCTGGCCCACGGCGCCGAGGACGAGGCCGGCCGCCAGGAGGCGGGCCGGGCCGGGGAGGCGGTGCGACGCGTGCTCCTCGGCACGGGACCGGCCGACCGCATCTTCGAGGTGGACCTGGACCTCCGACCCGGCGGCCGCAGCGCCCCCCTGGTCCAGGGCCGGACCGGCATCGCCGACCACATCGAGCGGTGGGCCGAGCCCTGGAAGCGGCTGGCGCTGTCGCGGCTCGAGCCCCTGGTCGGCGACCTCGAGCTGGCCCGCACCGTCGTGGGGTCAGTGGCGCCGACCGTCTGGCGGCCGGTGTCCGACGGGGACCTCCGGGCCATCCGCCAGATCAAGGCTCGGGCCGAGACCGAGCGCGTGCCCGCCGGCGAGGATCCGACCTTCCACCTGAAGCTCGGGCCGGGAGCGCTGTCCGACATCGAGCTCACCGTGGCCCTGCTGCTGCTCGAGCACGGCATCCGCGAGCCCCGGACGGGAGCGGGCATCGCCGCGCTGCGGGAGCAGGGCCACCTCGACGCGCCGGAGGCCATCGCCCTGGCGGAGGCCCACGCCTTCTGCGAACGGGCCCGAAACCGATGGACCCTGGTGGCCGGACGGCCGCGGCAGGCCCTTCCCACCGGGGAGGAGCTGGGCACCCTGGCCCGCTCCCTCGACACCACGGGCCCCGAGCTCCGCGACCACTACCTGCGCCTCACCCGACGAGCTCGACGGGTGGTCACCCACCGCTTCTACGGCCAGACCCCCTGATCCTCGGACGAACCGGTCGGCATTCCTGGGGCCAGGACCCCACAACCCCCGACCACTACAGGTCTTCGGACGAAGCGTGGCATCCTGCGCCCCGATGTCTGGCAACGACGAGCTGCAGGTGACCTCCCCCCTCCAGGGGCAGGTGGTGGAGATCCGGGTCGGCCCCGGGGAGGTCCTGAGAGCCGGTCAGGTCATCGCCGTGGTCGAGTCCATGAAGATGCACCACGACGTCACGGCCACGACCGGAGGGACCGTCGTCTCCGTGGCCGTGGCCGTCGACGGTGCCGTGGCCCCGGGAGACGTCATCGCCACGATCGACCCCGATGCCAGCGGCCCCGACGCCGAGCCGACCACCCAGGCCGTCGACCGCGCGGCCGGGCGCGCCGATCTGGACGAGGTGCGCGATCGCCATGGGATGGGGCTCGACGCGGCTCGACCCGAGGCGGTGGCCAAGGTCCACGGACGGGGCCGGCGCACCGCCCGGGAGAACGTCGAGGACCTGGTCGACGAGGGCTCCTTCGTCGAGTACGGCCCGCTGGTGATCGCGGCCCAGCGCCGCCGGCGGGAGCTGGACGACCTGATCGCCCGCACCCCGGCCGACGGCCTCATCGGGGGCCTCGCCACCGTGAACACCGCGACGGTGGGCGAGGACCGAGCCCGGGCCGTGGTCGCCTCCTACGACTACATGGTCCTGGCCGGGACCCAGGGGTTCCAGAACCACCGCAAGAAGGACCGCCTGTTCGAGCTGGCCGAGCGTCAGAGCCTCCCCGTCGTGCTCTTCGCCGAGGGCGGCGGTGGCCGACCGGGCGACACCGACACCACCACCGTGTCGGGGCTCGACTGCCTGGCCTTCAACCTGTTCGGACGGCTGTCGGGGACGGTCCCCCTGGTCGGCATCGCCTCCGGCCGGTGCTTCGCCGGCAACGCCGCCCTCCTGGGCTGTTGCGACGTGGTCATCGCCACCGAGGACGCCAACATCGGGATGGGCGGCCCGGCCATGATCGAGGGCGGCGGCCTCGGCACCTTCGCCCCGGGCGACATCGGACCCATCGACGTGCAGGCCGCCAACGGCGTGGTCGACGTGCGGGTGGCCGACGATGCGGCCGCCGTCGACGCCGCCCGCCGCTACCTGACCTACTTCCAGGGCCCGATGGAGCCGGTGGCCCCGGCTGATCCCCGCACCCTCCGCCACCTCGTCCCCGAGGATCGGCTCAAGGTCTACGACGTCCGGGCCGTGCTCGACGCCCTCGTCGACAGCAGCTCGCGGATGGAGCTGCGACAGGGCTTCGCCCCGGGGATGATCACCTCACTGGCCCGCATCGACGGGAAGCCCCTCGGTGTGGTGGCCAACGACCCGGCCCACCTGGGCGGGGCCATCGACAGCGAGGGGGCCGACAAGGCGGCCCGGTTCCTGCAGC
This sequence comes from Acidimicrobiales bacterium, assembly GCA_038233335.1. GTDB lineage: Bacteria > Actinomycetota > Acidimicrobiia > Acidimicrobiales > Iamiaceae > Iamia. The sequence continues at coordinate 2,010 of JBBSME010000097.1, read as the reverse complement.
TCTGCGACGCCCACGGCCTGCCCGTGCTGTTCGCCTGCGACACGCCTGGGTTCATGGTCGGACCGGCGTCGGAGGAGACGGCCTCGGTGCGCCACATGAGCCGCCTGTTCGTCACCGGCGCCAACCTGTCGGTGCCCTGCGCCACGGTCATCCTGCGCAAGGCCTACGGCCTGGGCGCCCAGGCCATGGCGGCCGGCAGCTTCAAGGCTCCCGAGTTCGTGGTGGCCTGGCCCACCGGCGAGCTGGGCGGCATGGGTCTGGAGGGGGCCGTCCGCCTCGGCTTCCGCGACGAGCTGGCGGCCGAGACCGACCCCGAGGCTCGACAGGAGCTGTTCGACTCGATGGTGGCGGCCGCCTACGAGCACGGCAAGGGCATCAACGTCGCGGCCCAGTTCGAGATCGATGACGTGATCGACCCGGCCGACACCCGTCGGTGGATCACCACCGCCCTGCTAGCGGCCCCCATCCCCGCCGACCGCCCCCGTCGCCCCAACATCGACACCTGGTGACTCGTGTGTCGATCCGGGCGACCACCAAGAGGAGACGACCCTGAGGTCCGGCGTCGATGAAGCCCTCAGTCCTTGGCCGGCACCGACTGGTGGCGGTCCATCATGTCGCCCATCACCGAGCGGATGAACTCGTCGGCCTCGTCGTCGAGCCCGCCGGCCACGCCGCCGTAGATGGCGGCGCTCATGGGCGACTCGCCGGCGTGCTCCTTGGCGTAGACCACGGCCTCGGCCAGGTCGGCCTCGAAGGTCTCGACCACGCCGTCCTGGGTCTGGGGTCGGGTGACGGCCATGTGGATGGCGTTGGGGTACTGCTGGCCGTTGAAGCGCCAGCCCTTGCCCCGCATGGCGTCGTTGACGTGGTAGATGTCGAACTCGTCGCTGGTGAAGCTGAAGCAGAACGTGGGGTTGCCCATGATCCGCAGCTCGGGGTGGCTCCGCACCGCGGCCTTCATCCGATCGGCGGCCTCGAAGATGGCCCGGGCGTAGCCCAGGTACCCCTCTCGACCGATGGTGACCATGGCCGCCCAGGTCGAGGCCAGCGCGCCGCCGGAGCGGGAGCCCTCCATGCCCGGTGAGCAGTACTTTCCGCCGGTCCACCCGGTGAGGAAGAAGTACTGGCTGTTGCGCAGGGCCTTGGCGCGGAAGGCGAGGACGGAGGAGCCCTTGAAGCCGTAGCCGTACTTGTGGGTGTCGGCCGAGATGCTGGTGACACCCGGGAGGCGGAAGTCGAAGGTGGGGATGTCCCAGCCCAGCTCCTGGCCCCACGGCAGGATGAACCCGCCCAGGCAGCCGTCGACGTGGAGCCCGACGCCCTTCTCCAGCGCGAGGTCGGACAGCTCGGAGATCGGGTCGATGGTGCCGTAGCCGTAGTTGCAGGCCGAGCCCATGATGGCGATGGTCTGGTCGTCGATCAGCTCAGCGATCGCGGCCACGTCGACCAGGGTCGTCTCGGGATCGATGGGGGCGATGCGCATCTCGATGCCGAACAGGTGGCAGGCCTTGTCGAAGGCCGGGTGGCCGGTCTCGGGCTTCACGAAGTTGGGACGGGTCACGCCCCGGGTCTGGGCCGCGTGGTCCCGGTAGGCGAGGAGGGCGTGGAGGATGCTGCCGGTGCCGCCGGTGGTGACGATGCCGGCCGGGTCCCCGTCGGGGATGTCACCGGCGTGGAGCATGTCGAGGGTCATGGCGATGATCTCGCCCTCGAAGCGGGTCTGGCTGGGGCAGATGTCGCGCTGCAGGGCGTTGACGTGGGCGTAGAGGCCGAAGGCGTCGTTCAGGAAGTCGTAGTGCTCGTGGTCACCGCAGTACATGGTGCCGGAGCACTTGCCCGACTCCCAGGCCTTGTCCTCCTCGGTGGCCATGGCCTCCAGCTCGGCCAGGACCTCGGCGCGCGGCCGACCGTGGGTGGGGATGCGACGGTTGACCCCGTAGCGATCGGCGTAGGGGTGGTCGTTGGCCATCGCTGGTCCCTCCCGGGGGATGCGGCCCGCCAGTCGGACCG
>JBBSME010000096.1:0-11855 GCA_038233335.1 Acidimicrobiales bacterium | reverse complement strand
GTCGCCGGCCACCTTCGGGTACAGCAGCGGCACGAACGAGGTGTTGATCACGTTCTTGCCCATGGCCAGCATCCGGCACAGGTCGTCGACGACCTCGTCGGGGCGGATGTCGCTGCTGGCCATGTAACAGACGACCTCGGCATCGGAGGCGAGGAGGGCGTCGCCGTCCTGGGTGGCGATCACGCCGAGCGGGGGGCCGCCGCAGATCTCACCCGCGTCGCGGCCCGCCTTGTCGTCGGAGTGGACCCAGAGCCCGGCCAGCTCCAGGTCGGGGTGGGCGGCGATGCCGGGCACGGCGTGGATGCCGACGGTGCCGGTCGACCACTGGATCACGCGGATGGCCATGGTGAGGTTCCTCTCGTTCGCCCCTGGTGCCGACAGCGCGTCGGTAGAACCTGTTCTAGTTGGTGGGCCCGTCGCCTGCCGGACGAGGCTGGGCCAGACTCCGGGTCATGGCCCATCCCCGACGGTTCCGCTTCGCCACCGAGCTGCACGCTCCCTTCCCGGGGCTGACGTGGCTCGACACCGCCCGGGAGGTCGAGGCCCTCGGCTACTCGACGGTGTTCGTACCCGACCACTTCGACGAGGGGCCCGGGCCCATCGCCGCGCTGGCCGCCTTCGCCGCCGCCACCTCGACCCTGAACGTCGGCGCCCTCGTGTTCGACTGCGACTTCCGCCACCCGGCGACGCTGGCCCGGGAGCTGGCCACGGTGGATGTGATCTCCGAGGGTCGCCTGGAGGTGGGCCTTGGGGCCGGCTGGAAGCAGGCCGACTACGACCGCTCCGGCATCCCCATGGACCGGGCCGGGGTGCGGGTGTCACGGCTCCAGGAGCACGCCGCCGTGCTGCGAGGCCTGTGGGCCGAGTCTCCGTTCTCGTTCCGCGGCGACCACTACGAGATCACCGACCTGGACGGCACTCCTGCCCCGCACCGTCCCGGCGGACCGCCGATCCTGGTGGGCGGCGGCGCCCCCCGCCTCCTGCGCTGGGCGGGGAAGACGGCCGACATCGTCGGGGTCAACGCCTCCATCCACTCCGGGGAGATCGATCAGGACGCGGCCCAAGATGCCGCCCCCGAGCGCATCGACGAGAAGGTGGGCTGGGTCCGCGAGGGCGCCGGCGACCGCTTCGACGACCTGGAGATCAACGCCTGGCTGGCCGCGGCCGAGCTGACCGAGGACGCGTCGCTCCCCGGGGTCATGGCCGAGCTGTTCGGCACCGACGAGGCATCGTTCCGGGCCAGCCCGCTGGCCCTGGTCGGCGCGGCCGGCGAGGTGGCCGAGTCACTGCACCAGCGCCGGGAGCGCTGGGGCTACAGCTACCACGTCATCCCCGGCGACAAGGCCGCCGACTTCGCCCCCGTCGTCGCCTCCCTCACCGGCACCTGACGAGTTCGGGGATGCACCGCTGGGCGCGCGGGCGGTACTCCGGAGGGTGAGGCGAAGCCGAGGCCGGGGCCCGAGCGGCCCGCCGCCGACGAAGGAGGCGGCAAGAGCGGGAAGGACGGTTGGTCTCCGAGGCGCAGCCGAGGAGAGGGCCCCGAGCGGAAGCGCCCTACTCGTCCATCTCATTCACAGTGGGGAGGTCGAAGCGGGCGCCGTCCTCCCACGCATCGCGCTGGTTGCCGTGAGCCGGAACGCCGCCGGCGTCGCGCAGCATCTTGGCCAGGTGCAGGAGGTTCCACGTCATGAAGGTGGTGTTCTTGCGGGTGAAGTCGTTCTCCCGGCCCCCGGAGCCCTCATCCAGGTAGGACGGCCCGGGGCCGGCCTCACCGATCCAGCCCGCGTCGGCCTGGGGCGGGATGGTGTAGCCGATGTGCTGGAGGGCGTAGAGGACGCTCATGGAGACGTGCTTGATGCCGTCCTCGTTGCCGGTGACGAGGCAGCCTCCGACCCGCCCGTAGTAGGCCGACTGGCCCTGGTCGTTGCGGTCTCCGGACGACGCGTAGAGCCGCTCGACGACCTGGGTGGCGATCGAGGACTTCTCGCCCAGCCAGATCGGGCTGCACACGACCAGGATGTGGGCCGCCATCACCTGCTTCTGGATCGCCGGCCAATCGTCGGCCTCCCACCCGTGCTCGGTCATGTCCGGGTAGACGCCCGAGGCCACGTCGTGGTCGACCACGCGGATCAGCTCCACATCCACGTCGTTGCGGCGCATGATCTCCATGGACAGCAGAGCCAGCCCCTCGGTGTGTGACTCCTCCGGCGACCGCTTCAGGGTGCAGCTGAGGAAGAGGGCCTTCAGGCCGCTGACGTCGGGCGCGGTGGTCTCGGGTGGATCGTCGGGCATGGGGGGGCCTCCTGTGCGGTCGGGCACCGAACGGTGCCCAGGGGTGAGTCTGGCCTCGGTCGTCCGGCCTTGCGGTGCAGGAGGGGTCGGGCGGTCAGGTGACCGTCACCCGTAGAAGGCGTCGATCTCCTCGGCGAAGCGGCTGTGGATGCCGCGCCGCTTGAGCTTGGAGGTGGGGGTCAGCATGTCGGAGTCAGGCAGCCACTCCTCACCCAGCACCTTCACCTTCTTCACCTTCTCGGCGTTGTTGAAGCCGGCCATGGCCTCGGTCAGACCGGTCTCGATCTCGGCGATCACGTCGGGGTGCTCGGCCAGCTCGGCGAGCGACAGGTCGCCCAGCCCGTGGCGCTCGGCCCACACCGGAGCCTCGTCGCCGTCCAGCACGACCAGTGCGGCGACGAACGGCCGCTTGTCGCCGATCGCGCAGGCCTGGCCCACCAGCGGGATGGACTTGAGCTCGGCCTCGAGGTTGGCCGGGCTGATGTTCTTGCCCCCGGCGGTGATGATCAGCTCCTTCTTGCGGTCGACCACCTTGAAGTAGCCGTCGTCGTCGAGCTCGCCGATGTCGCCGGAGTGGAGCCAGCCGTCGTCGTCGAGGGCCTCGGCCGTCTTGTCCGGCTGGTCCAGGTAGCCCTGGAACACGAGGCCGCCCCGGCAGATGATCTCGCCGTCCTCGGCCAGGGCCACCTCCAGGCCGGGCACGGCCGGCCCGACGGTGCCGGGCTTGATCTTGTACGGCGCCCAGCACATGGGACCGGTGTTCTCGCTCATGCCGTAGATCTCCGACATGGGCACGCCGATGGCCCGGTACCAGGTGAGCAGGTCGGGCGGGATCGGGGCCGCGCCGGTGATGGCCACCTCGAGCTGGTCGAGGCCCAACATCTGCCGCACACCGGAGAAGGCGGTCTCGTCGAGGAAGGCGTAGGTCTCCTGCTCCTCCTTCGATGCCTCTTCCCACGCCACCTTGAGGGCGATCGGACCACCGGCCTCGATAGCGTCGTTGAACTGCTTGCCCTTCTCCGGATCCGCGGTGATGGCTGCCATCACCTTGGAGTGGATCTTCTCCCACACCCGGGGCACACCGAACATGATCTGCGGTCGCACCTCGCCCAGGTAGGACGCGATGTCGCCCGGGTCGGGGCAGCAGGTGACCTCGTAGCCGAAGGCGAGCATCGAGTAGTGGCTGGTCGCCCGCTCGGCGATGTGGGCCATCGGGAGGTAGGAGACCAGGCGCATCCCGGTCAGGTCGTCCATGGCGAAGGCCTGGCGCAGCGACTCCGCGGTCCAGGTCACGTTGTGGTGCGTGAGCATCACGCCCTTGGGCGGCCCGGTGGTGCCCGAGGTGTAGATGATCGTCACCAGGTCCTCGGGCTGGGCGATGGCCGCGGCCTCGTCCAGGTCGACCGGGTCGTGGGCCAAAAGGTCGTCCCACGTGGTGTCGGGCTCGGTGCCCTCGGGCTTGATCACGCCGAGGGTCTTGAGGGCCGGCAGGGTGCTGCGGTCGAAGCGGTCGAAGAAGCCGGCATCCTCCACGAACCCGTAGCTGGCCCCGCAGTGACCGGCCAGGTAGGTGACCTGGTCGGTGGAGGAGGAGTTGTAGATCGACACCGCGGTGGCCCCGCACAGGGTGGCGGCCAGGTCGAGCACGTGGAAGTGCGGGATGTTGCGCACCATGAGGACGACTCGATCCCCGTGGCCCACCCCGGCCGCGGCCATGCCCGCGGCGGCGCGACAGGCCAGGTCGGCCAGCTGGGCGAAGGTCCACTCCCCCCACGTGTCGTCGTCGTCCTTCCAGCGCAGCGCGACCCGGTCGGGGATGCGGGCCGCGGTCGCAGCGAACAGGTTGGACGCGGTCTGGCCTTCGACGATGGCGTCGAGCTCGGCACTGGTCGGCATGGTCGTGGTACCTCGTGGCTCCCGTTTGGTGACCCATGACATAGCAGACCCGGGCAAGGCGTGGTCCCGCGACCGCGCCAGAGAGCGTCCGCTCGGGGTTGCGGCCCCCCGTGCCGGGGCGACAGACTCTTGACCGAGCGGTCTAGTACCGCCCCGGCGCGGGCCTCACGGCTCCACCGGCCGACACCGGTCGTCGGACCGGTTCCACCCCGAGGTGACCCCATGCCCACCGCAGTGATCGTCGACGCCGTCCGGACCCCCGGAGGCAAGCGCAACGGCAAGCTCTCGGGCTGGCACCCGGCCGACCTGCTGGCCGAGGTCCTGAAGGCCACGGCCGAGCGGAACAAGCTCGACCCCGCCCTCGTCGACGACGTGATCACCGGCTGCGTGATGCAGGTGGGCCACCAGAGCCTCAACGTGGGCCGCAACGCCGTGCTGGCCGCGGGCTGGCCCGAGACCGTGCCCGCCACCACCGTCGACCGCCAGTGCGGCTCGTCCCAGCAGGCCGTGCACTTCGCCGCCCAGGGCGTCATGGCCGGTGCCTACGACGTGGTCGTGGCCGCCGGCGTCGAGGTCATGTCCACCACCCCGATGGGCGCCTCGGTCACCCCCGGCAGCTTCCCCGTCGGCCCCGAGGCCTTCGCCCGCTACGCCGACGAGGAGCACTACGGCATGAAGGGCCTGGTGCCCCAGGGCGTGTCGGCCGAGGTCATCGCCGACCGCTGGGAGCTCACCCGCGAGGACCTCGACGAGTTCGGCCTGCGGAGCCAGCAGAACGCGGCCCGGGCGCGCGACGAGGGTCGCTTCGACAACGAGATCGTCCCGGTGGCGGCCAAGCCCCGCGACAAGGAGACCGGCGAGCTCATCGAGACCGACGAGATCGTCTCGGCCGACGAGGGCATCCGCGACTCCTCGATGGAGAGCCTGGCCAAGCTGAAGCCGGCCTTCGTGCCCGAGGAGCAGGGCGGGCGGGTCACCGCGGCCAACAGCTCCCAGATCACCGACGGTGCCTCCGCCGTGCTCATCATGAGCGAGGAGAAGGCGGCCGAGCTGGGGCTCACCCCCCGGGCCAAGTTCCACACCTTCGCCCTGGCCGGCGTCGATCCGGTCACCATGTTGACCGGGCCCATCCCGTCCACCCAGAAGGCCCTCGAGAAGGCCGGCCTCTCGATCGACGACATCGACCTGTTCGAGATCAACGAGGCCTTCGCCTCGGTCGTGCTGGCCTGGCGCAAGGAGCTGGGCGCGGACATCGACAAGGTCAACGTCAACGGCGGCGCCATCGCCCTGGGCCACCCGCTCGGGGCATCGGGCGCCAAGCTGATGGCCACCCTGCTCAACGAGCTGGAGCGCAGCGGCGGCCGCTACGGCCTCCAGAGCATGTGCGAGGGCGGCGGCCTGGCCAACGCCACGATCATCGAGCGCATCGGCTGAGCCACCTCGCCGACCGCTGGCGACGCGCCGCACGGTCGTAGGGTGAGGGGGCCGGTTCGCGCCGGTTCATCTCATGTGGGACGTCGTTCGGATCATCCTTGCCCTGGGGGCCGCGCTGCTCTTCATGCGCGTCGGCGTGGCCATGCTGGCCGGGTTCACCCGGCCGGTGCCGGAGCCGCCGCCGGTCGGTGAGCTCCGCAAGGTGAAGCTGGTCTACCGCTGCTCGCTGTGCGGCACCGAGGTGCGGATGACCGCGGCGGTCGACGAGGACCCGGAACCGCCGCGGCACTGCATGGACGAGATGGACCTGATGACGCCGACCGACATCTGACGGCACCCGCACGTCGGGTGGATCCGCCCCCGATGGTTGTCCCCAGGTGTGGACAACCCTGGGGAGAGTCACATCGGTGTAACTCCTGGGTCACCGGGGAGATGCCCCTCGTTCACCGTTCCGACCCCGTCGACGTCGGCGCGTGGCGGGCAGAACTCCAGGTCAGAGGGTCAGCGGTACTGGGTGGCGGCCAGGATGCCGCCCAGGATGCACGCCAGCCCCACGCCCAGGGCAAGAGGCCGGCCCTCCCACAGCACGTAGGTCATGAAGATGACGATCATGCCCACGGCCAGCAGGCCGAACATGAGGACCGGCACCCAGGTCGGGCTCTCCAGCTGCGACCGGGGGATGGGCGCGGTGTAGCGGCTGGACTCGCTGGTGGCCTCGGCCACCTTCTTGGGGTTGCCGCTGCGGGCGGCGGTGGTGCGGGCCGCCTTCGGGTCAACGGTGCCACCGGTCCGCTTCGACGGCCGGGGCACCTTCTTCGTCGTGGTGGCCTCCTCGCGGCGGGCCTTGGTGCCGGTGGGGTCCGCGGCGCTGGCCTTGCCCATGGACTCCGCCTTGCCCTTGGCGTCGGCCTTCCCGCGGCGGCGGGCCTTGGCCCCGGTGGGGTCGTCGGCGGTGGCCTTCGACGGTGCGGAGCCCCTGTGGGCGTCCATCCGGGCCTTGGTGGCGGCCCGCCGGGCGGCCACGTCGGCCTGGGGGTCGGCCGGCGCCTTGGCCTTGGGGGGTGCGGCGTCGCCGGCGTCCGCCTCGGCCTCGGGCGTGGGCTCTCCGTCGTCATCGACGACGGCCTCAGGATCCACGCCGGTCTCGTCGTCGGGTGTGGGATCGGCCATGGCCCGGAGGATAGGGGATCGGCTCGGCGACCCTTGCGTCAGCGCCCGCCACCGCCGCACCACGTCCGGGGCGCGAACCCGGATCGGTCGGTCCCGTGCGGGGCCTATCCTCGGAGGCCCATGGGGCCCCGCATCCTGGTCGTCGACAACTACGACTCCTTCGTCTACAACCTGGTCCAGTACCTGGGTGAGCTGGGGGCGGAGCCCGAGGTGGTGCGCAACGACGAGCTCACCGCGGCCGAGGCGCTGGCTCGGCGACCCGACGGCGTGCTCATCTCACCCGGTCCCGGCACCCCCGCCGACGCCGGCATCTCCAACGAGGTGGTGGCGGGCTGCACCGAGGCCCGCCTGCCGCTCCTGGGGGTGTGCCTGGGCCTCCAGTGCATCGGCGAGGTGTTCGGCGGCCGGGTGGTGCGGGCCCCCGAGGTGATGCACGGCAAGACCTCGCTGGTGTCGCATCGCGGCGAGGGGGTGTTCGCCGGGCTGCCGGACCCCCTGGAGGCCACGCGATACCACTCGCTGGTGGTGGAGAGGTCCAGCGTGCCCGCCGTCCTGGAGATCACCGCCGAGAGCGACGACGGGGTGGTGATGGGGCTCCGCCACCGGCAGGCCCCCACCGAGGGCGTGCAGTTCCACCCCGAGTCGATCCTGTCGGTCGGCGGCCACGACCTGCTGCGCACGTTCCTGGCCGTCGCCGCGCCCGCCTGAGCACGGGAGCGGCGGCCATCCCGAGACCGCTGGTCCGCCCCGATCAGCCTCCGGGGAGGGGTCGGTGCCGGGCCCACCTCCACCACTGCGACGCGCTGCGCAGCGGACCGATCTTGTCGACGAACCCGCGCTGGGCCAGGTCGTCGGCGATCCGCAGGGCGGAGTACTGGAGCCCGAGGAAGGTGTCGACGCCGGCGAAGTAGGCGCCGAGGGTCATCGTGCCCATGGCGTAGGCGGTGCCCACCCCGCTCTGGGCGCCGCGTACCTCGAAGTGGCGCTCGACGTCGAGGCGGCCCAGCGGGTTGAGCTGGGCGCCGCCGTGGTCGAGGAGGTCGGCCAGCAGCCGGTGCTCGCGGATGTTGGCCTCGAGGCCGGTGGCGTCGATGATGAAGTGGGCCGGGACCTGCAGCACGCTGCCGTCCTTGGCCTGCACCCGGGTCACGAGGGTGCCGTCCTCGCTGGGGACCACGCTGTCGACCGTGCCGATGTAGGTGCGGTACCAGCCCTCGGCCCGGCCCCGGGCCAGCTGCTCCTTCCAGTCCTTGCGGGCCGGTGTGGTCGTGCCCGCGAGGCGCTTGTAGTAGGCGGCGCGCTCCTCGCCCTCCAGCTTCTCGAACTTCCGCTTGTTGGCGCCACCCCAGGCTGACTTGGGCCAGTTGAAGCCCTGGTAGATCCAGCCGTTGCGGGCCTTGCGGCGTTCAAAGATCGTCGGGCCGAAGCTCTCGGTCCGGTAGGTGCGGAACAGGTGCAGGATCTGGGTCTGGAGGCCGTAGCGGTCGCGGTCCTCGATCAGGCGCTGGAGGACCCGGGAGGCCACGATCCCGTTGCCCCGGATCATGACCAGGCCGGGACGGCGGCGAAGCTCCTCGTAGACGTGCTCGTGGGGCTCGTAGGAGTTCACGACCCGCACGTAGTCGCCGTAGGTGCTCCGGTACTGCTGGAGGTCGGGCAGGAAGGCCACGCCCGGGTAGCCCACGCAGATGTGGGCGTAGGTGCAGCGGAACGCCACCCGCTTCGTCGGGGTGGTGCCCGCCGGAGGGGTGAGGATCACGAAGTACCCCCCGCCGTAGCGGCGGCGGACCATGCGGACCTGGCCCTGGGAGACCATGTTCCAGTACCCGATCCGATGACCCTCGCGCTCCATCGACTCGAACACCTGGCCGGCCCGGGGGGTCCAGTAGTCGTTGAGGATCGGCTCGGTGAGCACGTTCCAGACCGGGGCGAAGGCCTTGTCGTTCCATGCCTCGCGGAAGGCGTAGGACGGGAAGCCCCAGATGTTGTCGGGCATCGACTGCGAGTCGGAGCGGAGGCGCTCGCCCCGGGGGATCTGGGACATGGTGGCTAGGTACTCGTAGGTCTGCCACGGCCGGTCGAGGTTGGTGAGCACCCGCATGCTGCTGGCCGGCATGCCGGCGATGCGCAGGAAGTCGGCCATGACGAAGCTGCCGATGCCGCCGCCGATCGAGACGAAGGGGACGTCGTGGATCGGGATCCCGGCGTCGGCGACCATCTGGTCGGTCCAGATGTCGGTGGCGATGAGGCCGTCGGTGAGGTCCCCGGGGGTGGGTGCGCCGCTGGGGTCGGGGATGGCCTCGGCCAGCGTCGAGCTGTTGATGCTGATGGTGGAGCCATCGGTCATCGCGACGCCTCCTCCACCTGGTCCCGTGGTGTGGATCCCATGTCCCCTCCCGTGCGCTCGGTCGCCCCTGGCCCCACGGCGGAGCTCGACGCAGCGGATGATAGACCCGACCGCACGGGGGTGAGCGCGGTGGAGCCGGGGACACCACCCCCCTCTCCCAGACCACATGGCTGGCGGCCTGGCCCCACGAGCCCCGGGGCCCGGCGCACCTCAGGACGCGGGCTCGTCCACCTGTTCGTCCTCGCCCTCGACCGGGACGCGGAGCAGGGCCTTGTCGAACAAGGGGCCGGTCATGGCCGTGGTCACCAGGGCGACGACGACGCCGCCCAGCTGGAGGAGCGGGCTGATCGCTCCGGCCTGCACGGCCACCAGCGCGGCGACCAACACGAGGAGCCCCCGGCAGTTCATGAGGACGCCGATGACGGTGCCCTGGGCCCAGCTCAGCCCACCCAGCTTGGCGAAGATCGCCCCCCCGGCCAGCTTGCCGACCACCGCCGCGACCAGCAGGGCGGCGATGCCCGGCAGGGCCGCCACCGACAGCTTGGTGAAGTCGGTGGCCAGGCCGCTGAAGGCCAGGAAGATGGGGAGCAGCACGATGGCGGTGAGGTCGCCGATGCGGCCGGACAGGTCCCGCCACAGCTGAGGTCGGGGTTCGGGGATGACCAGCCCGGCCATGAACCCGCCCACGATCACGTTCACGCCGATGCGGTCGGCGGCGTAGCCCGACGCGATGGCGACGCCCACGAAGATGGCGAAGGTGTCGGGGCTGAGCGTGCCTGTCTTGGCGTAGGCCCGTCCCAGCGGGGCCAGCAGGCGCTTGACCCCGAGCAGCATCACCGCGATGTAGATGGCGGTGATCACCCAGACCTGGCTGATCGAGGCCAGGCTCTTCTCCTTGGCCACCCCGTCAGCGGTGGCGATGAGGAGGAACATCAGCACCGTCACCGCGCCGGCCGAGGCGATGCCGATGGCCCCCATCGAGCTGGTGGTGAGCCCCTTCTCCTGGAGGATGCGAGCCATGACCGGGAAGGCGGTGACCGACAGCAGCGCACCGACGAAGAGCGTGAAGCCGAGGCGGTTGGGCGAGTCAGCGGTGCCGAAGTCGGGGACGAAGTCCGCCGTCCACAGGATCGGGCTGATCACGAAGGCCAGCAGGACCGGGAGCGCCACCGCCCCCACGGCCACCAGGCCGATCCCCTTCTCCTTGCCCTTGAGCGACCGGGCGTTGACCTCGACCCCGACGAGGAACATGAAGAAGATGAGCGCGATCTGGCCCAGGATCCCGAGGGTCCCGCGAGCCTGAGCCGGGAACAGGCAGGACGAGACGCTGGCCACGAACGGGCTGCCGTCCACGATGGCCGGGTTGGTCAGGTCGCAGTGGAGGAAGTCCGGCGGGTTGGACAGCTTGAACAACGTGGGACCGAGGAGCGAGGGCCCGAGCAGGATCCCGGCGATGATCTCGCCCACCACTGCGGGCTGGCCGACCCTGCGGGCCACTGCGCCGACCAGGCGGGCGGCGACCAGGATGATCGCGATGTCCAGCAGGACGAAGGCGACGACCAGGCTCGGCGCTGCACCCGATGGGGTGAAGGGCATGGGGACCTGGGCGAGCGTTCCTGACCCCAGCATGGTGGGACTCCCTCCTCCACCGTCGGACTGCCCGACGCCTGCCGCGAACAGTAGACCGGCTCCGTCTCCGGGTGGAGGGATCGGAGCCGGATCAGATCAGGGCGTGGTGGTGGTGGTGGTGGTGGTGGTGGTCGTCGTCGACGAGCTGCTGGTCGGCGCCTCGGTCGTGGTCGGGGCCTCGGTCGTGGTCGGGGCCTCGGTCGTGGTCGGGGCCTCGGTCGTGGTCGGGGCCTCGGTCGTGGTCGGCGCCTCGGTCGTAGGGGCCTCGGTGGTCGGCGGGCTGGTGGTGGGCGGGCTGGTGGTGGGCGCCCGCGTGCTCGGGGGCGGCGCCGTGGTCGGCGGTGGACCCTCGGAGATGGTCAGCTCGATGGCGGTGTCGACCGGGAGCGGCCCGGCCGCCGGGCTCTGGCGGATGACATCGCCCTCGGCCACGTCGGCGCTCTGTTGGCGCTCGACGCTGATCTGGTCGAAGCCCGCTCCCCTGACGAGGGTGGTCGCCTCCTCCAGGGAGAGCCCCTCCACATCCGGCAGGTCGCCCTGGGCCGTCGGCGGTTCCCCGGTCGAGATGATCAGGCGCACCGTGGTGCCTTCCTCCGCGGTCTGGCCCCCGGCCGGGTCCTGGCTGATCACCCCGTCGAGCGGGACGGTGGTGCTGGGCTCCCGGCTGGTGGTGTCGACCTCAAAGCCGGCCTGGATCAACAGCAGCCTGGCGGCGTCGGCCGACTCGTCGGTCACGTCTGGTACCTCGACGCCGCTCGATCGGTCGCCGATCCCGAGGGTGGAGGCGAAGGCGAAGAGCAGGCCGCCGAGGAGGGCCAGAGCCACCACCAGCAACAGGACGAACCAGCCGGTCCGTGAACGGCGAGCCTCGGAGTACTCGGGCTCGGGTCCTGTCGGTGGTGCGGTTTCGGGGGGGAGGGTGTCGGCGCCGCCGGACCGGGCCGCAATCGCTCCGGCGCCCGCCCCGGCGACGGCTGCGCCGACCACGGTGGCGTCGCCGGACCGGGCCGGGGCCGGCGCGGCGGCGGCCCGCACTCGCTGGCCCTCGGCGAAGCGCCGCAGGTCGCCGCGCAGGGCCTCGGCGTCG
>JBBSME010000095.1:0-11998 GCA_038233335.1 Acidimicrobiales bacterium | reverse complement strand
GCCCAAGGTGATCATCCTGGGCTCGGGCCCCAACCGCATCGGCCAGGGCATCGAGTTCGACTACTGCTGCGTCCACGCCAGCTTCGCCCTCCGCGACGCCGGCTTCGAGACGATCATGGTCAACTGCAACCCCGAGACCGTCTCCACCGACTACGACACCTCGGACCGCCTCTACTTCGAGCCCCTCACCACCGAGGACGTCGACGCCGTCGTCCGGGCCGAGTCCGCCCACGGCGACCTGCGGGGCGTGATCGTCAGCCTGGGCGGCCAGACCCCGCTCAAGCTGGCCGACGACCTCGACCCGGCCCTCGTCCTGGGCACCAGCCCGGCCTCCATCGACCTGGCCGAGGACCGCGACCGCTGGAACGCGCTGTGCGACTCCCTCGCCATCCCCCAGCCCCCCGGCGGCACCGCGGTCACCATCGAGGCCGCCCTGGCGACCACGGCCGACATCGGCTACCCGGCCCTGGTCCGCCCCAGCTACGTGCTGGGCGGGCGGGCCATGGAGATCGTCTACGACGACGACCAGCTGCGTCGAGCGATGGCCGAGCTCAGCGGCTTCGGGTCGCTGGGACGGGAGGGCGGGCTCTCCGCCGACCGGCCGGTGCTGGTCGACCGCTTCCTGGAGGACGCCACCGAGGTCGACGTCGACGCATTGCGCGACACCACCGGAGACGTCGTGATCGGCGCGGTCATGGAGCACGTCGAGGAGGCGGGGGTCCACTCCGGGGACTCGGCCTGCGCCATCCCGCCCTACTCGCTGACCGCCGACACGGTGCTGGCGATCGAGAACCACACCCGCCAGATCGCCGAGGCCCTCGGCGTGGTCGGCCTGATCAACGTCCAGTTCGCGGTGCGGACCGAGACCGACCCCGACGGCGGCCCCGACCGCTTCGACGTCTACGTCATCGAGGCCAACCCCCGGGCGAGTCGCACCGTGCCCTTCGTGGCCAAGGCCACCGGGGTGCCCCTCGTCAAGGTGGCGGCCCGGCTGATGGTGGGGGCCTCGCTGGCCGAGGTCCGCGACGAGGGCCTGCTCCGACCGCCGGTGACGGGCCACGTGGCCATCAAGGAGGCGGTGCTGCCCTTCAACCGCTTCCCCGACGCCGACCGGGTGCTGGGCCCCGAGATGCGCTCGACCGGCGAGGTCATGGGCATCGACGAGACCTTCGGGCTGGCGTTCGCCAAGAGCCAGACCGCGGCGGGCGACAAGCTGCCCACCGAGGGCTGCGCCTTCATCTCGTTGGCCGACCGGGACAAGGCCGGGGGGACCGTCGCCGCCCGGCGCTTGGTGGAGCTGGGGTTCACCCTGGCCGCCACCTCCGGCACCGCCGCCCACCTCCAGGCCGAGGGGATCCCCGTGGCCGAGACGCTGGGCAAGCTGGGCGAGGACGAGGGTCGCACCGCCGTCGACATCATCCGCGACGGCACCTGCACCCTCGTGGTGAACAGCCCCCGAGGCCGCGGGCCCCGGGCCGACGGGGCCTACATCCGCCGCGAGGCGGGCGTGGCCGGCATCCCCATCCTCACCACCGCAGCCGCGGCCCGGGCTGCGGCCGAGGGCATGGCCGAGCGCCGGACCCACCCCCTCCGGGTCCGCTCCCTCCAGTCCATCCACGCCGACGGCGCCCGCGGCTGACCGTGGCGGCCCCCTCCAACCTTGGACGGAATCAGGCGCATGTGGCCGCGTTCCGTACAAAGTCGCTGCGCCTGCCTCGAACTTTGGACGGAAGTGGGCGCATGTGGCCGCGTTCCGTACAAGGTTGCAGGGGGGATCGGTGAGGAGGCGGCGTCGGGACGGGGATCTGCCGTCGGTCGACATGGGGGTGTCGGTGGGGTCGGTGCGGCTCCCGAACCCGGTGATGACGGCGTCGGGGACGGCGGGCCACGGGGCCGAGCTGGCCGCCTACCAGCCGCTCGACGAGCTGGGTGCGGTGGTGGTCAAGTCCCTGTCGGCCGACCCCTGGCCCGGGAACCCCGCCCCCCGGGTCCACGCCGCGCCGGCCGGGATGCTCAACAGCGTCGGGCTCCAGGGACCCGGTGTGGCCGCCTGGCTGGCCGACGAGCTGCCCGCGCTGGCGGCGACCGGGGCCCGGGTGGTGGCCAGCATCTGGGGCCGCTCGATCGACGACTACCGGCGGGCGGCCGAGGCCCTCGCCGCGGCCCCGGCGGCCGTGGTGGCGGTCGAGGTCAACCTGTCGTGTCCGAACACCGAGTCCGGTCGGGACCTCTTCGCCCACGATCCCGAGGCGACGGCGGAGGTGGTGACGGCCACCGCCCCCTGTGCCCGTCCCCGCTGGGCCAAGCTCAGCCCCAACACGTCCCGGGTCGTCGAGGTGGCCGGCGCCGCGACCGATGCCGGGGCCGAGGCCGTCACCCTGGTCAACACGCTCATGGGCATGGCCATCGACCCCGACGCCCGGACCTACCGCCTCGGGGCGGGGGAGCGGGGTGGCGGGCTCTCGGGCCAGGCCCTGCACCCGGTGGCCGTCCGCGTCGTCCACGACGTCCACCGCGCCCACCCCGAGGTCCCGATCGTCGGCGTCGGGGGCGTGGTCGACGCCGCCACCGCCGTCGAGCTGATGCTGGTCGGTGCCTGCGCGGTGCAGGTCGGCACCGCGACCTTCGCCGATCCGCGGGCTCCCTCGAGGGTGCGGCGCGACCTGGAACACTGGTGCCGCCGTCGGGGGATCTCGTCGGTGGCTGAGCTCACCGGAGGCCTGAGATGACCGCACCCAGCACCGCTCCCGAGGTGGACGAGGACCTCCGCAGCCGCCTGGCGCTGGTCCTCGACCGCGACGACATGGTCGAGGCGACCCGGCTGGCCATGGAGCTGCGGCCCTGGTTCGGCGTGGCCAAGGTGGGCCTCGAGCTCTACAGCGCCGTCGGCCCCGACATCATCGCCCCGCTCCGCGACCTGGGCTACGACGTGTTCGTCGACCTGAAGCTGCACGACATCCCGACCACCGTGCACAAGGCGTCGAAGGTGCTCGGCGCGCTGGGCGCCTCGTACGTGACCATGCACGCCTTCGGCGGGCGCGACATGCTCCGCGCCGGCGACCAGGGGTTGCGCGAGGGCGCCGAGGCCGCCGACCTCCCCGTCCCCACCTCACTGGCGGTCACCATCCTCACCAGTGACAGGGGCGCGCCCGACCACATCCTGGGCAAGCGCCTGACCGTGGCCATGGAGGCCGGGTGCGGCGGCGTGGTCTGCGCGGCCGGGGACCTCGAGGAGGCCCGCACCCTCGCCCCGGCCATGGTGAAGGCCGTGCCCGGCATCCGCCTCCCTGGCGACGACGACAACGACCAGCAGCGCGCCGCCACCCCCGGCGACGCGGCCGCGGCCGGCGCCGACCTGCTCGTCGTCGGGCGCACGGTGCCCGCGGCCGAGGACCGTCACGCCGCGGCCGCCGCGGTGGCCGCCGCCGTGGCCTCGGCCTAGCCCGAAGGGGGGTGTGGCGTTTGACACGTCCCGTGACGTGCACCGGAGTAGGGTTCGTCCATGCCCCAGCCCCCACAACTGACGCCCGAGCAGCGCACCGCGGCCTTGGCCAAGGCCGCGGCCGCCCGCAAAGCACGGGCCGAGCTGAAGGAAAAGCTCAAGATGGGTTCCCTCAGCCTCTCCGAGGTCCTCGGACAGGCCGATGGCGACGCCGTCGTGGGCAAGACCAAGGTGCTGGCGGTGCTCGAATCGCTTCCCGGTGTCGGCAAGGTCAAGGCCCGCCGCACCATGGAGGAGATCGGCATCGCCGAGAGCCGCACCCTCAAGGGACTGGGCGCCCAGCAGCGCTCCGCCCTCCTCTCCGCCTTCAGCTGACCCTGACCCCCACGGCCTCGGCCGGTGCCCAGGAGCGCGCGCCCCGGCGCGACGTCGCTCCGGGCCGCTGAGGTGCTGCTGACGCTGTCGGGGCTCCCGGGCTCCGGCACCAGCACGTTGGCCCGGACGCTGGCGTCCACGCTGGGGCTCGACCACGTGGACGGGGGGCAGGTCTTCCGCTCCCTGGCTGCGGAGCACGGCCTGGGGCTGGCCGAGTTCGGGGCGCGGGCCGAGACCGACCCCGCCATCGACATCGAGCTCGACGCCCGCCTGGCCCGCCAGGGAGCGCAGGGTGACGTCGTCCTCGAGTCCCGGTTGGCCGGCTGGATCGCCGCCAACGAGGGCCTCCCCGCCCTGAAGGTGTGGGTGGCCTGCGATCCCGACGAGCGGGCCCGCCGGGTCGCGGCCCGGGAGGGTTCCGACCCGGCTCGGGCCCGCGCCCAGAACGACGGTCGCGAGGCCAGCGAGGCCGAGCGCTACCGGGCGTACTACGGCATCGACATCGCCGACCTGGCGCCCTACGACCTGGTGCTGGACTCCACCGCGACCTCCGTCGAGACGCTGACCGGCCAGGTGCTGGAGCGGGTCCGGGCCTGACCGTGTGTTCGTGTGGCGGGGCCCCGAACGGGTAGCGTGGTCGTTCGCCCGAGCGAGACCTGAGGGAGCCCCCGTGAGCTGGCAGCACAACACGATGATGAACCCGGCGATCGAGGACCTCACCACCCGGGCCGAGGAGTCCAAGTTCAAGCTGGTCACCCTGGGCGCCGTCCGCGCCCGGCAGATCAACTCCTACTTCGGCCAGCTGGGCGAGGGGCTCGGGACCCTGGTCCCGCCGCAGGTCACCAGCGTGGCCCGCAAGCCGCTGTCGATCGCCTTCGAGGAGATCGCGGCCGACAAGATCATCCCCGTCGACCCGCCCTCCGAGGAGGAGCTGGCCGAGATGGCCGCGGCCGAGGCCGCCGCTGCTGCCGATGCCGCCGCCCTCGAGGCGGAGGGCGACGGCGCCAGCTGAGGCGGCGTCGGCCCACCCGCCGACGCCTGCGGATCGCTCCGTGACCACCGACCCTCCTCCGTCACCGGCCCTGGCCGGCCGACGCGTCGTGCTCGGCGTCACCGGAGGCATCGCCGCCTACAAGGCCATCGAGGTCTGCCGTCGACTGGTCGACGCCGGGGCCCACGTCGCCCCGGTGCTCACCGACGGTGCCCTGCGCTTCGTGGGCGCGACCACGTTCTCGGCCCTGGCCAGCGAGCCCGCCGCCACCTCGCTGTTCGACGGGCCCGACCCCATCCCCCACACCCGGCTCGGGCAGGGCGCGGATGTGGTGGTGGTGGCCCCGGCCACCGCCCGCCTGCTGGCCGACTACGCCTCCGGCCGCTCCGGCGACCTGCTCACGGCCACCCTGCTGGCCACCCGGGCTCCGGTGGTGGTGGCCCCGGCCATGCACACCGAGATGTGGGAGCAGCCCGCCGTCCAGGAGAACCTGGCCACCCTGACCCGTCGGGGGGTCCTGGTGGTGCCGCCCGAGGAGGGCCGCCTGGCCGGGGGCGACGTGGGGGCCGGCCGCCTGGCCGACCCGGCCACGATCGTCGCCGCCGTCGAACAGGCGCTCGGCGCCCGCGACCTCGACGGTACCAAGGTGCTGGTCACCGCAGGCGGGACCCGAGAGCGGATCGACGCCGTGCGGGTCATCAGCAACCGATCCTCGGGCAAGCAGGGCTACGCGATCGCGGCCGAGGCCGCTGCTCGCGGCGCAGCCGTGACCCTCGTGACGACGGTGGACCGACCTCCGCCCCCCGGGGTGGCCGAGGTGGTCAGGGTGGAGAGCGCGGCCGACATGCAGGCCGCGGTCGTTCCCCGGGCCCCGGCCATGGGCGTGGTCGTCATGGCTGCCGCGGTGGCCGACTTCCGACCCGCCTCGCCGGCCCCCGACAAGCTCAAGAAGGCGGCCGGACCCCCGACCATCACCCTCGAGCCCACCCACGACTTCCTGGTCGACCTGGGTCGCGACAAGCCCGCCGGACAGGTGCTGGTGGGTTTCGCGGCCGAGACCGATGACCTGCGGGTCAACGCCCGGGGCAAGCTCGAGCGCAAGGGCCTCGACCTGATCGTCGGCAACGACGTCAGCGCCCCCGGCACCGGCTTCGAGCACGACACCAACCAGGTGGTGCTCGTCGGAGCCGACGGGATCGACCAAGATGTCCCCCTCAGCGACAAAAGCGCCGTGGCGCGCGCCGTGATCGATGCCGTGGTGGCCCTGCGCCCCAGCGCCGCGGACCGGGGAGCCGAGGCGCAGACCGAGATCCAGAGCAACAAGGAGACCAAGCAGTGAGCCGTTTCACCTTCACGTCCGAGTCAGTGACCGAGGGCCATCCCGACAAGATGGCCGATCAGATCTCCGACTCGATCCTCGATGCCATCCTGGCCGAGGACCCGATGGCCCGGGTGGCCTGCGAGACGCTGGTGACCACCGGCCTGGCCCTGGTCGCGGGCGAGATCACCACCAGCGCCTACGTCGAGATCCCCAAGATCGTGCGCGACACGATCCTGCGCATCGGCTACGACAACGCCGACTACGGCATCGACGGCAAGACCTGTGGCGTCATCACCACCATCGACCCGCAGTCGCCCGACATCGCCCAGGGCGTCGACACCGCCTTCGAGACCCGCACCGGCGCGTCCGGCGAGGACGAGCTCAACAGCCAGGGCGCGGGCGACCAGGGGATGATGTTCGGCTACGCCACCAACGAGACCGAAGACCTCATGCCGCTGCCCATCTGGGTGGCCCACCGCCTGGCCGAGCGCCTGGCCGAGGTCCGCAAGGCGGGCACCCTGCCCTATCTCCGCCCCGACGCCAAGACCCAGGTCACCGTCAACTACGAGGACGGCAAGCCGGTCGACATCAGCACCGTGCTCATCTCCACCCAGCACGCCCCCGGCATCGACATCGACGGCACCATCAAGCCCGACCTCATCGAGCAGGTGATCAACCCGGTCCTGCCCGAGGGCCTCGCCTCCCCGGACCTCAAGGTCTACGTGAACCCGACCGGCACCTTCGTGCTGGGCGGGCCGCATGCCGACTGCGGGCTCACCGGCCGCAAGATCATCGTCGACACCTACGGCGGCTGGGCCCGCCACGGCGGCGGCGCCTTCTCCGGCAAGGACCCGTCCAAGGTCGACCGCTCCGCCGCCTACGCGGCCCGCTGGGTGGCCAAGAACCTGGTCGCGGCGGGCGCGGCCGACCGGGTCGAGGTCCAGGTGGCCTACGCCATCGGCGTGGCCCACCCCGTCTCCCTGCTGGTCGACACCTTCGGCACCGAGAAGGTCGACCCCGAGCAGGTCACCAAGGTCGTTCGCGAGCTGTTCGACCTCCGGCCTGCGGCCATCTTGCGCGACCTCGACCTGCGGCGCCCGATCTACGCCAACACCGCGGCCTACGGCCACTTCGGCCGCTCGGGCGACCTGCCCTGGGAGAAGACCACCCGGGTCGACGAGCTCAAGTCCGCCCTCAGCCTGTAGCCGCGGTTCCGCCAGGGATCCGTTCTGGAGATGGTCGCGGGGGTCACAGCCCCCGCGATCGACCCCAGTTCGAGGGGATCTGCCAGGCTGCGCCGATGAGCGACGTCGCGCCCCGGCACCCGTGACCTCGGGCCTCGGTGACGACGGCCAGGGGCGTCTCGACCTGGCCGACTCCCGGGTCGCGATCGAGCCCGAGCCGGCGCCGGTCGAACCCGAGCCGATCGCCGCGCCACCGACGGGGCGGGTGGTGCGGGGGGTGCCGGACGTGGCCGGGATCGGGCGCCAGTTCGACTACTCGGTGCCCGAGCGCTTCGCCGACGCGGTCGGGGTGGGCACGATCGTCCGAGTCGACCTCAACGGGCGACGGGTGCGGGGCTGGGTGGTGGCCGCCGACGTCGCGGCCACCGAGGGCGTGGCCGTCAAGGATCTGGCCCGCCTCACCGGCGTGGGCCCGCCGCCCGACCTGGTGGAGCTGTCGGAGTGGGCCGCCTGGCGCTGGGCCGGGCGTCGGCGCACCTTCCTGGTGGCGGCGTCGCCCCCCGGCAAGGTCGTGTCCCTCCCTGCGCCCCCGCCGCCCGCACCCGTCGGCGTCACCGTGCCGGCCGGACCCACCGCGGAGGCCGCCCTGGGCGAGGAGCGGGCCGTTCTGCGCCTGCCGCCCGCGGCCGACCGTTACGCACTGGTGGTGGCCGCGCTGGGTGCCACCCCGTCGGATCGCGACGCGCTGATCCTCTGCCCGTCGGTCGCCCAGGCCCGCTCGCTGGTGTCACGGCTGCGGCGCACCGGCGCACCGGTGGCCTGCGTGGCCCACGACCAGCCCGGCTCCGCGGCGGCGCGGGAGTGGGCTCGGGCCGCGGCGGGTGGGTGCAGCGTGGTCGGGGCTCGGGCCGGGGCCTGGGCGCCGGTGCCGCGGCTGGGCCGGGTCGTGGTCCTCGACGAGCACGACGAGAGCTACCAGGAGGAGGGCTCGCCCACCTGGCACGCCCGGGACGTGGCCGTGGACCGGGCGCGACGGGTGAACGCCCCCGCGCTGCTCGTCTCCCCCTGTCCCACGCTCGAGGCGCTGGAGTGGGGGACGTTGGTGGCCCCCGGACGGTCCGAGGAGCGCCGGGGCTGGCCCGCCCTGCTGGTGGTGGACCGCCGCGAGGAGGACCCGGCCGCCGGCCTGCTCACCGAACCGTTGGCCGCCCTTCTCCGCGACGGGGGACGGGTGGTGTGCGTGGTGAACCGCACGGGCCGATCGCGGCTGTCGGCCTGCGACCGCTGCCGGGCCATCCTGGCCTGCACCGAGTGCTCCGGAGCCATGACCCAGGCCGCCGACGACGGGATGCTCCAGTGCACCCGGTGCGGGACGGAGCGCCCCGTCCTCTGCGCGGAGTGCGGGGCCACCCGCTTCCGGGTGCTGCGGCCCGGGGTCAGCCGGCTGCGGGAGGAGCTGGCCGCGCTGGTGGGGGAGGAGGTCGACGAGGTCACCGCCGCGGGTTCCGGCGATGCGCCCCGCTCGCGGGTCGTGATCGGCACCGAGGCTGCTCTCCACCGGGTCGACCGGGCCGACGCGGTGGCCTTCCTCGACGTGGACCAGGAGCTGCTGGCCCCCCGCGAGCGGGCCCGGGAGCAGGCCCTGGCCCTGTTGGCCCGGGCCGCCCGTCTGGTGCGAGGCCGGGAGGACCACGGCCGGGTGCTGGTCCAGACCCGGATGCCCGAGGACGTGGTGCTCCAGGCCGCCCTCCACGCCGATCCTGACCGGGTCCGGGCCGTGGAGGAGGAGATCCGCCGGGCGCTCGGACTGTCCCCCTACCGGGCCGTGGCCCTGGTGTCGGGGGCGGCGGCCGAGGCCTACGTCGCCGCCCTGGGCCGTCCGTCGGGGATCGAGGTCCAGGGGGCGGCGGGGGTGTGGCGCCTGCGGGCCGACGACCACCAGACCCTCTGCGACGCCCTCGCTGCGGTCGAGCGCCCGCCCGGCCGCCTCCGCCTCGAGGTCGACCCGCTCCGGGCCTGACCGCCCGTCTGGTGTCAGCGCAGACGCAGCACCGGGGTGACGGCGACCTTGTCGCTCCACTGGCCCGTGTCGAAGGACGGCACGTTGACCCCGGCCATCACCTGGTCGAGGGCGGCCTCGTAGAAGCGGAAGTCGGCCGCGTCGTAGAGGCCGGCGGACGGCGACCGCGACGCGACGTTGGGTGATCGACATGAACGGCTTCATGAAGGAAGGGGATGACCGAGCCCGGGGAGCGCCCCCGGCGATGGTCGGTCAGTCGGGTGTTGGGCTGGCCCACAGCGTGGTGATCGGGACCGCCCAGATGTCGTCGCCAAGCGGGAGGGTGTGTTGGCCTGCGTAGAGGATGATGCCGCGGCGGAACTGTGAGCGGTAGCGGTCTCGGAAGGCGTCGAGGCCAGCGCGTGCGTTTCGCGGGACCTCGCGGGCTCGCTTGATCTCGATGGGGATGAAGCCGCCGTCGCGGTCGATGACGAGGTCGACTTCGTGTCGGCGGCGGTCACGCCAGTGGTAGAGGCCGTCGGCGCCGCCGATCCATTCGATCTGGGTGGCGATCTCGTTGACCATGAAGGTCTCGAGCATGGCGCCACGGCGGTCGTCCCCCACACCACCGGGGTCGGGGGACACGAGGATGGGGTCGGTCATGTGAAGCTTCGGTACCGCTCGCTCTGTGTCGGTCGCCTTCATGCGGAGGCCGGGAAGACGTCGGATGAGCCGGAGCTCTTCGAGGAGATCGAGGTACCGCGCCGCCGTGCGGCGGTCGATGCTGAGGTCGGTCGTGAGGCTGGTGAGGACGAGCTCGTGGCCGGACCGTCCGGCGATGCCCGCGAGGAAGCGGGTGAGGCGTTGATGGTCGACGGTGTGGTCGGAGGCGGTAAGGGTCTCGGGGATGACGCTTCGCAGGTAGTCGCGTCGCCAGCGGCGCTGGTCGGCGTTGGTGGTGATGAGCAAGGGGAACCCAGTCGCGTTGGCCTCGGCGTCGTGGCCCGGCCCGTCCAGGTCGACTCCGTGGAGGTCGGACGGGGTGCCGTCGAGGAGGTGACTGAGGCTCGTGGCCGGTCGATGGTGGCGTTCGGCCGCGTTGAGGGGGCCGAGCTCGAAGCGGGTGTAGCGGCCGGCGAGCGGGTTGGACCCGCCCATCGTGGGCAGGTCGACCCGGGTGGACCCGGTGAGGAGGAACTGTCCGGGCCGGCCGCCAGCATCGACGATGTCCTTGATGGGCGTGAGCAGACCGGGGACGAGCTGGGCTTCGTCGAGCACGGTGCCGAAGGGGAGGGTCTCGATGAAGAGTCGCGGCGACGCGGCGGCGGAGGCGCGCGTATCGGGGTCGGCGAGGCTGACGTAGCGGTTGTAGAATCCGTCGTCGACGAGGTGTCGCACGAGGGTGGTCTTGCCGCAGGCCCGAGGTCCGACGACCACGGTGACGGGGAGACCGTCTGTCGTGGCGCGTTCGAGGGCGGGGCGCAGGCCACGGTCTATCCAGGCGGATGACATCTGACCAATGTACATTTCCGCCACCGTCCAATGGTGTTTTCCGCCAAGCAGGGCGTTCACCGGCACGCCCGCAACCAGGTCGGCCCGGTGCCCCGGCCCGGGAGCGCAGGTTCAGCGGAGGCGGAGCGCCGGGGTGACGGCGATGGCCCGGGCCAGCATGGCGTTCTGGTCGGCGTCGCCGATGATCCCGAACCCGCCCTGGTTGAACTGCGGGAAGACCACGATGTTGCCCTGGCGGGTCAGGTGGTTGATGAGCCCGCCGTAGATCTCCGGCGACAGCAGCTAGAACCCGTGGAGCACGACGACCACCGGCGCCTTGGTCCCGCCCTTGAGCACGTTCGGCGTGAACGTCCACACCCGGGTGCCGGAGGTCCCGCTGCCGGTCGAGGTCTCGGTGGCGGAGGTGGCGATGTACGCCGCCTTCGAGCCCGGCCCGTGGTCGGTCGACCGGGTTGGCAAGCGGCCAGGACCACCACGAGCAAGAGGGCCACCACGGCGGCCACGGTGCGACGTCGGAACATGATCTCCCCCTCGCGACCCCCCACGGGGCCGCTCGCCGGGCAATCTAGTGAACGGTGTTCACCAGGGCAAGGGTTCGTTAGGGGAGGTCGATGTCGGGCCCGCGTTCGAGATGGCGGTCCCGGAGTCGCCGGATCTCGGGGAGCGCGTCGTGGTCCTTGGGGCGGTCCGCCCACTCCTTGGATCCGATCAGGTGGTCGAGACCGACGAGTCGCACTCGAACGTGCTCGAACGTCTGCGTCACCGACTCGTCAAGCAGGTCCATGTAGGTCTGGTGGGTTCCGTCGCTGCGAGGGATGTCGCGCAGCACGTCGACGCCCCCGGCATCGGTCATCCAGGTTGAGATCTCCATGGCCTCGATCGTCTTGGCGTCGATGACGATGGGCAGGGCGCTCGACTCGGCATCGCTGAGTCCGCCGACTCGGAGCCGGGCGTTCAGCTCACGCAGCGCGGCCGCGACGTTCGACAAGTTGGTCGCGTCGCGCCGGGGAACGCAGTCGAAGTCCAGGGTTGGTCGAGTGGCGCCGTAGGCGTTGGCCGCGACACCTCCCACGAGGATGTAGTCGACACCGTGGCGGGCCAGAACGTCGAGGACCCGTCGCAGGTCGAGGGGTGGACCGTCGAGCGGTTCGGTCACCGCGCCGGTCGGTCGGTG
>JBBSME010000094.1:0-12038 GCA_038233335.1 Acidimicrobiales bacterium | reverse complement strand
GACGCCGGCCAGGCGCATCCACTTGCAGATGACCCGGAAGCTGACCCCGTGGTCCTTCTGGCGGGTGTAGGTCGAGTGCCCGGCCCGGTGCAGGTGCAGGATCATGTCGTTGGCCCGGGCCCAGGCCGAGATGGACTGGCTCGCGGTGTAGCCGATGACCAGATCGATCATGATCACGACCGAGCCCACCTCCTTGGCCAGCTCGGCCCGCTCGTACATCTCCTCCATGGTCCCGGCGGTGACGTTGAGGTAGTGACCCTTGACCTCGCCGGTCTGGGCGCTGGCCTTGTTCACTGCCTCCATCACGTACTGGAAGCGGTCCCGCCAGTGCATGAAGGGCTGGGAGTTGATGTTCTCGTCGTCCTTGACGAAGTCGAGCCCGCCGCACAGCGCCTCGTAGACGACCCGGCCGTAGTTGCGACCCGACAGCCCGAGCTTGGGCTTGGTGGTGGCGCCGAGGAGCGGCCGGCCGTACTTGTCCAGGCGCTCCCGCTCCACCACGATCCCGGTGGGTGGCCCGGCGAAGGTCTTCACGTAGGCGACCGGGAGGCGCATGTCCTCCAGCCGCAGGGCCCGGAGGGCCTTGAAGCCGAAGACGTTGCCGATGATCGACGCGGTCAGGTTGGCGATCGACCCGGGCTCGAACAGGTCGATGTCGTACGCGATGTAGGCGAAGAACTGCTCGGGGTTCCCCGGCACCGGGTCGAGCCGGTAGGCCTTGGCTCGGTAGCGCTCGCAGGCGGTGAGGCGATCGGTCCAGACCACAGTCCAAGTGGCGGTGGAGGACTCGCCGGCCACTGCCGCGGCCGCCTCCTCGGGGTCGACGCCCTCCTGCGGAGTGATGCGGAACAGGGCCAGGACGTCGGTGTCGGACGGCTCGTAGTCCGGCTCCCAGTACCCCATCTGCTTGTAGGGGATGACGCCCGCCTCGTAGCGCTTGCCATCTCGGAGCGTCGTGGTCATCGGGCGGCTTCGGTGGTCATGGTTCAAGTG
The DNA here is from genome assembly GCA_038233335.1 of Acidimicrobiales bacterium. GTDB lineage: Bacteria > Actinomycetota > Acidimicrobiia > Acidimicrobiales > Iamiaceae > Iamia. Next base: position 11,045 of record JBBSME010000094.1, on the reverse strand, counting down.
TGACCCGCTGCCGACCTCAACACAACAGCGTTCTGCTAGGAATATCGCTGCATTCATAACTCATGAGTAGGGAGTGAGCTGCCGATGACGCTGACCCAGCTGCGCACGTTCGCCGCGGTGGCCCGAGCCGGGTCAGTGGTGGCCGCGGCCTCCGCCCTGTACGTGACCCAGCCCGCGGTGTCCTCGGCCCTGCGGGCCCTGGAGCGCTCGCTCGGCGTCGCCCTGGTCGAGCCCGACGGCCGGGGCGTCCGCCTCACGGCCAGCGGCGAGGTCTTTGCCGGCTACGTCCATCGCCTGCTCGGCCTGCTGGACGAGGCTGAGCAGGCCGCCCGGGGCGGGTCGGACCCGACCCGGGGCCGTCTGCGGATCGCCGCGGTGACGACGGCCAGCGAGCACGTGCTGCCCCGGTCGCTGGCCCTGTTCCGCCGAGAGCACCCCGCCGTCGACGTCGCCCTGGAGGTGGGGACCAAGGCCGACGTGTGGCGGTGGATGGCCGACCATGCCGTCGACGTGGCCCTGGCCGGTCGGCCCCCCGACACCAGTGAGCTGTGGGTGCGGGGCACCCGCGACAACGAGCTGGTGGTCGTGGCCGCTCCGGGGGCGGTGATGGCCGACGACGATCCGCGGGCGCTGACCGACCTGGGCGAGGCGACGTGGCTCCTGCGAGAACCGGGCTCGGGCACCCGGGAGACCCAGACCGCGATGCTGACCGCCTCGGAGGTCGACCCGCCCACGCTCACCCTCGGCTCCAACGGCGCGGTGGTGGCCGGTGCCGTCGCCGGGCTGGGCATCACCCTCATGTCCCGCGACGCGGTCGGGCCCGAGGTGGCCGCCGGGACGCTCGACGTGGTGCCGGTGGCCTCCACGCCCGTGTCCCGGCCCTGGCACCTGGTCACCCGCCAGGAGGTTCCCCCCACCGCTGAGCTGTTCGTCCGCCACCTGCTCGACCCCGCTGCCTCCCACCCCGAGCCCCGCTTCGTCCCCTGAAGGTGACCCGCGGCTCCGCCGGCCGCGTCAGGGCTCGCGCCATGAGCGCCAGCCGGGGGCCGGGTGCACGGCTCGTTGCAGTCCGGGCAGCTCGTCCTCGAGGGCCGCCTCCAGCAGCTTGCGGTCGGCGGCGTCGAGGGTCGCCACTGCCTCCGGGCCCGAGGTGGGGAGCGGCAGGGAGAAGGACCAGGTGGCCACCAGCAGGGCCACGAGCCCGTCGAGGGCCGGCCCGGCCAGCGGCCCCGGGTCGAGGTCGCGGAGGAGGGTCTGGAGGCGGCGCCGCTCCCGGATGGTGAGGGTCAGCGGGTCCCGCAGCACGGCCCACGCCCCATCGGTGAGGGCGATGCGCTGACCGGCGAGGAGCAGGTCGCGGATGGACAGGACTCCGATCACCGCCGCCCCGTCGACGACCACGAGGTGGCGGATGTGGCGGTCGTGCATCTCGGCCGCGGCCTCGTAGACCTCCCAGTCCCGCGCCGCGGTCACCACCTCCCGCGTCATCAGGTCGCCCAGCACGTCGCCATCGAGGTCCATGCCGGCGGCCACGCCGCGCAGGAGGTCCCGCTCGGTGAAGATGCCGACCAGCTTGCCGTCGTCGTCGAGGACGACGATGGACCCGACGCCGCGATCCGACATGGCGATGACCGCCACCCGCACCGGCCAGCTGGCCGACGCGGTGAGCACCTCGCCTCTGGCCAGATCCCCCACCTTGAGGTCGATGCCCGAGCGGCCCGCGGTGGCGGCAACCGGCGCGGTCGCGGTCATGCCCGGGCTCCCACGACCGGGCGGGAGGGCGCCGGTGCGGCAACGCCGTCCCCGCGGGCGTGCGGCCCGCGCTCGCGCACCCGGAAACGGCCGGCTGCTGGATCCAGGTCGACCAGCAGCGGGAACGGTCGTCCGCCGGGCAAGGGGCAAGCCCGGCCCAGGTGGGCGACGATCTCGTCCTCGAAGCGCTCCAACACGCTGCCCACCACCCGCTGCGTGCCCCGGGGCAGGCCGCAGCGCGACCCGTTGGTGACCCGGGCCAGCTTGGCCTGGATCCGTTCCACGTCCTCGGGCCCGCCGCTCCCCGCTTCGATGCGGTCGAGGGCGTCGGCGATCTGCGCCGCCCCGGTAGGGCACGCCGGGCACTGGCCGCAGGACTCCTCGGCCAGGAACCGGGCGAAGGCCGCGGTCACCGAGACGATGCAGGCGTGGTCGTCGTACACCGCGAAGCCGCCCGAGCCCAGCCCGGAGCCCGCGGCCGCCATGGCCTCGAACGACAGGGGGGTGTCGAGGTCGGCGCCGGTGAGGACGCCAGCCGACGCGCCGGGGACCACCGCCTTCACCGTCCGTCCGGCCTGGGGGCCGCTCCCGACACCGTGGACCAGCTCACGCAGCGGGGTTCCGAGGTCCAGCTCGATCACCGCGTGGCGGTCCACGTCGCCGCACACCGTGAAGAGCATGGTCCCGGGCGATTCCGCCGTGCCGCGGGAGCGAAACCAGGCCGTGCCCTCGCGCAGGATGGGCGGGACGTGGGCCAGGGTCTCGGCGTTGTTGACCGCGGTCGGATGGCGGGCGCCCCGGTCGGCGAACAGGCCGACCTGGTGGGGCTTCAGCAGGCGGGGCAAGGGCGGCCGGCCCTCGATGGCCTCGAGGCAAGCCGTCTCCTCGCCGAACAGGTAGGCGTCGGGCCCCGCCACCACCTCGACCCGCACCGCTCCCAGCATCCCCGCGGCGTCCATCTCGTCGAGGGCCCGGGCCACCGCGTCGCGCTCGACGGTGCGAGAGGCTTCGAGGGCGAGGAAGGCGGTGCGGGCGCCGATCGCGTGGGCAGCGATGGCCAGCCCCTCCAGCACCTGGTACGGGTTGGTGCGCAGCAGCCACCGGTCCTTGTAGGCGGCCGGCTCGCCCTCGGCCGCGTTGGCCACCACGTAGGCGACTCCATCGCTGGCCTCGCCCACAGACCGCCACTTGACCCCGGTGGGGAAGCCGGCCCCGCCGCGACCTCGCAGGCCCGCCTCCGTCACGGTGGCGATGACGGCGTCGGGGTCCTGGGCCAGCGCGGCCGCGATGCCCTCCCCGCCCCCGACGCGCCGGTAGGCATCGATGTGGTCGATGGGTGCGTCGGCGTTCAGGACCGACGCGCCCCGGCTCGCGTTGCCCCCGAGGGGCCGGTCGGCGATCTGAGGGGGCGCGGGGTGGGGGGGCACGGGACGACCTCCTGCGAGGCGTGACCCCGAACCTACGACCGGCTCCCGCAGCATCCATCCCCCTCACGGGTGAGCTCCCGGGGGGTCGCCCCCTCGCCTCGATCGGTCCACCCCCGTTCTCCCTCGGTGGGGGGACGACGAGCGTCGCGCCGCGGGCGCACTCTGAAGCCACCACCCCCGACTGGCTTCGGAGACAGCACCATGGATACGAACCCGACCGACCTCCAGGCCCTTGAACGCACCCTGCGATCGATGGACGCCACCCTGCCCACCGACGGTCCCGACTCGGCGGACCTGGCCTCCTTGGCCCGCACCCTGGTCGCCGACGGGCGGGGGATCCTGGCCGCCGACGAGTCGATCGGCACGCTCGACAAGCGGCTGGTCCAGGTGGGGGCGGAGCCGAACGCCGAGGGCCGTCGTCGCTACCGCCAGTGGCTCGTGACCGCGCCGGGGCTGAGCCGGTACGTGAGCGGCGTGATCCTCTACGACGAGACCATCCGCCAGGTGACCGACGATGGCACCGCCTTCCCCGAGGCGATCGCGGCGGCCGGGATGCACCCGGGCATCAAGGTCGACACCGGCACCGCGGCCCTCGCCGGCCACGCCGGCGAGCAGATCACCTCAGGTCTGGACGGTCTGCGCGACCGGCTGGCCGAGTACCGCGCCCTCGGCGCCCGCTTCGCCAAGTGGCGGGCGGTGATCGCGGTCGACGAGGGCCTCCCGTCCCAGGCCTGCCTGGTCGCCAACGCCCAGGCCATGGCCCGCTACGCCGGGCTGTGCCACGAGGCCGGGGTCGTTCCGATCATCGAACCCGAGGTCCTGATGGAGGGAGACCACGGGCTGATGACCGACCTGGCGGTGACCCGCGCCGCGCTGGGCCGCACCTTCACCGCCCTGGCCGAGCTGGACGTTGCCCTCGACGCGGTCCTGCTCAAGGTCAACATGGTGCTTCCGGGCCAGGGATCAGCCGAGGGCCCCGACGAGGACGAGGTGGCGGAGGCCACCCTTGCCGCACTGCGGGACTCGGTCCCCGCCGCGGTCGCGGGCATCGTGTTCCTCTCGGGCGGGCAGTCCGCCCTCGACGCCACCCGACGCCTCGACGCCATCAATCGGATGGCGGTCACCGACCACCACGGCCCTGCTCCCTGGCCCCTCAGCTTCTCCTACGCCCGCGCCCTGCAGGGCCCGGCCCTGGAGGTGTGGGCCGGCCGCCACGACAGCGTCCAGGCCGGCCAGCGGCTCCTGGTGCAGCGGGCCCGGTGCACCCGGGCCGCAGCCACGGGCTCCTACGACCCGGCCATGGAGGACGCGGCCCCCTCCTGACGCCCCTCCGGCGGGTGACCACCGGGGCCCGACGGCTCCCACCCGAGGCGGGCCCGGGGAGGGTCATCGGTCCCGACCAGGACGCGAATCGTCGTCCCGTCGCCCACCTTCGATTCGATGCGGAGCCGGGCTCCGATGAGGTCGGCCCGCTCGGTCATGCCGACCAGGCCGTAGGACTCCGAGCCGCCGTCCCGGGCGGTGTCGTCGAAGCCCCGGCCGTCGTCGGCCACCTCCAGCACGACGCCGTCGGGCCGTGCCGCCAGGGTGAGGCGCACCCGGTCGGCCTGGGCGTGCTTGACCACGTTCTGGAGCGCCTCCTGGGCGATGCGGTACAGCGCGGTCTCGATGTGGTCCGCCAATCGGCAGTCCTCCAGGTCGGCCTCGACCTCGATGCCGGGCACGGCGCGAGCCAGGCTGTCGAGCCCGGCGGCCAGGCCCAGGTCGTCGAGCACCGAGGGCCGCAGCCCCGCGATGGTGATGCGGGTCTCCTCCAGGGCGGCCGCCGCCAGCCCTCGGGCCGCGGCCACCTGCTCGGTGGCGAAGGCGGGGTCGGCCTCGATCGCCTCGGCCGCCGCGGTCAGGTGGTACGACAGGCCGACGATCCGCTGGCTGATGCCGTCGTGCACCTCGCCGGCCAGACGCCGCCGTTCCGTCTCCTGGGCCGCGATGAGCCGCTCCGCGAACTGCTCCCGGGCCTGTTCGCGCCGTCCCAACCGACGGTGCAGCCAGGCGTTGTCCACCGCCCCGGCCATGAGGTTGGCGATCCCCTGGAGGGTGGCCAGGTCCTGGTCCGAGAACTGCCGGACCTCGCGGGCGTGGGCGTTGAGGACACCGACGAGGTGGCCGGGGCCGCTGAGCATCGGGACCGAGACGAGGGTGCGGAACTCCTCGCCCCGGAGCTCGCGCAGGTAGGTGTAGCGGTCGTCGTTGAACTTGTCGGCCACCACCGCCGGCACCCGGTGCGCCGCCACCCAGCCGGCCACGCCCTCCCCGACCGCCAGCTCGATCCGGCCGGCGTGGGCGTCGAACGGGGGAGTCGCCCCGGCCAGCACCAGGCAGCCGCGCTCGTCGTCCAGGAGGTGCACGAAGCAGACATCGGAGGACGTGGCCTCGGTGATCACCGCCGCCACCCCCTGGACGATGCCCCGCAGGTCGAGCCCGGTGGTCAGGGTGTCGACGATGCGCCGCAGGAGGGCCAGCTCGGCGCCCGGCTCGTCCAGACCCAGACCGGCCAGGGCCTCGGTGGTCATCGGAACATCCCCTCGCGGAGGGCCGCACCCACTGCCTGGGCCCGATCGGTGACGTCGAGCTTCCGGTAGATCGATCGGGTGTGGCTCTTGACCGTCTCCTCGCTGATGAACAGCCTGGTGCCGATGGCCCGGTTCGAGCAGCCGGCCACGATCTCGCCCAGGACCTCGCTCTCGCGCTGGGTCAGGCCCATGTGGGCACCGGGCCAGAACTCACCCCGGTGGAGGCGGGCCGCCGACTCGGCCACCCGGCCGGCCAGGGTGGGGTCGATCACGATGACCCCGGACCGAGCCCTCTCGAGGTGCTCGACCAGCTCCTCGCCCTGCACCCGCTTGAGGAGGAACCCGGCCGCGCCGGCGCGCAGGGCCTGGAAGAGGTACTGCTCGTCGTCGTACACGGTGAGGAACACCACCTGGCAGGCGTCGTCGCGGCCTCGCAGCTCGGTGCACAGGTCCAGCCCGCTGTCGGCTCCCAACCGCACGTCGAGCAGCACCACCTCGGGCGCCAGCTCGGCCTGGGCGGCCAGGGCCCCCTCTCGGGAGCGGGCCGTGCCGACCACCTCGATGCGCTGGCGGTGTCGGGCCAGCATCGCCGTGAGTCCGTCGAGGACCATCTCGTGGTCATCGACCAGCAGCAGACGGAGCGCGGTCACTGCCCCGCAGCATACGGACGGCCATCGACCGAGCCGTGGGCAGCGCGGTGGGCGTGCGATCTGCTCCCGTCGACCCCCCGCAGGGGGGATGGCCGATGCGGCGGTGGTTCCTAGGGTCGTGTCGACCGGCGAGAGGAGTCCCCGTGTCCGCGTCCCGAACCCATCCCCAGGTCCTGCGATGACCGCGACGATGTCGTCTGGCCCCACCGCGGGCGCAGACGGGACCGGTGGACCGGACCTCGACCTGGAGGCGCTGGCCCTCCACCTGGTGCACGGCACCCAGCAGGCGGCTCTGGCCGCGGTGGCCCATGTGGGTGGTGGCGATGGGGAAGCAGCCGATGCCGCCGCAGTGGACGCCATGCGGCGGGCCTTCGGGCTCCTGCCCGGGACCGGCACAGTGGTCATCGGCGAGGGCGAGAAGGACGACGCGCCCATGCTCTTCAACGGCGAGCGGGTGGGCACCGGCGGGGGAGCGGCGTTCGACCTGGCCGTCGATCCCCTGGAGAACACCCGGGCCTGCGCCGGTGACGGCGACGGGGCCATCGCGGTGGTGGCCGCGGCGCCGGCCGGCACCCTGTGGGGCAGTGCCGCAGCCTGGTACATGGACAAGCTGGTGGTCGGCCCGGCGGCAGCGGGCGCGGTCGACATCACCCGGCCCCTGTCCGGCAACCTGGCTGCGGTGGGCCACGCCCTCGATCGTCCGGTCGGATCGCTGCGGGCGGTGGTGCTCGACAAGCCCCGGCACCAGCCGCTGGTGGCGGGGCTCCGCGAGGCTGGCGTGGGGGTGCGGCTGATCCCCGACGGTGATGTGGCCGGTGCCCTCGAGGTCCTCCTGCCCGATGGGACGGCCGACCTCCTGGTCGGGGTGGGCGGGGCGCCCGAGGGGGTCATCACCGCCTGCTCGGTCCGCCTCCTCGGCGGTGACATGCAGGGGGCGCTGGCGCCGCAGTCGTCCGGTGAGCTGGAGCGGGTGGCGGCCGCGGGCCACGGCCTCGACGCCCCTCTGCTGCTCGACGACCTCGTCGCCGCCGACCAGTGCTGCGTGGTGGCCACGGGGGTCACCACCGGTCGCCTGCTCCGGGCGCCCACCCGAGGGAGAGGGGGGTGGCAGACGTGGACGATGGTGTCCACGCCCCGCCACCCCTGCCTGATCATCGAGGCGACCCATGACATCGAGCCGGCCCCGCTGCGGGGCCCGAACAGGAGCGAACCGTGCCCGACAAGATGATGCGCATGCAGAGGGCCGTGCCCTCCCAGGGGAGTGCCCGCCGACCGCGCATGCTGGCCATCGCCGGGGACAGCGCGGCCGGCAAGACCACGCTGACCCGCGGCATCGTCGAGGCCCTCGGGGCCGAGCGGTGCACCGCAGTGTGCATCGACGACTACCACCGCTACGACCGCCAGGAGCGCAAGGCCCTCCCCTTCTCGCCCCTCAACCCGGAGTGCAACTACGTCGAGGTCATGGAGCAGCACCTCCAGCTGCTGGCCACGGGCCAGCCGATCCTCAAGCCCGTCTACGACCACGCGGACGGGTCCCTCGTCCGGCCCGTGCTGGTCGAGCCGGCCGACTACGTGATCGGTGAGGGGCTCCTGCCCCTCCACACCCGCCTGGCGCAGGCTTGCTTCGACGTCACCGTGTACGTGGATCCACCGGACGACGTCCGCCGGGCCTGGAAGGTGAAGCGCGACACCGCCGATCGGGGCTACGGGGAGGAGGAGGTCCTGGCCAGCCTCACCGAGCGCGAGCCGGACTCGGAGGCCTTCATCCGCCCGCAGCGGTCGAAGGCCGACATGGTGGTCCGCTTCAGCCCGATCGCGGGGCGCGACGACCCTCCTGACACCCCGCTGTCGGCCACCCTCCTGCTGCGCTCGACCATCTCCCACCCCGACCTCTCGGTGGTGCTGGCCGACTCCGCGCCGGGCGCGCCGATGCACCTCAAGATGCTGCGCGACGACGACGGCCGCCCGGTCGACGCCCTGCACATCCACGGCTACGCCCCGGCCTCGGACACCGAGGTGGTCAAGAAGCTCATCTGGGACGGGTTGGAGGTCGATGCGCCGCTGCCGCCGGCGCTCGGTCGCCTCGGTGACGGTCAGGTCAGCCAGCCTCTGGCCATCACCCAGCTGATCCTGATCCACCACCTGCTCAAGGACGGCTGACCAGGGCACCTCCCTCCGGGCCGGCGGCCAGGTGACAGCCGAACAGGTGTTCGCTAGGGTCGCGGTCCCCTATGGGCTTCAACAACCCGACCCAGCCCTGGTCCGAGATCGAGCGGACGCTGTCGGGTCGCGCCCCCACCGACCGGCACCGGGGCCTCCCCACCGACGGCGGCGACAGCCCGGCCTGGTCGGCCCACCGCAGCGCCTACGAGCCCCCGCCCGACCTGACGGCGCGATCCACCGGTCCCCGATCGAGGCGTCGTCGAGGACCGGCCTACGCCGAGCTCCACTGCCGCTCCAACTTCAGCTTCCTCGAGGGGGCCTCCCACCCCGAGGAGCTGGTCGAGGAGGCCGCCCGCCTGGAGCTGGAGGCCCTGGCCCTCACGGACCGCGACGGCTTCTACGGGGTGGTCCGCCAGTCCGAGGCCGCCGCCGCGGTCGGGGTCCCCAGCGTCTTCGGCGCGGATGTCGGCCTGGTCGACCAACCCGGCCCCGGCGACGAGCCCGGACGGCTCGTCGTCCTGGCCCGGGGCCCCGAGGGCTACGCCACCCTCGCCCGGGCGGTCAGCCAGGGCCAGCTGGCGGGGGAGAAGGGCGCCCCCCGGCTCACCCTCTCCACCCTGGCCGAGCTCGGGGGCCAGGCCACGCCGGGGGCGGGGCGGTGGGTGGTCCTGACCGGCGGGGCCGACGGCATCGTCCCGTCGGCCCTGGTGGCCCACGGCCCGGCGGTGGCCCGGCGCCACCTCGAGGAGCTGGGGGGCGCCTGCGGGGCCGACCAGGTGCGGGTCGAGGTCTGGGACCACGGCGACCCCATCGACGCGGCCCGCAACGATGCCCTCGTCGAGCTGGCCCTGGGGACCGGCGTGGAGGTCGTCGCCACCAACGACGTGCACTACGCCACCCCGGCGCGCCGCCGCCTGGCGTCGGCCCTGGCCGCGGTGCGCGAGCGGCGCGGCCTCGACGACCACGAGCCGTGGGCCGCCGCGGGCGGGTCCGCCCACCTGCGTTCGGCGGGGGAGCAGGCCCGCCGATTCACCCGCTTCCCCGGTGTGGTCGAGGGGGCGGTGGCCCTGGGCCGGGAGCTGGCCTTCGACCTCCGCCTCGTCGCCCCCGAGCTGCCACCTTTCCCCTGCCCGGCCGACGAGCACGGTCGCCCCCGCAGCGAGATGGACTACCTCCGCCACCTGGTCGAACACGGCGGGGCCCGTCGCTACGGCCGGCGTCCGGTCGGGGGCCTGGCCACCCGGGCCTGGGACCAGATGGACCACGAGCTGGCCCTCATCGAGGCCCTGGGCTTCCCCGGCTACTTCCTGGTGGTCTGGGACATCGTCCGCTTCTGCCGAGAGCAGGACATCTACTGCCAGGGCCGGGGCTCAGCCGCCAACTCGGCGGTCTGCTTCGCCCTCGGCATCACCGCGGCCGATGCGGTGAAGCTGGGCCTGCTGTTCGAGCGGTTCCTGTCACCCGAGCGCGACGGCCCGCCCGACATCGACATCGACATCGAGTCCAACCGGCGCGAGGAGGTCATCCAGTACGTCTACGAACGCCACGGGCGCCTCCACGCCGCCCAGGTGGCCAACGTCATCTGCTACCGCGGCCGCTCCGCCATCCGCGACATGGCCCGGGCCCTCGGCTACGCCCCCGGCCAGCAGGACGCCTGGGCCAAGCAGGTCGACCGGTGGGCCGGCCTGGAACCGGCCGGCGACGAGGACCAGGTCCGGGGCCCGGGCGGCACCCCCCACGCGGTCGACATCCCGCCCTCGGTGGTCGAGCTGGCCCGGGAGGTCACCGACGCCCCCCGCCACCTCGGCATCCACTCCGGAGGCATGGTCATCTGCGACCGCCCCGTCATCGAGGTCTGCCCGGTGGAGTGGGCCCGCATGGCCGACCGCAGCGTCCTCCAGTGGGACAAGGACGACTGCGCCGCGGCCGGGCTGGTGAAGTTCGACCTGCTCGGCCTGGGCATGCTCTCGGCCCTCCACCTGGCCCTCGACGCCGTCCACGCCTGGTCCGGACGACGCCTGGAGATGGCCGAGCTGGCCCAGGATCCGGAGGTCTACGCCATGCTCTGCCGGGCCGATTCGGTGGGCGTGTTCCAGGTCGAATCCCGGGCCCAGATGGCCACCCTGCCCCGCCTCAAGCCCCGCACCTTCTACGACCTGGTCGTCGAGGTGGCCCTGATCCGCCCGGGGCCGATCCAGGGCGGCTCGGTCCACCCCTACATCCGTCGCCGCAACGGCCAGGAGGAGGTCACCTACCCCCACCCTCTGTGCGAAGCCTCCCTGGCCAAGACGCTGGGCATCCCCCTGTTCCAGGAGCAGCTCATGCAGATGGCCATCGACGTGGCCGGCTTCACCCCCGCCGAGTCCGATCGCCTCCGCCAGGCCATGGGCTCCAAGCGCAGCCAGCGCCGCATGGAGACCCTGCACCAGCGGTTCCGCGCCGGCGCCGGGGAGAGGGGGGTGTCGGAGGAGGTGACCGAG
>JBBSME010000093.1:0-12191 GCA_038233335.1 Acidimicrobiales bacterium | reverse complement strand
CGTGCCTCGCCCCCGATCCGCTTCGTGCGGGGAGACCCCCGCACCCCCAGCGGCTGCGCCGGGCGGGACCGATGGATCAGCCGGAGCGCACCGGGGGCCGCCTGACCGCACCCGTCCGGTGGTCCGGCACCGGGTTCGGGGCCCTGGGTGCGGTGTGCCAGCATGAGCGCCATGCGGTTCGACGTGCTGGTCGAGGTGAGCCCCCGAGCGGGTGTGGCCGATCCCCAGGGCCAGACCATCGAGCGATCCCTCCCGGCCCTCGGCTTCGCCGGGGTCGAGGGCGTCCGGGTCGGCAAGGCGATCCGCTTCGCGGTCGACGCCGAGTCCGAAGCCGCGGCTCGAGACGAGGTCGAGGACATGTGTGCCCGCTTCCTCACCAACCCGGTGATCGAGGACAGCACCGTGTCGCTCACCGCCGCGTCGTGAGCGTCGGTCGATGACCCCCACCATCGGGGTGGTGCAGTTTCCCGGGTCCAACTGCGAGCACGACGTGATCGAGGCGGTGTCCAGCCTGGGCGCCGAAGGTCAGATCCTCTGGCACGGCGACCCGTCGATCGGCGACGTGGACGCGGTGGTCGTGGCCGGTGGCTTCGCCCACGGCGACTACCTGCGGCCCGGTGCCATCGCCCGGTTCTCGCCGGTCATGGCCGCGGTGGCCGACTTCGCCCGATCCGGTGGCCCCGTCGTCGGAGTGTGCAACGGCTTCCAGGTGCTCACCGAAGCGGGGCTCCTGCCCGGAGCACTGCGCAAGAACGAGGGCCTTCGGTTCCTCTGCACCACGGTGGAGCTGCGGGTCGAGACCACTCGTTCGGTTCTGACATCTTCTGCCGCCAAAGGCGATGTCCTGCGGGTGCCGATCAACCACTTCGAGGGCGCGTTCACCTGTGATCCGGCCACGCTGGATCAACTTGAATCTCAGGGGCAGATCGTGCTCCGCTACGTCGACAACCCCAACGGATCCGTCGCGGACATCGCGGGGATCAGCAACGAGGCCGGCAACGTGGTGGGGCTCATGCCCCACCCGGAACGGGCCGTGAGCGAGCTGCTCGGATCGGTCGATGGCATCCCGCTGCTGCGCTCGCTCATCGCCGAGGCCGGCGCCGGCGTCCGCTAGCGGGAGCGTCGGTCGGGACCGGCCTGACCTGAGCAGTCAGGCGCCCCGGGTGATGCCGGCCTTCTTGAGCACGGCGGGGGCCAGGCCGGCGTCGCGCCAGACCTTGTAGCTGATGCCCTTGCGCTTCCCGTAAGCGGCAGCCTGGGCCACGAACGCCTTCTCGTAGGCGGACACGTCGACCGTCTTCTGCTTGGCCGCCAGCTCAGCCTGCAGGTCCATCTTCTCTTGGCGGAGGTTCAGGGCAGTGAGCTGATCAGCGTCGTCGATCTCGGCGTCGATGGCCGTGATGCGGGCCTCGATGGTGGCGGGAGTCCGTTGCCGGCCGCGCTTGGGCTTGTTGGCCGCCAGCGCTTCCAGGTAGTCGGAGACGGCTTTGGCCTGAGCCCGCCCTTCAGCGATGGCAGCCTTGTGCTCATCGCTCATGGTGCGCTTCTTGGCAGATGACTTCTTCGGGGGCATGCGTACAGGGAAACACGTGAAAGCCTCGAGATGCAACCACCCCCATTGGCGGTGATCGGTCTCAGTGAATGACCGCCACTCGTTTCATTGGGGTGTGACCGGTCGGCCCGATCAGGACTTGGGCGCCGTTCGGTGGTCGAGGCGACGGCCGGTAGCCTCGGCTGCGTGACCGCACCCGACGGCCCGCCGATCCACCAGGCCCTCGGGCTGACCGGCACCGAGGCGGCCGACATCGCCGACATCCTCGGTCGCGAGCCGAACCACCTCGAGCTGGCCCTGTACGCGGTGATGTGGTCCGAGCACTGCTCGTACAAGTCCTCCCGCATCCACCTGAAGCGCCTCCCCACCGAGGGCGAAGGCGTGCTGGTCGGGCCGGGCGAGAACGCCGGGGTGATGGACGTCGGTGACGGCATCGCCGCCGCCATCCGCATCGAGAGCCACAACCACCCGTCGTTCATCGAACCGACGCAGGGCGCGGCCACCGGTGTCGGCGGCATCCTGCGCGACATCTTCACCATGGGGGCCCGCCCCATCGCCCTCATGGACCCGCTGCGCTTCGGTCCGCTGGACGACCCGCACAGCCGTTGGGTGGCCGAGGGCGTCGTGGCCGGGATCTCCGGCTACGGCAACTCGGTGGGCGTCCCCAACGTCGGCGGCGAGGTGGTGTTCGACCCCTGCTACCGGGGCAACCCGCTGGTCAACGTCCTGTGCCTGGGGATCCTGCCCACGGAGCGGCTGGTGCTCGGGGCCGCCACGGGGCAGGGGAACCTCGCCGTCCTCCTCGGCTCGGCCACCGGCCGGGACGGGATCGGCGGGGTGAGCGTGCTGGCCTCGGCCGGGTTCGACGAGGCCAGCGAGGACAAGCGGCCGTCGGTCCAGGTGGGCGATCCCTTCGAGGAGAAGCGCCTCATCGAGGCGTGCCTGGCGCTGCTCGATGCCGGGCTGGTCGTGGGCATCCAGGACCTCGGCGGCGCCGGGCTCACCTGCGCCACCAGTGAGACCGCGTCTCGGGGCGGGGTGGGCATGGACGTCGACGTCTCGGCGGTGCCGCGTCGCGAGGGCGACATGGAGCCCTTCGAGATGATGACCAGCGAGTCCCAGGAACGGATGCTGGCCATCGTCACCCCCGAGGGCCTCGACGAGGTCCTGCGCCTCTGCACCCGCTGGGAGGTCGAGGCCTCGGTCATCGGCAGGGTCACCCCGGGCGGGCGGCTCCGCATCCTCGACGGGTTCGACGGCGAGGTGCTGGCCGATGTGCCCGCCAGCAGCCTGCACGATGCCGCCCCCCTCTACGACCGCCCCCGGGCCGCGCCGGCCGAGCGCGCGTCCCGGGCCGCCGACGACCCGGGCATCCCGGATCCCGCGGCCTGCACCGCCATCGTGGCGGACCAGCTCTGCGACACCAGCTGGGTCTACCGCCAGTACGACCACCAGCTGTTCCTCAACACGGTCGAGGCGCCCGGCGGCGATGCCGCCGTCCTCCGCCTGAAGCACCCGACCACCGGCGTGGACACGGGGCGCGGCCTGGCCCTCACCACCGACGGCAACCACCTGTGGTGCGCGGTCGACCCCCTGGTCGGCACGGCCGCGACGGTGGCCGAGTCGGTCGTGAACCTGGCGTGCGTGGGAGCCCGGCCGCTGGCCGTGGTCAACTGCCTCAACTTCGGCAACCCCGAGCACCCCGAGGTCATGTGGCAGCTCTCCGAGGCCATCGACGGCATGGCCGAGGCCTGCCGGGCGCTGGGCCTCCCGGTGATCGGCGGCAACGTCTCCCTCTACAACGAGACCGGGGGCACCGACATCGACCCCACGCCGGTCATCGGTCTGCTGGGCATGGTCGATGACCTCTCCCGCCGGCCCCCGGGCCTCGGCCTGGTCGACGGGCACCGGCTCGTCCTCCTCGGGGAGGTGCCGGCGGGATCTCTCGCCGGATCCCGCTGGGCCGCGTCCGAGGGCCGGCGGGGTGGCGTCCTCGACCCCCTCGATCTCGCCGCCGTCACCCGCATGGCTGACCTCGTCCGCGGACTGGTGGCCGGCGATCGGCTCTCGGCGGTCCACGACGTGGGCGCCGGCGGTGTCGGGCTGGCCCTGGCCGAGATGGCCGTGCGGGGCGGCGTGGGCCTCGCCGTCGACGGCATCGAGGGACCGGCAGAGCTGCTGGCGGAGGCCCCTGGTCGGGTCGTGGCCTGCGTCGCCGCCGATGCCCTCGAAGGCGTGCTGGCCGACGCGGCGTCCGCCGGGGTCACCGCCACCCCGATCGGTGTCGCCGGCGGCGGGCGCATCGAGGTCGCCGGCCTGGTCGACCTGGACCTGGACGAGGCCACCACCGCCTGGCGCGATCGCCTCCCCTCCGCCCTCGACGCCCCCGCCACCCCGGCCTGACCGCAGGGATGGGGTCGGCGGCGACGGGGATGCGATGATGGAGACCGTGTCCGACCCCTTCGACGACTCGCCGAAGGAAGCGTGTGGCGTCTTCGCGATCAGCGCCACCGACGACCCCGTCGCCCACCTGACCTACCTGGGCCTCTACGCCCTCCAGCACCGTGGCCAGGAGTCCGCCGGCATGGCCGTCAGCGACGGCGACTTCCTCACCGTCGTCCGGGACATGGGGCTGGTCTCCAACGTCTTCGACGACCGCACGCTGGCCCCCCTCACCGGCCACCTGGCCATCGGCCACACCCGCTACTCCACCACCGGCTCGAGCACCTGGGGCAACGCCCAGCCGACCTACCGCAGCATCGGTGACCACCAGTTCGCCCTGGGCCACAACGGCAACCTGACCAACACGGCCAAGCTGGCGGCCGAGCACGGGATGCTGCCGGGCACCGTGGCCAGCGACACCGACCTGGTGGCCGAGCTGATCAGCGATGAGCTGGCCCGCGGCTCCGTCGACCTGTCCACCGCTGATGCGCTCGAGGCCGCCCTCCTCGCCGTGCTGCCCCGCCTGGCCGGCGCCTTCACGTTCGTGGTCATGGACACCGAGCGGGTGTACGGCATGCGCGACCCGAACGGCCTGCGGCCGCTGTGCCTCGGGCGCAAGGGCGACGCCTGGGTCCTGGCGTCGGAGAGCCCGGCCCTCGACATCGTCGGCGCCCAGATGGTGCGCGAGGTCGAGGCCGGTGAGGTGGTCGTGCTGGAGGCTGGTCGCGAGCCCCGGTCCCTGCGGCCCTTCCCCGACGACCGAATCGACCCCCGCCTCTGCCTGTTCGAGTTCGTGTACTTCGCCCGGCCCGACGCCCGCCTCTACGGCCAGAGCGTGCACCACGCCCGGGTGCGCCAGGGCGAGGCGCTGGCCGAGCAGGCGCCGGTCGAGGCCGACATGGTGATGGGCGTCCCCGAGTCGGGCGTGCCCGCGGCCGAGGGCTACGCCCGGGCCAGCGGCATCCCCTTCGGCCAGGGGCTGGTCAAGAACCGCTACATCGGCCGCACCTTCATCGCTCCCAGCCAGGAGATGCGGGCGCTGGGTGTGCGGATGAAGTTCAATCCGCTCCGTGACAACATCGAAGGCCGGCGCATCGTCGTGGTCGACGATTCGATCGTGCGGGGCACCACACAGCACCAGATCGTGAAGATGCTCCGCGAGGCCGGGGCTCGCGAGGTCCACCTGCGCCTCACCTCCCCGCCCGTGCGCTGGCCCTGCTTCTTCGGCATGGACTTCGGCGACACCAACGAGCTGCTGGCGGCCCGCTACGACGTGGCCGGCATCCAGGAGTTCCTCGGCGTGGACAGCCTCTCCTACATCGACGTCGACCGGCTCCTCGACTCCACCGGGGCGCGGGAGGCCGGCTTCTGCGACGCCTGCTTCACCGGTGCCTACCCGATCGAGGTTCCGGTCGAGGTGGGCAAGGACATCCTCGAGGACGGAGCCCACTCGCGCATCGAGCGAGACAGTGGCGCGGCGGCCGGATCCGTCCTCGACCAGCCTTCGTTGCTGCCGGCCGACGACGCCCGCAGCGGCGCCTGACCCACCGAGGGAGATCGATCGTGGCCGGAGAGACCTACAGGGACGCCGGGGTGGACATCGCGGCCGGCGAGGAGGCGGTGCTGCGGATCAAGGAGAAGGTGCGCTCCACCTTCCGACCCGAGGTGATCGGCGACATCGGTGGCTTCGGCGGGCTCTTCGACTTCGCCAACCACCGCTACGTCAACCCGGTCCTGGTGTCGTCGACCGACGGTGTCGGGACGAAGGCCCTGGTGGCCCAGTCCGCGAATCGGTTCGACACGATCGGGGTCGACCTGGTGGCCATGTGCGTCGACGACCTGGTCTGCGCCGGGGCCGAGCCGCTGTTCTTCCTCGACTACATCGCCGTTGGCCAGCTCGACCCCGACCACATCGAGCAGCTGGTCGAGGGGGTGGCCGAGGGCTGTCGCCAGGCCGGCTGCGCCCTGATCGGCGGTGAGATGGCCGAGCACCCCGGGGCCATGGAGCCCGGCGAGTTCGACCTGGTCGGCTTCGCGGTGGGGGTGGTCGAGCGCGACCTCATGCTGGGGCCCGATCGCGTCCACCCGGGCGACGCCCTCATCGGCCTACCCTCGCCCGGGCTGCGCTCCAACGGCTACTCCCTGGCCCGCCGCGTCCTGCTCCAGCGCGACGAGATGCCCCTCGACGGCCCGGCCTTCGAGGGGGCCCGCCACTCCCTGGCCGAGGAGCTGCTGGAGCCCTCGTTGGTCTACGCCCCCGCCATCCGGGCCCTGATGGACGCGGTGGACGTCCACGCCCTGGCCCACGTCACGGGAGGCGGTCTGCCCGGCAACCTGCCCCGCTCGCTGCCCAAGGGCTGCGACGCGGTCGTCGACGAGGCCACCTGGGAGGCGCCCCGCATCTTCGGTGAGATCCAGCGCCGGGGCGGGATCAGCCACGAGGAGATGCGCGCCGTGTTCAACATGGGCCTCGGGATGGTGGCGGTCGTGGCCCAGGAGGACCTCTACAAGGCCCTCGATGCGCTGCGGGCCGCCGGTCACCGGGCGGTGGAGATCGGCGTGGTCGAGCGCGGCCACGGCCAGCTCCGCTACGCCTGAGCCCGCACCCCGTAGGAGCCCCGGTGCCTCACATCTTCATCGACGGACGGTGGCTCCCGGCTCGGGCCGGGACCGCTCGCTCCATCCACTGCCCGGCCGACGGCACCTTCGTCGCCGAGGTCGACGAGGGCGGACCGGCCGACGTCGACGCGGCGGTCGCCGCCGCCCGACGGGCCTTCGACGAGGGGCCCTGGCCCGCCACGCCGGCCGTCGAGCGAGGTGACCTCCTGCTCCGGGTGGCCGACCTCCTGGTCCGCGACCGCGACGCCATCGCCCGGGCCGAGTCGCTCGACAGCGGCAAGCGCCTGGTGGAGAGCGAGGCGGATGTCGACGACGTGACCGGGGTGTTCCGCCACTACGGTCGGGTGGCGGCCGAGGACGCGGGGCGGGTCGTCGACAGCGGACGGGCCGACGTCGTGAGCCGCATCGTCCGCGAGCCGGTCGGGGTGTGCTCGATGATCACCCCCTGGAACTACCCGCTGCTCCAGGCCTCCTGGAAGGTGGCACCGGCCCTGGCCGCCGGGTGCACCTTCGTGCTCAAGCCCAGCGAGCTCACGCCCTCCACCTCGGTGCTGCTGGTCGGTCTGCTGGCCGAGGCGGGCCTGCCCGACGGCGTGGCCAACCTCGGCCTCGGCACCGGCCCCGGGGTCGGCGGCCCGATGACCACCGACCCCCGCGTCGACCTGGTCTCCTTCACCGGCGGGCTGGCCACCGGGCGCGCCGTCATGGCCGCCGCCGCGCCCACGGTGAAGAAGGTGGCCCTGGAGCTGGGCGGCAAGAACCCCAACGTCGTCTTCGCCGACGCCGACCTGGAGGCCGCGGTCGACATGGCCCTCACCGCCGTGTTCCTCCACTCCGGCCAGGTCTGCTCGGCCGGCGCCCGTCTGATCGTCGAGGAGTCCGTCCACGACGAGGTCGTCGACGCCATCGTGGCCGGCGCCCAGGGGATCCGTCTCGGCGGTCCCTTCGATCCTGCCGCCGAGACCGGAGCCCTGATCTCCGAGGACCACCGAGCCAAGGTCGAGGAGTACGTGGCCCGGGGCCTGGCCGAGGGAGCGGTGCTCCGGTGTGGTGGGGCCCGTCCCGACGACCCCGCGCTGGCCGACGGCTGGTACTACCCGCCCACCGTGCTCGACGGCTGCAACCGGACCATGTCCGTGACCCAGGAGGAGTCGTTCGGTCCGGTGCTGACCGTCGAGACCTTCACGGGTGAGGAGGAGGCCGTGGCCATCGCCAACGACAGCGCCTACGGCCTGGCCGGGGCGGTGTGGACCAGCGACGCCGGCCGGGCCGAGCGGGTCGCCGCCCGCCTGCGCATGGGGACCGTCTGGATCAACGACTACCACCCCTACGTGCCCCAGGCCGAGTGGGGCGGGTACAAGCAGTCCGGCGTCGGCCGCGAGCTGGGCCCGGCCGGGCTGGACGAGTACCGGGAGACCAAGCACGTGTGGCACAACATCGCCCCCGCCCCCCAGAAGTGGTTCGGCGCCTCGGATGCCTGAAGCCAGCGAACTCGCGACGATCGGTCCACGTTCTCGTGTACCGATCGTCGCGAGAACGGGGAAGGAGCGCTGATGGGTGCGCAGGCCGACATCGTGATCGTGGGCGGGGGGTCGGCCGGGAGCGTCCTGGCCAACCGGCTCAGCGCCGATCGCTCGACCCGCGTGGTCGTGCTGGAGGCGGGCCGGTCCGACACCAAGCTGGACCCGTTCGTCCACATGCCCGCCGCGCTCACCATCCCCATCGGCAACCCGCTCTACGACTGGCGCTACGAGTCCGAGCCCGAGCCCCACATGGGCGGCCGTCGGGTGGCCCACGCCCGGGGGAAGGTGCTGGGGGGCTCCAGCAGCATCAACGGGATGATCTTCCAGCGGGGCAACCCGCTCGACTTCGCCCGCTGGGCCGAGGGGCCGGGCATGGAGTCGTGGGACCACGCCCACTGCCTCCCGTACTTCAAGCGGATGGAGACCTGCCTGGCCGGCGCCGACGAGTGGCGGGGCGGCAGCGGCCCTCTCGTGCTCGAGCGCGGTCCTGCGTCCTCGCCGCTGTTCGGCGCGTTCTTCGAGGCCGTGCAGCAGGCCGGCCACCCGCTTACCACCGACGTCAACGGCTACCGCCAGGAGGGCTTCGCCGCCTTCGACCGCAACGTCCACCGGGGTCGCCGCCTCAGCGCCTCTCAGGCCTACCTCAGCCCCGTCCGCGACCGCGGCAACCTGTCGGTCGTCACCCGGGCCCACATCACCAAGGTGCGGTTTCGCGGCACTCGGGCGGTGGGCGTCGACTACGTCCGCGACGGGCGGCCACGCTCGATCGATGCCGGCGAGGTCATCCTGTGCGGCGGGGCCGTCGGCTCCCCGCAGCTGCTGCAGCTCTCGGGCGTCGGCAACGCCGAGGAGCTGTCCGCTCTGGGCATCGAGGTGGTGGCGGACGTGCCCGGTGTGGGCGAGGACCTCCAAGACCACCTCGAGGTCTACATCCAACACGCCTGCAAGCTGCCCGTCTCCATCGCCCCCGGCCTCAAGTGGCGGGCTCGGCCGCGCATCGGGGCCGAGTGGCTGTTCCTGCGCAAGGGCCTGGGGGCCACCAACCACTTCGAGGCCGGCGGCTTCACCCGCAGCAACGACGACGTGGCCTACCCGAACCTGATGTTCCACTTCCTGCCGGTGGCCATCCGCTACGACGGCACGTCACCCACCGGCGGCCACGGCTACCAGATCCACATCGGCCCCATGGTCTCCGACGCTCGGGGGTCGGTGAAGATCCGCTCCACCGACCCGAAGGTGCACCCGGCGCTGCGGTTCAACTACCTCTCCACCGCCCAGGACCGTCGCGAGTGGGTGGAGGCGGTGCGGGCGGCTCGCCACGTCCTCAGCCAGGAGGCGTGGGCGCCCTTCGACGACGGCGAGATCTCTCCCGGCCCCGGGGTCGAGACCGACGAGCAGATCCTCGACTGGGTGACCGCCGACGCCGAGACGGCGCTGCACCCGTCGTGCACCGCCCGCATGGGCACCGACGACATGGCCGTGCTCGACCCCGACAGCCTGCGGGTGCGGGGGGTCGACGGCCTTCGCGTGGTGGACGCCTCGTCCATGCCCGCCATCACCAACGGCAACATCTACGCCCCGATCATGATGCTGGCCGAGAAGGCTGCCGACCTGATCCAGGGCGCCACCCCCCTCACTCCGTCCACCGCCCCCGTCTACCGCCACGGCACAGGCGCCCCCCTCACCCCGCCAGTCACCAAGCCCTGACCCGATCGGCCACCAGCGACGAGACCACGCTCTGAACGGGCTCTGGCTGCATCAAGATCAGCTCCCACGATGCGCTTCGGCCCGGCGCAGCCGCTGGGGGTCTGGGGGCCTACCCCAGATGAAGCGGGCGGCTGCGAGGGACGAGCCGTCGTCCGCTGGGACTTGGGAGCGAGCGCAGCGAGCACGTCCAGCTCGTTCGAGAAGCTCCGCTTCAAGAACGAAACCGACTAGTCGTTCCAGGCGATGCTGACCCAGCGGCGGTGCTCGCAGGCCGGGCACCGCATCCAGTGGCCGCGACCGGGCACCCACACTGAGAGGGTGACCAGGCGCATGGTCACGTCGGTGAGCGAGATCCGGGTGCGGACCTTGCAGCCGCTGCACTCGATGACCACCGAGCCGGCTTGGCGGGGACCCGTCGAGTAGAGGGCGTCCTTGCCCTCCTTGGCCTCGCCGCTGCGGATGGTGTCGCGAGCGGCGTCGACGGGCATCTCGAACAGAGCCCGCCGCCCCTGGGGGTCGAGCCGGCGGCTCCGGCTGGAGCGGCTCTCCTTGCCCGGCGTCCGCTCGTCGGCCATCAGGCGCCCTTGGCCTTGGACTTCTTGGCCTGCTCCTTGACCGGGACCTTCACCCCGAAGATCCTCTCGGCCAGCTCGCGGTAGGCCACCGCCCCGCGGGACGACGGGGCGTGCTCCAGCACCGACCGGCCCTGGCCGGGGGCCTCGGCCACCTTGACCGCCTTGGGCACCGGCGGGTCGAAGACCTCGAGGCCGTGGGTCTCCTGGACCTCGGCCACGACCTGGTTGGCCAGGTTGGTGCGCCGGTCGAACATGGTGGCGATCACCCCGCTGACCTCGAGGTCGCGGTTGGTGTACGAGCGGACGTCCTCGATGATCTCCATCAGCTGGCTCACGCCCCGCTGGCCCAGCGACTCGCACTGCAGCGGGATCAGGACCTCACCCGCGGCGGTGAGGCCGTTGATGGTCAGGATGCCCAACGATGGCGGGCAGTCGATGAGCACCACGTCGTAGTCGTCGACGGTCTTGTCGAGGGCCTTGCGCAGCACGTACTCCCGACCGGTCTTGGTCAGCAGGTTCATCTCGGCCCCGGCCAGATCGATCGTCGACGGCAGTATCGACATGCTCTCGACCCCGGTCGTCTGCACCGCGTCGGCGGCCTTGCAGCGCCGCAGGAGCACCTCGTGCATCGAGCGGTCGAGGTCGTCGGGGTCGATGCCACAGGCCCAGGTGAGCGAGGCCTGCGGGTCGAGGTCGACCAACAGCACCCGCTCGCCGGCGAGGGCGAGGGCCACGCCGAGCGAGTGCACGGTGGTGGTCTTGGCCACGCCCCCCTTCTGGTTGGCGACGGCCACGACCCTTGTCATGGGGCCGAGTGTGGCACGGCCGTACTGTCGCGGGCATGTCTGCTGCTTCCGACCTCCCGACCTGCGACTTTCCGGCTCTCCGAGACCACGTCCTGGCCCACAGCGTCCAGCGGGGGAGCTTCACGCTCAAGTCGGGCAAGCCGTCGGAGTGGTTCATCGACGCCAAGGCGACGACCTGTTCGCCCGAGGGGATGGTGCTGGTGGCCGACGCCCTGCTCTCGGTCCTGCCCGACGACGTGACCGCCCTGGGCGGCCTCACCGTGGGGGCTGACGCCGCCGCCTACGCCACCGCCGGCATCGCCGCGAGCAGGGGCCGGATGCTCAAGGCCTTCACGGTCCGCAAGGAGGCCAAGGGCCACGGCATGGGTGGCCGGGTGGCCGGTGCCCTGGGCCCGGGCGACAAGGTGGCCGTGACCGAGGACGCAGTGACCCGGGGCGTGTCCATGCTGGAGGCGGTGGAGGTCATCCGGGCCGTTGGTGCGGAGGTCGTGCTGCTGGTGCCGGTCGTCGACCGGGGCGGCACCGTCGAGGCCATCGCCACCGACGCCGGCGTCCCCCTCCGCGCCCTGGTCACCGCCCCCGACCTCGGCTTCCCCTACGAGCGCGACGTCGGCTGAGGCTCCGTGATCCTGGCCGCTGAACCTCTGGGCTTCGTGCTACTGGCCATGCTGGGGCTGTTCGCTGTCCTCACCATCGGAGGCTGGTTGTCAGCCTTTGCTCACGTACGCAGCTCCGACCCCACGGGCCGACGGTGGCCCGCCACGGCTCAACCGGACCACCGGTTCAACGGCCGAAGCTCTAGCCCCCGGTCGATGGCGATGGATGTCTTGGACATGCCGGCCAGGATATCCCCGCCCCCCCACCGCGGGATGCCTCCTGGGTCTACAGGGGACGCTGTCCCCTGTAGACCTGGTGTCTCCAGGGGACGCTGTCCCCGGTAGACCGGGGGTCTACAGGGCGCTACTCG
>JBBSME010000092.1:0-12293 GCA_038233335.1 Acidimicrobiales bacterium | reverse complement strand
GTCGGGGAGGGCACCCCGGTGCGCGTCGTGGTCCGCAACGCGGATCCCCTCGCCCACGAGCTGGTGGTCGGCCCCGAGTCGGTCCACGGGCGCCACGAGTCGGGGACCGAGGCAGCCCACCCGCCGGTGCCCGGCGAGCTGTCGCTGGGCCCGGGCCAGACCGGGGCCACCGTCTATGACTTCGACCGGGTCGACACCCTGCGCACCGTCTGCCACCTGCCTCGCCACGAGGACTACGGGATGGTCGGGGGCGTCGAGGTGGTGGCCCGCCCCGAGTGAGGGGCCGGGTCCCCGGGGTAGTCGCCCGGGGACGTGGGTAGCGTGCCCACGATGTCCGACGACCTCGAGACCAGGGTGGACGCCACCGCCCGGCGCATCGCCGAGATGGGCGGCGACGAGGGGTCGTCGGTGTATGCGATGTCGTGGTGGAGCGAGCGGCTCCTCGACTCGGCCATGGAGCAGCCCGAGTTCAAGGCCCAGCTCTTCCGCTTCGTGGACGTGTTCCCGGCGCTCGACGGCGACGACGACGTGGCCCGCCACCTGGAGGAGTACATGGGGGGCGAGGGCGCCCCCCGCGTCCTCGGCCTCGGGGTCGGGGCTGCCGACCACGTCCCCTTCGGCCACAAGCTCGAGGCCCGGGTGGCCCACAAGAACATCACCCGCATGGCCGAGCAGTTCATCCTGGGCTCGACCACGCCGGAGGTGGTGGACGGGGTCGGTCGCCTGTGGGCCGCGGGCACGGCCACGACCGTCGACCTCCTGGGCGAGAAGACGGTGGTGGCCTCCGACGCCGACCGCTACCTGGCCCGGGTGACCGACACCCTCATCGCCCTGTCCGACGCGGCCGACGGCTGGACCGACGCCCTCCACCTCGAGGCCGACGACCTGGGCCCCCTGCCCCGGGTCAACGTGAGCGTGAAGCCCACCGCCCTCGCTGCCCACTACGAGCCCCTCACCCGCGACGTCGGGTTGGAGGCCGCCGCGGCCCGGCTCCGCGCCATCATGCGGGTGGCCGGCGAGCGGGGCGCCACCGTGCACATCGACATGGAGCACGCCGACGCCAAGGACCTCACCTTGGCCCTGTTCCGCGAGGTGGCCACCGATCCCGACCTGGCCCACGTGGACGTGGGGGTGGTCATCCAGGCCTACCTCCGCGACTCCCGCGACGACCTGGCCGACCTGATCGCTCTCTCCTCCCGCCGGGATCGGCCGATCGTCGTTCGCCTGGTCAAGGGGGCGTACTGGGACACCGAGACCATCCAGGCCGACGCCGCCGGCTGGCCCCGCCCCGTGTTCGACCAGAAGGACCAGACCGACGCCAGCTACGAGCGGTGCGTCCGCCTGCTCCACGACCATCACGGCGAGGTGCGGGCCGCGTTCGGCAGCCACAACCTGCGCTCCCTGGCCTACGCCATCGAGTACGCCCGCAGCCGCGACATCCCCGACACCGGCTACGAGATCCAGATGCTCCACGGGATGGCCGAACCGGTGCAGCACGCCATCGGCCGCATGGGCCACCGGCTGCGGCTCTACGCACCGGTGGGCGCGCTGGTGCCGGGCATGGCCTACCTGGTCCGACGGCTGTTGGAGAACACCAGCAACGAGTCGTTCGTGCGTCACCGCTTCGCCGAGGGCGACGACCTCGACGAGCTCATCGCCGCCCCCCGGGTCGACGCGCTGCCCGAGCGGGAGATGGCCCACCGCGACGACACCGACCCGGAGTCCCCCGCCGATCACCGGCCAGAGCCGCTCCGCGAGTGGCGCCGGGCTGCGGCCCGCGCCAGGTTCTCGGTGGCTGTCGACAAGGCCGGCGACGGGGACGTCTGGGAGGTCCCCGCGGTCATCGCCGGTGAGCGGGTCGCGACCGGCCGCACCCTGGACTCGATCGACCCCGGTCATCCCGATCGGATCGTCGCTCGCTCGGCTGCCTGTGGGGTCGATGAGGCCGACGCCGCAGTGGCGGCCGCGGCCCAGGCCGCCGAGGGCTGGCGCCGGACGCCGGCGGGGGAGCGGGCCGCGGTTCTGTTCCGGGCCGCGGCCTGGATGCGGGGCCGGCGCGACGAGCTGTCCGCCCGCCAGGTCCACGAGGCAGCCAAGCCGTGGGACCAAGCCGACGCGGACGTGTGCGAAGCGATCGACTTCTGTGAGTACTACGGGCGAGAGGCGATCCGCCTCGATCGCGGCGGCGACGTCGACTCGCCCCCCGGGGAGCTGAACCGCCTGACGTATGAGGGCAAGGGCGTGGCCGCGGTCATCGCCCCCTGGAACTTTCCCCTCGCCATCCCCTGCGGCATGACCGCCGGCGCCCTGGCCGCGGGCAACCCGGTGGTGCTCAAGCCGGCCGAGCAGACCCCAGGGGTGGCCTGGTCCCTCGTCGAGGCCTTCGAGGCGGCGGAGCTGCCCGAGGGCGTGCTGGGCTTCGTCCCCGGTCTGGGCGATGAGGTGGGGGCACGGTTGGTCGAGCACCCCGATGTGGCCGTGATCGCCTTCACCGGATCCCGGGAGGTGGGGTTGGCCCTCAACGCCGCGGCCGCCGTCCACCGGCCCGGGCAACGGCACGTGAAGCGGGTCATCGCCGAGATGGGCGGCAAGAACGTCCTGGTCGTCGACGGCGACGCCGACCCGGACCAGGTCATCCCCCTCGCGGTGCGGTCAGCCTTCGGCTACTCAGGACAGAAGTGCTCCGCCCTGTCGCGCCTCATCGTCCTCGACCGGGTCTGGGACGCGATCGTCCCCCGGCTGGTGGCGGCGGCCGCCGAGCTGGTGGTCGGACCGGCGCAGGAGATGGGTACCCAGGTCGGTCCGGTGATCGAAGAGGACGCCCAGGCGCGCCTCCTGGAGGTGGTGGCCTCGGCTGCCGCCCATGAGACGGTGGCCCTGGCCCGCGACGACGTCCCCGCCGAGGGCCTGTACGTCGGGCCGACGGTGGTGACCGACGTCGACCCCGCCTCCCCTCTGGCCCGCGACGAGCACTTCGGACCGGTGCTCTCGGTGCTGCGGGCCGCGGACCTCGACGAGGCCCTGGCCCTGGCCAACGACACCGACTTCGCGCTGACCGCAGGGGTCTGCACCCGCTCGCCCTCCACGGTGGCCCGCTGCCGCGAGGAGCTGCGGGCCGGCAACGTCTATGTGAACCGCGACATCACGGGCGCGGTCGTGGGTCGGCACCCCTTCGGTGGGCACGGCCTCAGCGGTGTCGGCTCCAAGGCCGGCGGACCCGACTACCTGCTCCAGATGATGGACCCCCGCGCCAGCAGCGAGAACACCGTCCGTCAGGGCTTCGCCCCCGAGCACGACGAGAGCAATCACCGATGACCGGCCCCCGGGCCTGCCCGACCTGCGCCCTGGAGCTGGCGCCCCACCAGACCCTGTGCCCCCGGTGCCGGACGACGGTCCAGTCCGACGCGGGCCCGGTGGCGCCATCGGCCGAGGGCAGCTCGATCGCGGTCTCGGCCCCTCCGCCCCGCGCCGCGCCGCGCCCCGCGGCACCCGATCCCGACCCGGACGACGAGCCGACCGTGGCGGCGCCGCCGGAGGTCGAGCCCACCGTCGATGCCAGCCGGGCCCCGGAGCCGACCGCGGTGGCGGGCCCGGCTCCCGTGGCGCGACCGATGCCCCCGGACGAGGCCACCTGGGGCGCGCCGGGGACACCATCGTCCGCACCCGAGCCCACGGTGGTGGCCGATTGTCCCGGCAGTGGCGAGGCGCACACCCCCGAGGCGCCGTCCCGGCCCGATCCGTCGGGCGGATGGCCGCCCGTCCAGCCGACACCCTCGGCCGGGACCCTGGGCCAGCCCGGCGCTCCCGTCCTCGACGAACGGGGCAACCTGCCGGGAGGGTTGCTGGGCCTCGTCGGCGCCGCCCTCGTCGTGGTGGGGGTGGTCCTGCCCTGGATGGACGTGGCCGGGGAGATGGTCTCGGGCTGGGCGGCCAGCGACGACGCCAAGGTGCTCCTGGGTCTGGCCGGAGTGGCCGCCCTCGCCGGCGCCCTGGTGGTCGGCGGGGCCCGCTCCCTCGTCCTCCGGGTGCTGCTGGCCGTCCTCGGCGTGGTCGCCGTCGGCTTCGCTGGCTTCGAGGTGCGAAGCGTGAGCGGGGTCGAAGACCTCGACCCCTCCCCGGGGCTGGGGCTCTACGTCGGCCTGATCGGCGGAGTGGTGCTACTGGCCGCCGCCGGCCTCACCCGCCACCGCCGCTTCCGCTGATCTCGGCGGGACGCAGAGCTCCCCCCAGGCAGAGCGGGGCCCGTTTCCGGCGTGCCGGGGGTCACGCGCCTACGATGCCTCGGTCCTGGGCGGACAGGTCGCCATTTCTCGGAGGAGCATCCCTTGAAGAACTTCTGGTCGCGCTTGGCAGTGGAGCTCGGTCGCAGGGCCGGCTTGGTCGCGGCGGTGGGGCTGATCCTCACCGGGGTCCTGGGGTACGGCGTGACCCGGCTGGACTTCGCCACCGGCCAGGACAGCTACCTCAACAAGGACGACAAGGTCTACAAGGACAGCGTCGCCTTCCAGGATCTCTTCGGCGGCCAGGCCATGCTCAGCGTCCTCCGCACCGAGGAGGGCACGGATGTCGCCGACCTCATGTCGGCCGAAAACCAGGCCGTCTTCCAGGACATCTCCACCCAGATCGGCGGTTCCGAGGAGACCGACACCGGGGGCGTGCCCAACGTGTTCGCCGTCGTCACCCCGCTGACCGCCCTGCAGCTGAGCGACACGCTGATCCAGAAGACGCCCGATGGTGAGCAGGCGAGTCCTGACGACCCCACCTCCAGCATCGCCGGCGGTGCCCTGGCGTTTGCCGCAGGCATCGCGGGCGAGGGTCCCGCTGAGCTCCAAGAGGTCCCCGGCACCCCCGAGGCGACGGCGCGGACAGAGGACACTCTCGCGACGGCTGGCCGCCTGGATGCCATCGATCCAGAGGACCGGACGCTCGAGAACCCGGCCTGGATCGAGTTTCTCCTCCGCGACAACCAAGGCGAGATCCGCAAGGCGCTGCGCCCCTTCTTCCCCGATGAGCAGACGGCCCAGATCGTCACTCGGTTGGGCGGCAACCTCTCGATTGAGGACGAGGGTGCCGCCGCCGAGGAGGTCACCAACATCATCGACGCAGCCACGGTCGGCGACGACGCCGAGATGACCGGGCTGGAGACGTCGACCACCGTCGGCGCGGCGACGCTCCTCAGCGACATCAACGACTACCTGAAGGGCGGTCTGCTCAGCCTGGGCGCCATCGCCATCGGGGTGATGGTGATCGTCTTGCTGCTGCTGTTCCAGGTCCGGTGGCGGCTGCTGCCCCTGGGCGTGATCATCATCGGCGTCACCTGGGGCTTCGGACTGGCCGGCTACCTGGGCATCCCCCTCTCGCTGGTCACCATCTCCGGGCTACCGGTGATGCTCGGCGTCGGCATCGACTACGCGATCCAGATGCACGCGCGCATAGAGGAGGAGGTGATCATCGACCGCGTCGCCCACCCGATCCAGGAGGCGTCCCGCAGCCTCGGACCGGCGCTGCTCGTCGTCACCGTCGACGCTGTGCTCGCCTTCGCCGCCCTGAAGTTCGCTCGGGTGCCCATGATCCGCGACTTCGGCACCCTGCTCATCGTCGGCATCATCGTCATCTGCCTCTGCTCGATCTTCCTGCCCATCGCCTTCCTGGGCATGCGGGAGTTCCGCTCGCCGACCAAGGGCCGGGACTTCCGGGAGGGGGCCTTGGGCAAGCTCACCGTCAAGCTGGGCAGCCTGCCCAAGTGGACGGCGGTCCCGTTCGCCTTGGCCTCCATCGTCATCTTCGTCGGCGGCGTGGCCGTCGAGGGCAGCATCAACATCAAGGCCGATCCGGTCGAGTGGGTCGACCAGGAATCGACGACGATCAAGAAGATCCGGACCATCCAGGACCAGACCGGATCGTCGTCGGACCTGGGGATCTTCGTCCAGTCCGACGAGGGCGTGTTCGACCAGGGCACCGTCACCTACGTGCACACCCTGGCCGGCTGCGCGCTGGGCACCTTCCCCGACCAGGGCGACTCGCCGTACACCAAGGCCAACTGCCGAGAGAACTACATCCCCGAGCAGTTCGTGGAGGTCGACGGGGAGCGCCAGGAGGCCCTGCTCACCGCGTCGAGCATCGTCACCACGCTCAGCTACATCTTGGAGATCCCCGGCGCCACCCCGCTGGCGCCCCGCGCCGAGGACGTGAAGGCAGCCTGGGACAACGCGCCGCCCGACATCCAGCGGGCCACCGCCACCGAGGACGGTCAGGACCTGAACCTCCTGTTCCGGACGGGCTACTCGTCCCTGGACGATGGCAAGGAGGTCGTGACCGCCTTCGACGACAACGCCAACCCGCCTGAGGGCACGACTGCGGCTCCCTCTGGACTGGCCGTGGTCGGCATCGGCCTCCTCGACAACATCGAGGCGAACCGGGCCACCCTCACCTACCTGGCCATCGGGTTCGTGGGGCTCTTCCTGATGGTCCGGCTGCGGAGCATCATCCGCTCCTTGCTGTCGCTGGTCCCCGTCCTCATCGCCACGGGTCTCGCGTCGCTGGTGGCCTTCGGCGCCGGGCTCGAGCTCAGCCCCATGACCGCAGTGGGTGGTCCGTTGGTGGTGGCCATCTGCACCGAGTTCACCTCGCTGATCCTGTTGCGGTTCGTCGAGGAGCGACAACGAGGCTTCGGCCCTCAGCAGGCTGCCGACGTGGCCGCAGCCCGGACCGGTCGGGCCTTCATCGTCTCCGCGTTGACCGGCGTCGTCGGCGTCGGTGTCATCGCCACCTCCAGCCTCCCCCTGCTGCGCGACTTCGGCCTCATCGTGGCCCTCAACGTGGTCGTGGCCCTGCTCTCCGCCCTGGTCATCCTGCCCCCCATGCTGGTGTGGGCCGACCAGGAGGGTCGCGAGTGGGTGTCGCACCGCCTGGTCGACGAGGAGGACCTCGCGAAGACCCGTGGCGGTCGCTCGCTCGAGGACGTTCCCGAGGGCGGCGACCCCTCGGGCCCGGGCACCGATCGGACGCCGGCCGGGCAGACCTGACCTGGGGCCGGGTCGGGCTCGTCCCGGCTCGGCCGCCTATTCCTCGCCCAGCTGCTCGACCAGCGGGAGCACCCGGAACGGGATCTGCTCGGTGAGGGCGATGTGGGTCGCGGTGCGGGTGATGCCCGACAGCTCGAGCACCCGGTTGAGAACCTCCTGGAGGTGCCGGTTGTTCCGCGCCACCACCCGGCAGTGGAGGTCGCCGGGGCCACTCATGGTGTGGGCCTCGATCACCTCGGGGACGGCCTGGAGGTGGTCGACCACCTCAGCCAGACCACCCTGGCTGATGTCGAGGGTGACGAAGGCGAGGACCTCGTAGCCCAACGAGGGGAGGTCGAGGTCGGGGTCGAACCCGGTCACCACCCCCCGGGCCTGCAGCTTGTCCAGGCGAGCCTGTACCGTCCCCCGGGCCACGCCCAGCCGGCGGGCCAGCTCCATGACCCCGGCTCGGGGCGACGCGGCCAGGGCCGTGATGAGCGTTGCGTCCAGATGGTCGATGGTCATGGGCAGATCGTAGACCACTCAGGCATATGTGGTGGTCGTTCTGTCCAGCCATCTGTGCATCTGTTGACGTGATCGCTGCCCCTGCGCGCAGGATGGGTGCCCAGACCGCCACATCCCGGAGAGAGCCATGGCCCCGCCCGCGTCCGCCCCGACCGTCGCACCGCCGCGCCTGCGGGGCGTCGACCACCTCGAGTGGTGGGTGGGCGGGGCGCGCTCCTTCGCCGGGTTCCTGACCTCGGCCTTCGGCTTCACCCCGGTGGCCTACGCCGGCCCGGAGACCGGCCGGCGCGACAGGGTGTCCTACCTCCTGCGCCAGGGTCGGGTGCAGATGCTGGTGTCGGGGGCGCTGGACCCAGACTCGCCCATCGCCCGCCACGTGGCCCTCCACGGCGACGGGGTGCGCGACGTCGCCTTCCTCGTCGACGACGTCGACGAGGCCTACGGCGCGGCCCTGGCCCGTGGCGCCCGCAGCGTGCGCGCCCCCGACGACGACACCGACGATCACGGCACGATCCGCCACGCCGCGGTGGCGACCTACGGCGACACCGTCCACACCCTCATGGACCGCAGCCGCTACGACGGCCCCTTCGCCCCCTGGTTCGCGCCGACGGACCTCCACGCCGGTCCCGGACCCGACGTCGGGCTCGACGCCATCGATCACGTGGTGGGCAATGTCGAGCAGGGATCGCTGGCCCGGTGGGTCGAGTTCTACGAGCAGGTCTTCGGCTTCGCCCAGATGACCCACTTCGACGATGACCAGATCTCCACCGAGCACTCGGCCCTCATGTCCACGGTGGTGTGGGACGGCGACAGCGTGGTGATGCCCATCAACGAGCCTGCCGCCGGGCGCAAGAAGAGCCAGATCGAGGAGTACCTGGACGCCTACCGCAGCCCCGGGGTGCAACACATCGCCCTGGCCACCACCGACATCGTGGCCACGGTCCGGGCCCTGGCCGAGCGGGGGGTGCGGACCATGACCGTGCCCGCCAGCTACTACGACGAGGCCCGTCGGCGGATGGCCGGCATCGACCTGCCGTGGGACGAGCTGGCTCGCCTGGGGATCCTCGTCGATCGCGACGAGAAGGGGCACCTGCTCCAGATCTTCACCGAGACGGTGACCGACCGACCGACGGTCTTCTTCGAGATCATCGAGCGCGAGGGGGCGACCGGGTTCGGCGAGGGCAACTTCAAGGCGCTGTTCGAGGCCATCGAGCGCGAGCAGGACAAGCGAGGCAACCTGTGACGGTGCGGGGACGGTCGATCTGATGGAGGGCATGCCCCAGTGGAGCTCGGGCCGGGCCGCGCGCCAGGCCCACGTCGCTCCGCCCGAGGGCACCGTGGAGGAGGAGCACGGGCGCGAGGGCTTCTACGGCCCCGCCTCCCACCTGTACCGGCTCCACCCGCCCACCGACTGGAGCTCGGTCGAGGGCCCCGCCGCCCACCGGGCCTACGACAGCGGTCGTCTCGACCCGGACGCGGAGGACCTCTGGCCCACGCCGTTGCTGGCCAACGCCCAGGTGGCCATCGGCGTGCAACGGGTGGAGCGGGGTCGCCCTGAGCTCATCCGGGACGCGGACGGCGACCGGTGCCTGTTCGTCCACCGGGGCGAGGGCACCCTGCGCACGGAGTACGGACCTCTGCGCTACCAGCCCGGCGACTACCTCATCGTCCCCCGGGGAACGACCCACCGGGTCGAGCCCGCCTCGCCCACGGCCCTGCTCGTGGTCTCCGCGCTGGGGTCCCGGTTCCGGCTCCCGGACCGGGGCCTGCTGGGCCGCCACGCCCAGTTCGACCCGGCCGTGGTCGAGGTGCCCGAGGCCGAGGCGGTGGACGAAGCGGGCGACTTCACCGTCGTGGTGCGCCGCAACGGCGAGGACACCCACGTCCACTACCCCTTCCACCCCTGCGACGTCGTCGGCTGGAAGGGGGATCTGGCCCCGATGCGCCTCCCCGTCGAGGCCATCCGCCCGGTGGTGTCGCCCCGCTACCACCTTCCGCCCTCGGCCCACACCACCTGGGTCACCGACGGCGCAGTGGTGTGCACCTTCGCCCCCCGACCGGTGGAGAGCGATCCCGAGGCGGTCCGGCTGCCGTTCTTCCACCGCAACGTCGACTACGACGAGGTCATCTTCTACCACCGGGGCCAGTTCTCCTCCCGGGCCGGCATCGACGCCGGCTTCCTCACCTTCCACCCCTCAGGTCTCCACCACGGACCCCAGCCGGCTGCCCGCCGTCGCGATGCCGATGCCGCCGTCGTGACGGCGGGCAACGGCGACGGGTCCGCGCCCCGCACCCACGATGAGGTGGCGGTCATGGTCGACACCCGCAGCCCCCTCCACCCCACCCCTGAGGCGGGAGCGCTCGAGGTGGCCGACTACGTCCGCTCCTGGGCCGAGGGATGAGGCTGGCTCGAGCTCGCCACCAGGGTGAGGTGGTGGCGGGCCTGATCGAGCGCGATCGGCTGGTCCCGTTCGCGGTCGAGGGCCGTGACGTGGCTCCCGGTGGGGCCCAGGCGGCCCTCCTGGCCGCGGCCATGCGCCCTGACCACCCACCCGCGGCGGTGGGGCCGACGCTCGCCCTGGACGATGTCCGGCTGCTGGCGCCCGTGGGGCGGCCGCCGTCGGTCCGAGACTTCTACGCCTTCGAGGCCCACGTGGCCACCGCCCGCCGAGGCCGGGGGCTGGAGGTCGGCCCGGACTGGTACGACCTGCCCGTCTTCTACTTCTCCAACCCGGCATCGGTGGTCGGCCCCGGCGACCAGGTGGCCGTCCCCCGGGGCTGCGCCGAGCTCGACTACGAGCTCGAGGTCGCCGCCATCGTCGGGGTCGAGGCCACCGACGTCGACCCGGAGCGCTGGCGTGAGGTGGTCGCCGGCTTCTGCATCATGAACGACTGGTCGGCCCGCGACCTGCAGCGCCGCGAGATGCGCCAGGGGCTGGGCCCGGCCAAGGGCAAGGACTTCGCCCTGTCGCTGGGGCCGGAACTGGTCACGCCGGGCGAGCTGCCTGCGGTGGCATCGGGGCGACCGGAGGCGGCGATGGTCGCCCGGGTGAACGGGGTCGAGCGCAGCCGAGGTCAGCTGGCCGACATCCACCACCCGTGGGGAGACCTTCTGGCCCATGCGTCGCGGTCCACCACGTTGCGGCCGGGTGATGTCATCGGGTCGGGCACCGTCGGGACCGGTTGCATCCTCGAGCTGGCCCTCACCCACGGGCCCGACGCCCAACCGTGGTTGGAGCCCGGAGACCTGGTCGAGCTGGAGGTCGACGGCTTGGGCACGCTCGCCAACCCGGTCGTCCCGACGCGGCTACCGTGACGCCGCCGCGGGGGCCGACGACTGGAGCGGGATGGCAGCAGCAACCGGTGGCGTCCCCCTGAGCGATCCGGCGGTGACGGTGCAGATCGTCTCCGGTGACCCGCTCATGGACCGAGCAACCGCGATCTACCGCCAGATGCTCGGCGCGGCCGGGGTCGAAGGCGCGGAGGCGGCCAACCCGCCCCAGGCCCGTCCCGAGGGTCGCAACACCTTCCACGTCGCCGTCGATGCCACCGGCCAGGCCCTCGGGGTCCTGCACGTCACCTTCGGCTCCCTCGACCAGCTGGCCACCGCGGCCCTGATCGACCCCGACGAGCGCCTGGCCGGGCCGATCTGCGAAGTTCCGTCGGTGGCCGTGCAGCCCGAAGCGGTGGGGCGGGGGGTCACCGAGCTGCTGTACCGCTCGGTCTACTGCTTCGCCCGGCGTCAGGGCGCAGGCAGCCTGGCCGTGATCGTGGACCCGCTCAGCCTCGACCTGTTCCGGGAGGACTACGGCATCGCCTTCCGGCCCCTCGGGCCGGTGACCCCGCACCACGGGTTCGAGCAGGTGGCAGCGGGCGGTGAGATCGAGGACCTGGAGGCCTCCGTGCGGCGTGACCGCCCGGAGTTCCTGGCCTTCCTGACCGAGCCCTTCACCGATGCGGAGCGGAGCCGCTTCGGCCTCTGACCGCTGGTCAGGCGCGGGGTGGCTCTGCGGGCGGGAGCGGCGGCAGGCGGACCTCGTCGAGGACGAGAAGGGTCTGGGCCGACCGGACCTCGGGGATCTGGTGCAGGCGGATGAGGACGACGTCTCGCAGCGTCTCGATGTCGGGGCAGCGGACCAGCAGGACTGCGTCGTGGGCACCGCTGGTGAGGCCCAGGTGGACCAGCCCGGGGAGCTGGATGAGGCGACTCTTGGCCTGCTCCCAGCGCTGCTGCTCGACGTCGACGAACACGTAGGCCACCAGGGCGTTGCCCGCGGCCGCGGGGTCGACCTCGGCCCGGAAGGCGGTGATCACGCCCCGCTGGCGCAGGCTGTCGAGGCGGCTGTACGCGGTGGCCCGGCCGATCCGGGCCCGCGTCGCCAGCTCCTTGACCGACATGCGGGCATCGTCCTGGAGCAGGGTGACGAGGCGCCGGTCGACGTCGTCGAGCGGTGGGTGGGGCGTCTCCACGGTCGGCCTCCGGGGGTCGGACGTGGACGATGGTACTTCGATCACGCGCTGTCAGGGCAGATCGTCTGGTCCAGGTCGGGCTGGATGGGCCTCGGGTGCTCGGCGGGGGACACTGGACCCATGATGCCTGGAGGCCCGATGGACACCCAGACCTACACGACGACACCCCTCTCCCTCCCCGACGACCACCCCGGCGTCTCGGACCTGGCCTACCGCCAGCGCCGGGCGGCCATCGCCGCGGTGGGTGAGGCCCACCGGCCCGGCGACCGGATCCCCGAGGTCGACTACGCCCCC
>JBBSME010000091.1:0-12421 GCA_038233335.1 Acidimicrobiales bacterium | reverse complement strand
GTGCCCTGGGTGTAGCCGGCGGAGGGCGGAGCAGGCGTGCCCTGGCCGTAGCCGGTCGGAGGCGCCGGAGTGCCCTGGCCGTAGCCGGTCGGAGGCGCCGGGGTGCCCTGGGTGTAGCCGGCGGAGGGCGGAGCAGGCGTGCCCTGGCCGTAGCCGGTCGGAGGCGCCGGAGTGCCCTGGGCGTAGCCGGTCTGGGGGTCGGAGGCCGGGTAGGGCGCGGCCGCAGGGGGATGCCCGGTGGCCGCAGGGGCTCCCGCGGTCGTCGGTCCCGTGGTCGCCCCGGCGGCGCCCGCGGCGAGGGCGGCCGGGGGCAGGAGCGGCACGAGGTCGGGGTCGGCGTGCAGGGGAACAGAGGTGATCCCTCGCTGCTCCTGGAGGTGCTGCGCCCACTGCGCCACCTCCAGCGCCGATGCCGGCCGCTGCTCCGGATCCTTCTCCATCAGGGTGTGGATCAGGAGCGCGACGTCGGCCGGGACCCCGGCGTCGGTCAGCGGCGGCGGCGGCTCGGTGTTGACCCGGTACATGATGGCCACGATCGCCTCGTCGACGTCGTTGACGAACGGCGTGCGCCCCGAGGTCACCGCGTAGAGCATGGCGCCCAGCGCGTACAGGTCGCTGCTGGCCGACGCCCGGGAGCCGCGCAGAACCTCGGGGGCGGTGTAGGCCACGGTGCCGGTGATCACGCCGGTCGCCGTGCGCTGGCTGTCGCCGAAGCGGGCGATCCCGAAGTCGGCCAGCTTGTAGTCGCCGATCCGGGAGGTGAGGACGTTCGCCGGCTTGATGTCGCGATGGAGGATGCCGGCCTTGTGGGCTGCGCCCAGGGCATCGCACATCTGCACGGCGATGCGCAGGACCTCCTCCACCGGAGCAGGCCCGTGATCGCCGACCTTGGCCTGGAGCGACCCGGAGGGCAGGTGCTCCATGGCCAGGAACGGGAGGCCCTCCTCGGTGGCGCCCGCGTCGTACACCGTGACCACGTGGGGGTGCCACGACAGCGAGCCGATGGCCTGGCACTCGGCCTCGAAGCGTCGCTTGGCGTCGGCGTCGCTGGGATCGACGTTGGTGAGGACCTTGAGGGCAACGGTGCGACGGAGCTTGGGCTGCTGCGAGCGGTACACGATGGCGAACCCGCCGCGACCCAGCTCTCCCTCGATCTCGTAGCCGGGGATCGCGGCCCCGCCCGACCCGAGGTCGTCGCTCATCGCGGCACGCTCATCCCTACACGCTGGCTGCGCTCCGTCATCGGTCCTCCACGTCCTGTGCCGCGACCGCGTCGATGCTAGGCCCCCGGTCGCCTGTCATCCCCGCCCGGCTGATGGGGCCACCTCGGAGGGGTTCAGGCCTCCTGGGACCCGGTCGCGCTCCGCAGCCCGGCCAGCACGACATCGACCGTGCGCTCGAGCATGTCCGGCTCGGTGGCCCGGTGCGACAGGAAGCAACGGTAGGCCGCGGGCCCGATGATGAGGTCGAGGGCCAGGTCGAGGTCGATGTCGGCCGGGAGCTCACCCCGGTCGATGCCGTGGCGCAGGATCGTCCGCCCGGCCTCCCGCCGACGGTCGACGAGGTGGCGCTGCACCTCTCGGAGGGCGACGTCCTGGGCGGCAGCGGCGGCCATCTCGACCAGGAGCCGTCCGGCCAGGTCGTCGGCGAAGCGCTCCACCGCGGGCGCGAACAGGGCCAGCAGGTCGCCCGGACCGACCCGGTGTCCGGCGACGGCGGCTCGTCGGCCACGGTGGCCACCGCATCGAACAGCAGCGCCTCCTTGCTGGCCCACCTGTCCACCCGCCCCGACCAGGGCCCCGGGCGGGCTATCCGTCGGCGCGGGTGCGGAGGAGGGCGGTGACGGCCTTGCCGTCGGCCTGGCCCTTCGAGACACCCATGACCCGGCCCACGAAGAAGCCGGTGAGCTTGCCCTTGGTCTTCTCGTCGCCGGTGCGGAGCTGCTCCCACTCGTCGGGGTGGTCGGCGATGACCTCGTCGACCATGGCCTCCAGGGCGCCGGTGTCCATGGCCTCGAAGCCCTTGGCCGCGGCGATGTCCTCCGGCGACTCCTCTGAGGTGACCATCTCGGCCAGCACCTGCTTGGCCTGGGTCGCGGTCAGGGCGTCGGAGGTCTCCAGGGCCACCAGCGCGGCCACGCGCTCAGCGGCGACGTCAGCGCCGCCGTCGCCCGAGAGGTTCTGGCTGACGTGGACCAGCACGCGGGCCGGGTCGGCCCCGGCCTCGATGGCGCCCAGGGCCTGGGCCTCCTGGCCGCGCTCCACGATGAGGGCCACGGTCTCATCCGGCAGGGTCACGCCGGTGGCTGAGGCCAGCGCGTGGCGACGGGCCGCGGGCATGGGCGGCAGGGCGGCCCGGATCTCCTCGACCCAGGCCGGGTCGGGGTCGACCGGCAGCAGGTCGGGCTCGGGGAAGTACCGGTAGTCGTCGGCCTCCTCCTTGGAGCGCATCTTGGAGGTGCGGCCGGACTCCTCGTCCCAGTGCCGGGTCTGCTGCTCGACGGCCTCGCCCGCCTCCAGCAGGTCGGCCTGGCGCTGGGCCTCGTACTCGATGGCCCGGCCCAGGCTGCGCAGGGAGTTGAGGTTCTTGATCTCGCATCGGGTGCCGAGGGCGTCGGAGCCGACGGGTCGCACGGAGATGTTGGCGTCGACCCGCAGCGAGCCCTCCTCCATCTTTCCGTCGCTCACCCCGGCCGCGACCAGGATCGAGCGCAGCTCGGCCACGTACTGGCGGGCCTGCTCGGGGGTGCGGACGTGGGGCCGGGACACGATCTCCAGCAGCGGGACGCCGGCCCGGTTGTAGTCCACGAGGGAGTGGTCGGCCCCGGCGATGCGGCCCGCACCACCCACGTGGGTGGACTTGCCGGTGTCCTCCTCCAGGTGGGCCCGCTCCAGGCCCACGACGTGACCGCCCGGCAGCTCGATGGTGCCCTCGTTGACGATGGGCAGGTCGTACTGCGAGATCTGGAAGTCCTTGGGCATGTCCGGGTAGAAGTAGTTCTTCCGGGCAAAGACCGAACGGCGGATCTCGGAGCCGACGGCGCAGCCGAAGCGGACGGCCAGCTCGACCGCCTTCTCGTTGACCACCGGGAGCGAGCCAGGCAGCCCGAGGGTCACGGGGTCGATGTTGGTGTTGGGATCGTCGCCGAAGCGGTTCGGCGCGCCGGAGAACATCTTGGTGGCGGTGGCCAGCTCGGCGTGGACCTCCAGCCCGCACACCAGCTCGTAGGTGGTGTCGCCCGAGGTGACGGTGTGGATCTCGTCGGAGTCGACGGTGCTGAACACGATGGTCATGGCGCAGCGGCCTCCAGGGTCTGAGCCGTGCGCAGCATGGCCACCTCGCCCAGGGCGGGGGCCAGGACCTGGACGCCGATGGGGAGTCCGTCGGCGCCGGTGCCGAAGGGCACGGACACGGCCGGGTCACCCGACAGGTTGGACGGGATGGTGCACACGTCGTTGAGGTACATGGTGAGCGGGTCGGCCGTCTTGTCGCCCAGGGCGAATGCGGTGGTGGGCGAGGTGGGCGACAGCAGCACGTCGACCTTCTCGTAGGCGGCGGCGAAGTCGCGGGTGATCAGCGTGCGCACCCTCTGGGCCTGGCCGTAGAAGGCGTCGTAGTAGCCGGCGGAGAGGGCGTAGGTGCCGAGCATGATGCGACGCTTCACCTCGGCTCCGAAGCCCTGGGTGCGGGTGGCGACCATCATCTCGTCGGTGGTGGCGGCGTCGACCCGCAGCCCGTAGCGCACGCCGTCGAAGCGGGCCAGGTTGCTGGACGCCTCGGCCGGGGCGATGAGGTAGTAGGCCGACAGGCCGTAGGTGACGGCCGGGACCGACACCTCCTCGACCTTGGCCCCCGCCGCGGCCAGGGCGTCAGCGGCGGCTCGGGCCTGGGCCGCGACCTCGGGGGCGACGCCCTCCATGGCCAGCAGCTCGGACACCACGCCCACCCGCAGCCCCTCGACCCCGTCGCCGAGGGAGGCCAGGTAGTCGGGCTGGGCCTGGGGGGCGGAGGTGGCGTCCCGGGGGTCGGGGCCGCCGATGACCTGGAGGGCCAGGGCGGCGTCGGCCACGGTGCGCGAGAACGGGCCGATCTGGTCGAGGCTGGAGGCGAAGGCGATGAGCCCGTAGCGGCTGACCCGCCCGTAGGTGGGCTTCAGCCCGACCACGCCGCACAGCGCGGCGGGCTGGCGGATCGAGCCGCCGGTGTCCGAGCCGAAGGCCAGCGGCGAGAACCCGGCGGCCACCGCGGCGGCGCTGCCCCCGGACGAGCCGCCCGGCACCCGGCTGGTGTCGTGGGGGTTGCGGGTGGGGCCGAAGGCGGAGTTCTCGGTGGAGCTGCCCATGGCGAACTCGTCGAGGTTGGTCTTGCCCACCGCCACCGCACCGGCCGCGGCCAGGCGCTCGACCACGGTGGCGTCATACGGCGGGACCCAGCCCTCGAGGATCCGCGACGAGCAGGTGGTGGGGACGCCGCGGGTGCACATGTTGTCCTTGAGGGCGACGGGGACACCGGCCAGCGGGCCCGGGTCCTCCCCCACCGCCACCTGGGCATCGACGGCGTCGGCCGAGGCCCGGGCCCCGTCGACGTCGACGTGCAGGAAGGCGTGGATGTCGCCGTCGCCGGCCTCGATGGCGGCCAGGTGCTCGTCGACGACCTGGCGGGCGCTCCACTCACCGGAGCGGACTCCGGCCGCGACCTCGTGCGCCGAGATGTAGGACGACTCTCTCACGGAGCCTCGCCCAGGATGGTGGGGACGCGGAAGCGGTCGTCCTCGACCTGAGGGGCGGAGGCCAGCACCTCGGCCCGATCGAGGGTGGGGCCCTCGACGTCAGGCCGGAGCACGTTGCCCAGGGGCAGCGGGTGGGCGGTGGGCGGGACGCCGCTGAGGTCGAGGGCCTCGACATCGGTGGCGTGACCCAGGACCGCCTGGAGCTGCCCTGTGAACGTGCCGAGCTCCTCGTCGGTCAGCTCCAGCCGGGCCAGCCGGGCCACAAGGGCCACGTCGTCGCGGGTGATCCTGTCAGCCATGGCGGCATCGTAGGCGGGACCCTTCCGGCCCCCGAAGGCCACCGGCCAACTCGCGACGATTCCTCCACGCAGGTGTGTCGGATCCGTCGCGAGAACGGGAACGGGAACGCTTACGCGCAGACCTTGGTGCAGAAGGTGGTGATGGCCTCGACGACCGCGGGGCCGTCGTGGTCGAGGGTGACGACGTGGTAGCTGTCCGGGGCGGTGACCCGCTCCACCGGACCACTGACCGCTCCGGCCAGGACGTCGCTGTTCACCGGGTCGACCACGTGGTCCTGCGGGCTGGTCACGACGAGCACCGGGTAGGAGATCCGGTTGAGCCGGGTCTCGACCTCGGCGGCGGCCTCGAACAGCGACAGGATGGGCTTCAGCGGGGTGTCGGCGTAGGCCGACTCGACCGCGCCCTCCTTGGCGATGTCGGAGCCGATGCCGGCCATGACGACCTCGCCGGCGGCCAGCATCTGCTCGACGCCCTCGCGCATGGCCTCCGGCGGGGTCACCACGGCGTTGATGCAGGCCACCCCGGCGATCTCGGGGTGGTCCGAGGCCAGCCAGGCGGTGAGGGCCCCGCCCATGGACAGTCCCACCACCGCGACGGTGCGACAGGAGGCGGCCAGGGCCTCATACGCCCGCTCGGCCTCGCCCAGCCAGTCGGGGAAGCTGGTCTCGATCATGTCCTCGACCGCGGTGCCGTGTCCGGGCAACAGGGGCAGGTCCACCGTGAAGCCCTCGGCGGCCAGCGCGTCGGCCACGGGGCGCATCGACTGCGGGTTGCCGGTGAAGCCGTGCACCACCAGCACCCCCCGGTCGTCGCCGTCGGCGTGGAAGGGCTCGGCGCCTTCGATGATGGGTGCGGTCACGGGTGGAGCCCCTCCGGTCGTGGCCTCGTCAGCCGCCGCCATGATGGCCCACCGGGCCGCCCTCGCGTGCAGCCGCCGCCCCGCGAGATCCGCGCGTCCACCGCGCCGGCTGGCGGCGGGACGGGTCCGACTGACCGCCGGGTCAGTAGGTTGAAGGCGTGCACACCAGGTCCACGCGCCGTGTCTGAGACCCGCCAGCTCACCGCCCAGGGGCGGGAGCGGAAGGTCCAGCTCATCGAGGCGGCCGGCGACCTGTTCGCCGAGCGGGGCTACGGCGAGACCCGGATCGTCGACATCGTGCAGCGAGCCGGGGTGGCCAAGGGCCTCTTCTACTGGTACTTCGAGAACAAGGAAGCCCTGTTCCGCGACCTGGTGGTGGAGAATCGGAGCCGACTGCGTCGGGCCCAGGCCCAGGCCATCGACCCCGAGGCCGAGCCCCTGCGCCGCATCCGCCAGGGGGCCGAGGCCTCGGTCGCGCACATGTCCAGCCAGGCCCGCTTCTTCTCCCTCATCGAGGTCGAGAACCTCGACAAGCAGTTCGCCGACGTACTCCGCCAGGGCACCGAGGTCCACGCCCGGGACGTGGCCGCCATCGTGAGCGAGGGCATCGCCGAGGGCGCCATCCGCGATGAGGACCCGCTGCTGCTGGCCTACGGGGTCGTCGGCGCGGTCGGGTACTACGGGCACTTCCACCGCACGGGCCGGGTGCCGGTCGGGGCGGCCGAGCTGGCCGCGTTCGTGGGCCGGTTCGTGGTCTGCTCGCTGGCCGCCGACGAGGAGATCGCGCGCCGGGCCCTGAGCCCGGCCGACGACACCTGACGCTGTGGGCGGTCGTCACGTCCGGGGCCGGACCCCGAGTAACGTCGCTCCCTGATCGCACGTCCCCCGAGGAGGACCTTCGTGGCGCAGTTCCTGACCAAGGAGTGGCTGGAGGCGGCCCACGCCATCCGCGAGGAGTACGAGGGCAAGGCCGGCGATCCTCCGGCCCAGGTCCGCATGAACCTCAACATCAAGGAGTGCCCCGACGGCGTCGGCGAGGGCCGCCTGGTGGCGGCCCACGTGGACTCGACCGGCGGCGAGGTCGACCTCGACCTGGGCCACCTGGAGAAGCCCGAGGTCACCGTGACGGTGTCCTACGACGTGGCCAAGTCGTTCATCGTCGAGGGCGACGTCTCGGCCGTCATGCAGGCCTTCATGTCCGGCCACATGGTGGCCACCGGCGAC
Source organism: Acidimicrobiales bacterium (assembly GCA_038233335.1). Taxonomy (GTDB): domain Bacteria; phylum Actinomycetota; class Acidimicrobiia; order Acidimicrobiales; family Iamiaceae; genus Iamia. Next base: position 5,309 of record JBBSME010000091.1, on the reverse strand, counting down.
ATCTCCAAGCTGATGGCCATGCAGACGGGAGCCCCCGACCCGGTCCAGCTGGAGATCGCCGGCAAGATCAGGGACATCACCGACTGATCGCGCCCTGCCGGCTGCGGCCGGTGCTCGGCGACGGCGTCAGTCGCTGAGGGTGGGCTGGGGGGCGGACAGCCCGCCGGCGGGGACCGGGACCCCGGCCAGCTCGGCGTCCACGATGTCCGCCCCGGGAGCGTGGTCGGCTTCGTGCTCGCCCCGCGCTGTGCTGCGGCGGACCCCGGCCGCCACCACGACGCACAGCCCGGCCAGCACCGCCGCCACCAGGTAGGCCTGGGAGTAGCTACTCTCGAGTCCGACCACCGGCTGGCGCACCCGCTGCACCGTCTGGAGCAGCTGGATCCCGAAGGTGACCCCGACCTGCACGATCATCTGCTGGGCCGCGCCGGCGACACCGAGGTCGGCCTCGTCGACCGCGTGGGCCACGGTCGACGACATGGCCGGGTTGCTGATGCCCATGGCGATGCCGGCCAGGGCCAGCCCGCCGACGATGACGACGGTGGAGGTGCCCGCTCCGATGGTCGACATCCACACCATGGAGGCCACCAGAGCCGCGGCGCCGCACACGCCGGTCCAGCGCTCCCCCAGCCGGATGACGACCAGGGCGGCCAGCGGCCCGGCCACCGCGAAGGCGAGGGGGCGGGCGGTCGAGACCAGGCCGGTGCGGGTCTCGTCGAACCCGAGCACGTTCTGCATCAGCAACGGGGTGAGGATGAAGCTGCCCATGTAGGTGGCGTTCATCAGCCCCAGCATCAGGATCGGAAGGGTGAAGTTCCGGCGCCGCAGGTAGCGAGGGGGCAGCAGGGGCGCCGCGGTGCGGCTCTCGTGGGCCAGGAAGGCGACTCCGGCGAGGGGCGACAGGAGGATGAGCCCGACGATCACCGGGTCGGACCAGCCCCGGTCGGGGCCCAGGTTGAGGGCCACGAGGAGAGGGGTGGCGGCCAGGGCCAGGAGGGCGGCCCCGCCCCAGTCGAAGGTGCGGACCCCGCGCCGAGGCGTCTCGGGCAGCACCCGGGCGGCGACGGCCAGCGCCCCCAGGACCAGCGGCACCTGGGCCGCGAAGATGGCCCGCCACCCGAAGGTGGCCACCAGGGGTCCGCCGATGACCACGCCGATCACGGGGCCGCCGGCCGCGACCATCGACCACCAGCCCAGGGCCCGGACCCGTTGGGCCCGGGGGTAGACCAGGGCGATGAGGGCGAACGAGGCCGGACCGGTGGCCGCCCCCTGGGCCGCAGCCAGGATGCGGAAGGCGATGAGCGACCCCGCGCTCCACGCCAGCGCGCTGGCCCCCGCGCTCACCGCCGCGCCGACCAGTCCGAGCATGAACACCCGGCGCTGGCCCCAGAGGTCACCCAGCTTCCCGACGGCCGGGCCGATGATGCCGAAGGCCAGGATGGGGCCGCTGACCACCCAGGTCATCGTGGCCTGGCTGGAGCCCAGGTCCTCAGAGATCCGAGGGATGGAGACGGCGAGGATCGTCACCGTCACGTTGACCGTGAAGAGCCCCAGCAGGAGCGTGACCAGGATGGTCTTGGGCGACCGGTCGGTCAGCAGGGCGGCCTCGTCATCGGACCGCACCGGCGGGACCGACGCGTCGTCTGATCCCCCGAGAGCCATCCCCCGACGGTACTTGACCCGCGGGTCAATACCGCAGGGAGATGGGTGTGGAACCGGTCACTCGCCACAGATCCGAAACTGCGTACATCAGTCGCGCTGGGCGCGAGCCATGGACGCAGTTTCGAACAGGTGGGCGACCCGGACCCGGGCGTGCGGCTACTCCAGGCTGATGTCGACCTCTGAGCCTCTGCGGACCTGCTCGCCGACAGCGGGGGCGGTGCCCGAGGGGGAACCCGCGGCAGGGCCGCGGACCTCGCCGGCGACCAGGCCTGCTGCCTCCAGGGCGTCCACCGCATCGGCCAGCGATCCGGCGCCGCTCACGTCGGGCACGCTCACCAGGTCGGGGCCCTTGGAGACCGCCACCACCACGGTGCTGTCGCGGGCCGCCTCGGAGCCGGCGCCGGGCTCGGTGCCGATGACCTGACCCGCGGGCACCTCGTCGCTGAAGTCCTCCCGCACCTCGGCCACCAGCCCCAGGCCCTGGAGCGCGGCCACCGCGTCGTCCTGGCTCATGCCGGCCAGGTCGTCGGGGACGGCCCGGGGCGCGGGACCCTGGGACACGACCAGGGCGACGGAGGTCCCCTTCTCGATCCGGGCGGGCAGGCCCTCGACCACCGAGATCACCACGTCGGCCGGCACCTCCTCGTCGAAGGTGCGCTCGATGTCGGCCTCGAGCCCGGAGAAGGTGAGCAGGTCGGTGGCCTCCTGCTCGGTCATGCCCCGAGTCAGCTCGGGCCGGTCGACCAGGGTCGCCCCCTCCGACACGACGAGGGTCACCTGCTCGCCCTCATCGACCTCCGTGCCCTGGGCCGGGTCCGTCCCCAACACGTCGCCGGCCTCGGTGCCGTCGCGGCGGTCGGAGCGCACCTCGACATCCCACCCGAGGTCCTCCAGGTTGGCGGTGGCGGCCTCGACGGACAGGTCGGTCACCGTGGGCATGGCGTGGCTGGGCGTGGCCCGGCTGAGGTCGCGGGCCAGCATCCCCACCACTGCGCCCACAGCGAGCACGACCAGGACGAGGAAGATGCGGCCGGGCCACCGTCGGCGGTGCCCGGTGGGCGAGCGGGGATCCCAGTCGTCGGATCCGTCGTCGTCCTCGTCGGGGTGGTCGTCCTCGTCGGCTCCCTCGTCATCGGACCCGACGAACCCGGCCCGGGTGGGGTCGTCCGCCTCATCCGGCGACGCGTCGTCGGGGCGCCAGGCGGCGCCGGTCCGGTCCGCCTCACGGAGGTCCACCTCCTCATCGGCAGCCTCCTCGCTCTCCCCGTCGTTGCCAGCCCGCACGGCCGACGAGAGGACGAAGGCCGGCACCTCCAGGTCGTCACGACTCGGGCTGACCAGGCGCGGGCCGGAAAGCTCGGTGGGGTCGTGGTCCCCCGACAGCGCCTCGTCGGTCGCGCCGGCCAGGGGAAGGGCCGCAGGGCGGGGCAGCACCGGCGCCACCCGGGTCAGGGCCGCGGTCAGGCCCCGACCGTCGATGCGCTGGTCCGGATCGGGGTCACCGGCGGCGGCGAGGGGGCCGGCCAGGGGGCCCAGGGCGTCGGGGACGACCAGGGGCTTGCCGACACGGGCCATGAGCGTGCCCAGGGTGGTGTCGGTGGCGAAGGGGACCTCGCCGGTGACGGCCTCAACGAGCACCAGCGCCAGGGAGTACACGTCGGCCCGGCCGGTGAGGGCCGAGCCCTGGGCCTGCTCAGGAGAGGCGTAGCGCGCCGTCCCCACCACCGCCCCCTGGGGCTCGGTCCAGGCCGCCTCGGCCAGGGCCCGGGCCAGGCCGAAGTCGGCGATGCGCAGCCGCCCGTCGTCGTCGAACAGCAGGTTGGCCGGCTTCACGTCCCGGTGGACGAAGCCCCGCTGGTGGGCGTAGTCGAGCCCGCGGGCGGCCTGCAGGCCCACCACCAGGGCCTGGGACGGCGTGAGCCGGTGACCCCGGTCGAGCAAGGCCCGCAGGCTGCCCCCGCCCAGGTACTCGGTGACGATCCAGGGGATCTCGTCGTTGTCCTGGCCCCAGTCGTAGACAGCCATGACGTGCGGGTGGTTGAGCGCGGCGGCAGCCTGCGCCTCGGTGCGGAAGCGGCGCAGGAACTCCTGGTCGTCGGCCAGGGCATCGTGGAGGACCTTCACCGCCACCTGCCGCCGGAGGCGGACGTCGTCGGCCACGAACACCTGGGCCGACGCTCCCCGCCCGATGGGGGCGAGCAGGCGGTAGCGCCCTCCCAGCACCCGACCGATCTGCTCGGTCATGCGGGACATCACCACGTGACGAGGGTACTGGCCGCCCCCTCTCCGACGATGGACCTCGGGACGGCCCGATGTCTGTTTGCCCTTGGTCTGCTGGCACCATGGATGGGCCATGGACGACGACCTCATCCCCACGGGCGACCCCGATGGTGACGCCGACGACGGTGATGTGGTCATCGCCCACGGGCGGGCCGGGAACGACCCAAACCTGATCCGCGACCCCCCGCCCCAGCCGCTGCTCTCGGTGCGCCGCCTGGTGATCCTGGTGGTGCTGGCCGTGGCGGTGGGCTGCCTGGTGGTGGCGGCGCAGAGCGGCGGCGGGACCGAGGGCGAGGGGAACGACCTGGCCGTGGTGGCCTACGACCCGCGGCCCGGCGGCCAGGTGGCGCGCCAGGCCCCGGTGGGCGTGGAGCTGGAGCCCGGCTACGACGGCCGCCTCACCATCAACGGGGTGCCCATCCCCGAGGAGCAGATGCTGGGGGCCATCACGCCCGGCACCGAGGCCTTTGCCAACCTGCCCCCCGAGCAGCAGGACCTCGGCCCCCGCCCCAACAACAAGAATGTGGTCAAGTTCCAGCCCGGGCCCGGGAAGGCCGTCTCGCAGTACGACACCGGCAACGTGGACATCAGCGTCCGGTTCTGGAAGGTGGCCGAGGGCCGCGACGAGTCGCGCACCATCACCTACACCATCCGGGTCTTCTGACCCCTCGCACATGCGTGCAGGGATCGTCGCGAGATGGATCTGTCGGCTCTACCAGACGATCTCCACCCCGCGACCGACGGCCGCCACCCGCATTCGACCATCCTTGGTGACGAGGGGGTAGGCACCGCTCCGCGCCGTGGCGAAGATCAGGCGGTCAGCAGGATCGCCGTGGAAGTCCTTCAGGCTGCCTGCCGCCACCGCCAACGATGGGGTGAGGGGCGCAACGCGGGCCGGGCCCTGGTCCCTCAACAGGTCGTTGACCCAGGTCGCAATCGGTCGATCCAGCTCGACCCGGCCCTTTTCGACCAGCATCGCCACCTCCCAGCACGAGATGGGGCTCACCAGCACCTCTCCGGCGTCCTCAACGGCACGTCGAGCCGCTGGGGACAACCGATCCGATCCCGCCTGCCACCAGAGGAGGGCATGGGTGTCGACCAAGACCTGATCAGGCACCGGCATCCCAGACCTCGCCGGTCGAGAAGTAGTCCTCGTCATCGTCGGCCACGAGCGTGACCGACCCCTTGAGGGGCTGGGGCCCGTCGAGCGGCACCAGCTTGGCCACCGGGCGCCCGTGCTTGGTCACCACGATGGTGCGGTGGTCGGCTTCGACCTCGTCCAACAGGGCCAGGCACCGGGCCTTGAAAGAGCTGGCGGGAACCACGCTGTCGGTCATTCCCGTACTCTAGCCATGGTCATTGACCAT
>JBBSME010000090.1:0-12580 GCA_038233335.1 Acidimicrobiales bacterium | reverse complement strand
GGGCCTCGGGACCGAGCTCGGCCCCGATGGCGTCGATCAGGGCGACGGCCAGCTCGCCGTGGGCGTCGGGGAACACGCCCTCGGCCGCCGGGGTCAGGTGCCAGCCCAGGGGTGGTCGACCGGGACCGGTGGCGGCCAGGGCGCGGCTCTCGACGAGCCCCGCCTCGGCGAGGGCGTCGAGGTGCTGGCGGACGGCACTGGAAGTGATGTCGAGGTGGTCGGCCAGCTCGGGCGCGGTGGTGCCGGGACGGCGCTTCAGCCGATCGAGGACGGCGCGCCGGGTTCCGCCGACCGGTAGCGCGACCGAGCTCGCGGCCGGATCGAGCGGCGCCGGGTGCGGGGGAGAGGCCACCGGGTCACGGTACCGGGACCGATCCGCCGGCCGGGCGGAGGCGTGGCTCTCACCGGGGGTCGGCGACGGTGGGGGCCGGGAGCGCCCGGGCGGCAGGGGGTGTCGTGGCCGCGGCGCCAGGTCGCAGACCGTGGCGGCCCACCTTCGTAGGGTGGCGCGATGGCCCGACCTCGCTCGCTGCTCGCCGCCATCGTCGCTGTCCTCGCCCTGGCCGGGGCCTGCACCTCCGACGACGGAGCCGAGGGATCGCCCTCGACCACTGCCGCGACGCCGATCTCCGAGCCTGCCGGCACCACGACCGACGACACCGGTGCGACCGACGACACGGATGTGCCGACCACGGAGGTCGACGGGGGAGTGATCGCTCCCTCCTCGACACCCGACGGCACCACCACGACAGCGCCCGCGCCGTTCGGGACCCTCCTGCCCAAGTCGGGCCCTGGTGACGGCGCGGGGACCGCTCAGCTCGTCGACCTGCGCACCGGCCGCCACGACGGGTTCGACCGCATCGTGCTCGAGTTCGCCGACGGGGTGCAGCCCGGCTGGTGGGTGGAGTGGGTCGACGGTCCGATCACCCAGAGCGGCTCGGGCAGCTCGGTCGAGGTGGAGGGAGCGGCGTACCTCCAGATCCGCACCGAGCCGGCCTCGGGCTACGACCTGGATGCAGGGGCGGCGACCTTTGCGCCCGACCGGGTGTCGGGTCCGGGTGGTGGCCCGATCGCGGAGGTGGTCCGGGCCGGGGACTTCGAGGCCAACCTGATCTGGGTGGCCGGCGCCGACGAGCGGACAGGGTTCACCGTCTCCACCCTGGGCTCCCCCTCCCGCCTGGTGATCGACGTCGCCTCGACCTGACGGCCGCCGCCCCTTCCTGAACTGGTCCCGACTTCGGTCGCCAGGGCGACCAGGATCGGGACCAGTACGGGGAGGTTGGTCCGGCCTCGCGCGTGACCGCCGGCTCGGACCTGACGGACCGTCAGATCCGGAGGTAGCGTGAGGCCATGGCCTCCTCGGACGACTTCCCGAAGATCATCTCGGTCGACGACCACGTCATCGAGCCCGCCCACGTCTGGCAGGACCGGCTGCCGGCCAAGTACCGCGACGTCGGCCCCCGGGTGGTGCAGAAGCGCGGCAACATGAGCTTCGTCGGCGGCGTGTTCAGCTACGAGCCCGACGAGGACGGGGCGCTGGGCGACTGGTGGGTCTACGAGGACAAGGAGATCCCCCAGACCCGTCTGTCGGCCGCGGTCGGCTTCGACCGCGACGAGGTCAAGGTCGTGGGCATCACCTACGACGAGATGCGCGACGGCTGCTACGACCCCAAGGCCCGCCTGGCCGACATGGACCAGAACTGGACCGAGGCCCAGATGGCCTTCCCGTCGTTCCCCCGCTTCTGCGGCCAGACCTTCAAGGAGGCCAGCGACATGGAGCTGGCCGACCTGTGCGTGAAGGCCTACAACGACTGGATGGTGGAGGAGTGGTGCGGTGACTCCGAGGGCCGCCTCATCCCCCTCGCCATCATCCAGCTCTGGGACGCCGAGCTGGCCGCGGCCGAGATCCGCCGCAACGCGGCCCGGGGCGTGCGGGCGGTGTGCTTCAGTGAGATCCCGCCCTACCTCGACCTGCCCAGCATCCACACCGACCACTGGGAGCCGTTCTTCCGGGCCTGCGCCGAGACCGGCACCGTGATCAACATGCACATCGGCTCGTCGTCGAAGATGCCGTCGACCTCGACCGACGCGCCGGCCGCGGTGGGCTCGACGCTCACCTTCGGCAACGCCATGAGCTCCATGAGCGACTGGCTGTTCTCGGGCTGGCTGGCCCGCCTGCCCGAGCTCAAGATCGCCTACTCCGAGGGCCAGATCGGCTGGATCCCCTACATCCTCGAGCGGGCCGACAAGGTCTGGGAGGACAACCGGGGCTGGGGCGGAGTGTCCGACCTCGTGGCCGAGCCGCCCAGCACCTACTACTACCGCCAGATCTATGGCTGCTTCTTCGACGACGAGTACGGCCTGGACAACCTGGAGAAGTGCGGCATCGGCAACATCTGCTTCGAGACCGACTACCCGCACTCGGACTCCACCTGGCCCCACTCGCGAGACACCGCCGAGAAGCTGATGGGCCACCTGCCGCCGGACGTCATCCGCAAGCTGGTCCGGGGCAACGCCATCGAGATGCTCGGCCTGGACATGGCCCCCTGACCGGGCGGTCGGGTGCGGGGCCAAAACGAGAACGCGTTACAGTTCTGCGGGTGACGATCACTGCGGACCACGACTACCGACTGCTCATCGGGGGCGAGTGGACCCCCGCGGAGGGGGGCTACGAGGTCACCAACCCGGCCACCGAGGAGCTGGTGGGCACCGCCCCCAACGCCAGCCCGGCCCAGGCCGCCGACGCCTGCGCCGCGGCCCGGGCCGCCCAGAAGGCATGGGCGGCCACGCCCATGGCCGAGCGCTGCGCCCTGCTGGGCAAGGTGGCCGACATCCTCGACGGCAAGCTCGACGACCTGGTGCCGCTCACCCAGGCCGAGACCGGCGCCACCATGCGGGTGGCCAAGACCCTCCAGGTCCCGCAGGCCGCGGCCCGGTTCCGCTACTACGCCACGCCCGTCGATGACCATGTGGCCCTCCCCCCCGCGGTGATGCCGTCGACGCCCCTCGCGCCCGGCGGCATCGTCGGCGCGGTGGAGCGCCGGGCCCCGGTCGGGGTCGTGGCCTGCCTGGCGGCCTACAACTTCCCCATCACCAACATGGCCGGCAAGATCGCCCCCGCTTTGGCCATGGGCAACAGCGTGGTGGTCAAGCCCCCGGTGCAGGACCCGCTGGGCACGATCATCCTCTGTGAGGCCTTCGAGGAGGCCGGCTTCCCGCCCGGCGTGGTCAACCTGGTGGTGGGAGACACGGTCGAGGCGGCCGAGGCCATCACCACCTCACCCGACGTCGACATGATCTCCTTCACCGGGTCCACCGCGGTGGGCTGTCGGATCGGAGAGGTGGCCGGCAAACAGATGAAGCGCCTGCTGCTCGAGCTGGGGGGCAAGGGCGCCGCCATCGTCTTCGACGACGCCGATGTGAAGACGGTGCTGTCCAACGTGTCCAGCACCTGGACCTTCCACTCGGGCCAGATCTGCACCTCGCCCACCCGCCTGGTGGTGCAGCGGGGCATCTACGACGAGGTCGTCTCCAAGCTGGCTGAGATGTCGGGCCTGTTCAAGGTCGGTGACCCGCTGGAGAAGGACACGGTGATCGGACCGGTCATCAGCGCCGCCCACCGCGAGCGGGTCGAGGGCTACGTGACCGGGGCCATCGGGGAGGGGGCCGAGGCTGTCGCCGGCGGCGAGCGCCCCGACCTGGCCACAGGCTTCTACGTCGGCCCCACCCTGTTGGCCGGCGCCACCAACCAGATGAAGGCGGCCCGCGAGGAGATCTTCGGCCCGGTCATCGTGGCCATGCCCTTCGACGACGACGACGAGGCCGTCGCCATCTCCAACGACAGCCCGTACGGCCTCTACTCCTACGTGTTCTCCGGTGACGCCGGTCGGGGCATGACCGTGGCCAAGCAGCTGGAGAGCGGCAACGTGGGCATCAACACGCTCCAGCGAAACCACGAGGCCGCCTTCGGGGGCTTCAAGTACTCGGGCGTGGGCCGCGACGGCGGCAAGTGGGGCCTCCACGCCTACAGCGAGCTCCAATCCCTGATCTGGAGCTAGTGATCTCGATGACATCCACAAGCGAGTGAGGACGACACCATGAGAGGCATTGTCTGGACGGGCGAGCTGGAGGTGCGGGACGACGTAGAGGTGCGGGACGTGCGGGCCGACGAGGTGCGAGTGCGGGTGCAGAAGGCGGGCCTCTGTCACAGTGACGTCTCCGTTGTGAACGGCACCATCCCGTTCCCCACCCCCGTCGTGCTCGGTCACGAGGGGGCCGGCGTGGTGGAGGCGGTGGGCGACGCGGTCACGACCGTCACCCCCGGCGACCACGTGGTCCTCACCACCATGGGCTTCTGTGGGCACTGCTCACCGTGCGCCCGGGGCCTCCCGTCCCACTGCCGCTCGGGCCACGGCAAGCTGCGGGCTCCGTTCACCGTCGGCGGCGAGAAGGCCTTCCAGTTCGCCAACGCCGGCGTGTTCGCCGAGACCACCTTGGTCAAGGAGAACCAGGCCATCACCATCGACCCTGAGGTGCCGCTGTCGGCGGCCTGCCTGATCGGCTGCGCGGTGGTCACCGGCACCGGTGCGGTGCTGAACCGGGCCAAGGTCACCTACGGCCAGTCGGCCGTCGTCATCGGCGTGGGCGGCATCGGCCTCAACGTGCTCCAGGGGCTGCGCCTGTCCGACGCCGGGCCGATCATCGCGGTGGACGCCAACCCCGACAAGGAGGCCGCGGCGCGCACCTTCGGCGCCACCCACTTCATCGCCGCCGGGCCCGACGTCGACACCGTGGCCGCAGTCAAGGAGATCGTGCCCAACGGCGTCGACCACGCCTTCGAGTGCGTGGGCATCCCGGCGCTGATCGGCACGGCCATCGACACGCTGGACTGGGGCGGCCAGTGCATCCTGCTGGGCGTGCCCAAGCTGGGCACCGAGGCCAGCTTCGTGGTCCAGAGCCTCTACAACGACAAGTCGATCCTGGGCTGTCGCTACGGGACCACCCGACCGCATCACGACATCCCCCTCTACGTCGACCTCTACAAGAGCGGGAAGCTGCTGCTCGACGAGCTGGTGTCGGCCACCTACCCCCTCGAGGGCGTGAACGACGCCCTCCAGGCCCTGCACGACGGGAAGGTCAACCGGGCCGTCCTCGACCTGGCCTGATCTGGTGCCCGCCATCCCGCCCGGGGCCGCCGGCCGCACCGTGCCGTCGCCGACCCTCCCACGTCCTCCGACCCCACCCGCCGCCCTGAGCGCCGGCGCCGGCTGGTCGAGGCGGGTCCCGTGAGTCGCGGTGTGCCGTCGCCGACCTTGCCTGGCAATGTCGAGGAGGTGCGGGCTCGGGTCTCGAACTGGGGGCGCTGGGGCGACGACGACCAGCGGGGCACGGCCAACCTGCTGGACGAGGCCGCAGCTCGGCGCGGTGCCGCCTGCGTGCGGACCGGCGAACGCATCTCCCTGGCCCTCGACCTCGGCCCCGACGGCCCCCAGCTGGGTCAGCCCACCCACCGGACCAACCCCGAGCTCGAGATGCTCATCGTCAACGCGCGCGACCGCCACGTCCCCGGCGTGTGGGTGTCGAGCGACGACGCAGTGCGCATGGTCACCTGCGCCGGCACCCACATCGACACGCTGGCCCACGTCGCCTACGACGACCTGCTGTGGAACGGCTTCCCGGCCGGCTCCATCTCCCCGGAGTCCGGCGCCTCGGTGTGCGGGGCCGAGACCTTGAGCCCCATCGTCACCCGCGGCATCGTGATCGACCTGGGTCGGCTGCGAGGCGTCGAGGCCCTCGACGAGATCGATCCTGGCTACCCGATCACCGGCGACGACCTCGACGAGGCCCTCGACGCGACCGGCCTCACCGCCGAGCCGGGCGACGTCCTGCTCATCCGGACCGGCGACGTCCGCCACCTCAAAGCCGGGCACCGCGAGCGCTACACCCTCGGCGACCAGTTCCGCTTCCCCGGCCCGTCGCTGGCGTCGGTGCAGTGGATCCGCGACCACGACGTGGCCGGCGTGTTCACCGACACCTACGCCTACGAGGCCTTCCCACCCCCGTCGCCGGACTGGAGCGACACCCTCTGCGTCCACATGCTCCAGATCCGCGACGTGGGCCTACTCCAGGGCCAGTCGTGGGACCTGGAGGCGCTGTCCGCCCGCTGCGCCGAGGCGGGTCGGTGGGACGTGCTCCTGGTGGCCACCCCCGAGCCCATCGTCGGGGCCACCAGCGCCCCCGTCGCCCCCGTCGCCGTCCTGTAGCCCCGGCGCTCCCAACTTCGGACGGAAGTTGCCCTCACCGGCAGAGTTCCGTACGGAGTTGGCGACGCGTCGTCAACCCTGGACGGATGTTGTCCTCACCGGCACAGCTCCGTACGAGTTGGTGGTGGGCCGGCCACCTACCCTGCGGGAGATGGAGGGAGCGGACCGCGGACCGAGGCTGATCGTGTTCGCCGGGCTGCCGGGGGCGGGCAAGAGCGCGGTCGCTGACCGGGTGGCCAAGCAGCTGGGGATCCCGGTGCTGTCGGTCGACCCCATCGAGGAGGGGATGCACCGGGCCGGCATCGGAGCCAGCGGCCAGCGGGGCCGGGCCGCCTACGACGTGGCCGCCCGCGTCGCCGAGCACATCCTCACCCTGGGCCAACGGGTGATCATCGAGGCCGCCAACGCCGAGCCCGAGGGCCGAGCCGTGTGGCACGACCTGGGTCGCCGCTGCGGGATCACCCCCGCCTTCGTCGAGGTGGCGTGCTCCGATCTTGAGGTACACCGCCGACGTCTCGAGGGTCGCGAGCCCGGCTACCCGGGTGTCGAGGAGCCGGCCTGGGCCACGGTCGAGGCCCGGCGCGCGGGCTACGACGGGTGGGACGAGGAGCGCCTCGTCCTCGACTCGATGGATGGCCTGGCCGCCAACGTGGACAGGACGCTCGCCTGGTGCCGCGCCGAGGCGGGCTAGGTGCATCACGCGTGATACGGTCCACCGCGATGACCGACGTGTCGATCCGAGACCTGCGCAACAGGGGCGGCGAGATCGTTGATCGCGCCGCCGCGGGGGAGGAGATCACCATCACCCGCAATGGCGTCCCCATCGCCGAGCTGCGTCCTCTGGCTCCGCCCAAGAAGACGACCGCGGAGCTCATCGAGAGCTGGAAGCAGCTCCCGCCCATGGATCCGGTCGCCCTTCGTCGTGATGTCGACAGCGTGCTCGATCCGTCGCTGTGGTGAGCAGCGGGGAGCCGCAGTCGGCCGGGCTCCTCGACACCAGCGTCGTGATCGTCCTCGAGCAGCTCTCTCCCGCGCAGCTTCCGGGCCGCCTGCTGATCTCGACCCTCACGCTGGCGGAGCTCGCGGTGGGGCCACTGGTCGCGACGACCGAGGAGGAGCGTGCGGTCCGAACGGCGCGCCTGCGCCAGGTGGAGGCGGACCTCGACACCGTTCCCTTCGATGACCAGGCCGCCCGAGCCTTCGGCGTGGTCGCCGCCTCCATGGGGAGACGGGGCCGCAAGCCAACAGCCCGCTCGCTCGATGCGGCCATCGCGGCGACGGCATTGGCGAACGGTCTGGCGCTGTACACCGCCAACCCCGACGACGTCTTGGGCATCGACGGGCTGGATGTCGTCACCGTTCCTCCCGTCGATCGCTCGTCATGAGGCTGACCCCCCCTCGGGCCGCAGGTCGGGACTGACCTCCTAAAATGACGGCCCGTCAGATCGCGGCCCGGCGCGGCCACCACCACACGGAGGATCGATGCTCGAGGGACGCAACCTGTGGGAGCTGGTCGAGGCCCGGGCGGCGGCGTCGCCCCACGAGGTGATGACCGTCGACGAGACGGGCCAGACCGCCACCTTCCTCGAGTACAGGGCCACGGCCGAGAAGGTCGCGGCCGGGCTCCACGCCGAGGGCGTCCGGGCCGGCGACGTCGTGTCCTGGGTGCTCCCCACGTGGCACGGCTCGCTCGTGCTGACCGCAGCCCTGGCCCGCCTCGGGGCCATCCAGAACCCGATCATCCCGATCTACCGCGACCGCGAGGTGGGCTTCGTCACCCGCCAGGCCGGCACGTCGCTGCTGATCGTGCCGGGGGAATGGCGGGGCTTCGACTTCGAGGCCATGGCCGTGCGCATCGCCGAGGAGGCCCCCAACCCGACCACGGTGATGGTGGCCGAGCGGGCGCTACCCGAGGGCGACCCCGACGACCTTCCCCCTGCTCCGGAGCCTCCCGCCACCCGCGCCGAGGAGCCCGTGACCTGGCTCTTCTACACCTCGGGCACGACCGCAGACCCGAAGGGCGCTCGCCACAGCGACGGCGACCTCATCGTCACCGCCCGGGGCATGTGCGACCGGATGCTGTGCCGAGAGGGCGACCGCAACCTCATGGCCTTCCCGGTCACCCACATCGCCGGGCCGCTGTGGCTGGCCGCCAGCCTCATGTACGGGCTGGTGAACGTGATCACCGAGGGCTTCGACCCCAAGGCCACCCCGGCGTTGGCGTCCAAGGAGGACGTCACCCTGGCCGGCTCGGCCACCTTCTTCCACATGGCCTACCTGGCCGCCCAGCGGGCCACGGGCGACGAGAAGCTCTTCCCCAGCCTGCGCCTCTGCCCCGGGGGCGGCGCCCCCAAGCCGACCGCGCTCCACACCGAGATCGCCGACGAGCTGGGCGGGATGGGCATCGTCTCGGGGTGGGGCCTGACCGAGGCGCCCATCCTCACCATGGGCTCGGCCCACGACCCCGACGACAAGCTGGCCACCACCGAGGGCCGGGCCATGCCCGGTGTGTTGCTCCGCGCCGTGGACCTCGACGGGGTCGAGGTCGGTGCCGGCCAGGAGGGCGAGCTGCGGGCCAAGGCGCCCCAGATGATGCGGGGCTACCTCGATGCGTCGCTCGACGTCGACGCCTTCGATGAGGACGGCTGGTTCCGCACCGGCGACCTCGGCGTGATCGACGATCAGGGGTATGTCCGCATCACGGGCCGGGTGAAGGACGTGATCATCCGCAAGGGCGAGAACGTGTCGGCCGCCGAGGTCGAGAACCTCCTCTACGAGCACCCCAAGGTGAGCGACGTGGCCGTGATCGGCCTGCCCGACGCCGACCGGGGCGAGATGGTGTGCGCGGTCGTGTCGGGCCCGGAAGGCTCCGACGCGCTGGGCTTCGAGGAGATGGTCGAGCACCTCAAGGCCAAGGGCCTGCGCACCCAGGCCCTGCCCGAGCGCCTGGAGGTGGTCCACGCCATCCCCCGCAACGCCAGCGGCAAGATCCCGAAACACGAGCTGCGCCGGACCTACGGCCCCTGAGCCTGCCGATCGGCGGGCCCACCCCCGGTGGCTGAGCGCCTGAGGCGGGACGGGCGAGTCCGCCAACGGTGTCACCACCCGTGACGACGGCTCCTGGGGCGGGAGCTTCACCTTCCCGACCGCCTGAGGGCATCGCTCATCGGCCCAGGGTCACCAACAGGACGAGGCCGGCCAGGATGATCCCGGAGCTGGCCAGTCGTCGGGCGCCCAGGCCCTCGCGCAGCACCAGCCAGCCCAGCACCGCCCCGATCACCACCGACGACTCCCGGAGCATCGTCACGTAGCCGACCGGGGCCTCCCTGACCGCGACCAGCACCATGGTGTAGGCGATGGTCGTCCCCAGCCCGCCGGCCAGGGCGCGCCGCCAACCGACGCGGAGCTGCGAGGCCCGCGCCCGTCGGGCCGGTCGGACCAGGTTGGACGCGGTGATGAACAGTCCTGCGGCCGCCACCGACCCGAACCCGTAGGCCACCCCGTCGGCCGAGGCCCGGGAGCCGGCCGAGTCGATCAGCGTGTAGCTGGCGATGCAGGCCGCGGTGAGCCCGGCGTAGGTCAGGGCCCGCGACTCGGTGGACCAGCCCGTCCGCGTGGCCGGCTGCTCGACGGGACCGGCGTCCAAGGGGCCCAGGACCACGTCGTCGGCGGCGGGCACGCCGCGCCCGCCCCGCAGGGACAGGAGACCGGCGCCGGCGATGGCGATGGCGACCCAGGCCGCCGCGTTCAGGTGGTCGCCGAGGAAGGCGACGCTGCCCAGGGCGGCCAGCACCGCGCCCCCGCCCCGGGCCAGGGGGTACGAGAGCGAGAAGTCCCCGTGGGTGTAGGCCGCGACCAGGCCCTCGACGTACAGGACGTGGACGAGGCCGGTGACGGCCAGGTAGGGGAGGGCCTGCCAGCCCGGGCCGCCGACGACCAGGAGCCCGACCGTCGACAGCAGCGCGGCGGCGAGGAACTGGCCCCAGGCCGCGATGGCCCGGTCGTCACTCGTCTTGATGAGCAGGTTCCACGCCGCGTGCACGAACGCCGACCCGAGGGCGAGGAGGGTGGCGGCCAGCACGAGTCCGGCAGGCTAGGCGTCGACGACCTCCGACCCGATCGGAAGTGGTCGGCGTCGTGGTCTCCAGGGCGGGCCATGACCCCGACCGGTTGGCGGGGAGGCGTCGACCCGGGTCGGGCGTTCGGGGCGCGGGAGGACCAGCCTCTACGATCTGACGGTCCATCAGAAAGGCGCGGGTTGCGCCGGCCAGGAGGTCACCCATGGGCATGCTCGACGGAAAGGTCGCCATCGTCACCGGCGCCGGTCACGGGATCGGTCGCGGTCACGCCATGGAGCTGGCCAAGCAGGGGGCCAAGGTCGTGGTCAACGACCTCGGTGGCTCGGTCACCGGCGAGGGCGAGGGCCGCGCCGCCGATGAGACCGTCGACATCATCGAGAAGCGTGGGGGCGAAGCCGTCGCCAACTACGAGAACGTGGCTGACCACGAGGGCGCCGGGCGCATGATCGCCCAGGCCGTCGACACCTGGGGCCGGCTGGACGTGCTGGTCACCAATGCCGGCATCGTGCGCGACTCGGCCATCTGGAACATGAGCGAGGGCGACTTCGACGCCGTCATCGGCGTGCACCTCAAGGGCATGTGGTCGCCCTGCCACCACGCGGCCAAGCACTGGCGCGCCGTGAACAAGGAGACAGGCCAGCCCGTCGGCGGTCGCGTGATCACCACCACCTCCGGCGCCGGCCTGGTCGGCAACTTCGGCCAGACCAACTACGCCACGGGCAAGGCCGGTGTGGCCGGCTTCACCCAGACCCTCAGCCTGGAGCTGTGGCGCCTGGGCGTGACCGTCAACGCAGTGGGCCCGGCGGCGGCGACCCGCATCACCGCCACCATGCCCGGCGCTCCCGAGGTCATCGAGCCCGACGACGTGGCCGACGACGAGTGGAACCGGATGGACCCGGCCGTCTCGTCGCCGCTGGTGGCCTGGCTGGCCAGCGACGAGAGCGCCCACGTCACCGGCCAGGTGATCCGGGCCGTGGCCGAGGACATCATCCTCATGACCGGCTGGACCAACGGCGCCCAGATCAGCAACGGCGGCAAGCGCTGGGACGCCACCAAGCTCGGGACCCAGCTGGCCACCGACGTGTTCGGCACCCGGGCCCCCGGCCTGCGCTACTGAGCGGTCCGCCGGATGGGCGACGAGTCCGTTCTTGGTACCGGTGACCGGGAAACCCATGCACTCCTGTACCCAGAACCGTTCGAGGTCGGCTCTGCTCGATGCCTGGTCGGACGGTGCTCGGTGAGCCCCCATGAGTGAGGTCGATCCCGACGTCTGGGCGGCTGCCGCCCGCCGACTCGCCCCGGTCGCGCCTCCGCCGCCGGGCGCTCTCACCTCGATCCCGGCGCGACGGGGGGCACGGGTCGTGGTGGTGGCCGGGCCGGGGGTGCTGGCCGCTCGGGCGTCGCACCCGCTGCGGACCCTGGCCGGCATTACCGGGGCAACGGTGGTGAGCTCGGTGGGGGCCAAAGGACTCTTCGCATGGGACGACCCCCTCCACGGGGGGACGGTCGGTCTGCAGGCCGAGGATCCGACCCTGGCCGAGATCACCACGGCCGACCTGGTCGTCACCACCGGACTCGATCCCGCCGAGAGCGTCACCCTCACCGTCGCTCTCGGAGACCGGGCCGCGGCCGAGCCGACGTCGGTGGTGGACATCCACCCCGCCCACCTGGCCCTGGCTGCCGGCGGTTGGCCCCCAGCCGACGGGCCCGGTCAACGCCCGCCGATCTACGACCGCATCGCCGCCGTCGTCGGCCCCATGTACGACGAGGGCTGGGCAGATGCGATGGGGGAGGCCGCCGTGGCCCCGCCGCGAGCGGCGCGGGCCTTGGCCACCGCCCTCCCCGAGGGCGGCCTGGTCGTCGCGCCCCCCGGTCCGACCGGCTTCTGGATCGGCCGGACCTTCCCGACGTCAGTGCCCGGCTCGGTGATCGTGCCCACCGGCGACCCCGAGGGCGCCGCCGAGGCGGTGGCCCTCGAAGCAGCCCGGCCGGGTCGTCCGACCACGCTCGTCGTCGCCGCCCACGAGCTCCCGGCCACCGTGGCCGATGGCTCCCTCGTGGCCTTGGCTGCGGCCGAGCAGCTCCCGCTCACCGTCGAGGTGTGGACCGACGGACGTTCCGATGCCGAGCACGATCCTGCCCGGCGCCGGGTCACCGTCGACTGGTCCGCCCTCGAGGCCCTGGTCGCGGTGGCCGGTGAACCCGACCCCGCCACCTGGCCCGGCCGCGCCAGCTGAG
>JBBSME010000089.1:0-12761 GCA_038233335.1 Acidimicrobiales bacterium | reverse complement strand
TCAGACCGTTGCGGGTGACGGCTCCTCGGGCGCCCGCTCCCACAGCCGGCGGCCCAGGAACCGCCACAGCAGCCAGGTGGCCACGACGAACCACAAGGGCCCCACGACCCAGTTCAGGACCTGGCTGCGCACGAAGAAGCCGGTCACGATGTAGGTGACGGCGGCGGCGGCGTAGACGTACAGCTCGATCCGTCGCGCCCGGTCGTCGTCTCGCCTCCGCGCCACGGCGGGCACCCTACGCGGCGGGCCCCCGAGGGGGACGACGCTCACCACGGGACATGGCCGCGGCTGTTGTCGATGGCCTACCGTCGCTCCACCGTGCGCCTCGTGCTGATCGCCAACCCGTTCTCGTCGTCGGTCACGGCGCGGGCGCGGGTCGTGATCCGCAAGGCCCTGTCAGCCGATCACGACGTCGTGCTGGTCGAGACCCAGCGGCGCGACCACGCCACCCGCCTGGCCCGGGGCGCGGCCGCCGAGGGGGCGGATGTGGTGGTCGTCCTGGGCGGCGACGGCACCCTCAACGAGGCGGCCAACGGCCTGGTGGGCACCAGCACCGCGCTGGCCACCCTGCCGGGCGGGTCGACCAACGTGTTCGCGCGCACCATCGGCCTGGTCAACGACCCGATCGAAGCCACCGGCCAGCTGCTCGACGCCCTCGCCGCCGGCTTCATCCGCCGGGTGGGCCTGGGCTCGGTCAACGGGCGGTACTTCCTGTTCCACATCGGACTGGGCTTCGACGCCGCGGTGATCGAGCAGGTCGAGCGGCGTCCGCAGGTGAAGCGCTACCTGAGCCACCCCCTGTTCCTCTACTCCGCCTTCAGCACCTGGTTCCGGCACTTCGACCGGAGCCGGCCGCGCTTCGCGGTGCGGTTCCCGGGCGGGCCCGATCCCGACCAGGTCATCGACGACGCGTCGTTCAGCGTCATCCTCAACACCAACCCCTACACCTACCTGGGCAACCGTCCGCTCGACATCGCACCGTGGGCCGACCTCGACACCTCGCTCACGGCGATCACGATCCGGTCGATGCGGTTCGACACCATCCTCCGGGTGGGCGGAGCGGCGGTGGCCGGGGGCGGGCGGGTCGGCCGCATCAAGGCGGTGGACGAGCGCCGTGAGGTCGACACCATGGAGGTCACCGGCTTCGGCCCCTTCCCGTACCAGGTCGACGGCGACCATCTGGGCGACGTCGAACGCCTGGTCATCCGCCACGAGCCCGAGGTCCTCGATGTGGTCCTCCCCCTGGCCGGGCGCCCGTCGAGCCCCTCCGGCCAAGGGGTAGGCGACCCCCCTGCACGGGCGAGGACGCCCGCGTAGTGTCCGGACCATGAAAAGTGACATCTTCGCCAACGCCGAATCCGAGAAGACCGACGCCTTCGCGCTGCAGAACTCCAAGATGTTGAAGGTGCGGATCGGCCTCGACGGCAACCCGGACTCGATCGTCGCCCGGCAGGGCGCGATGATCGCCTACCAGGGTCAAGCCACCTTCGACCGCCAGGGCGCTGGCGGACTGGGCAAGATGATGAAGCAGAAGCTCTCCGGTGAGGGCGTGGCGGCCATGCGGGTGAGCGGCCAGGCCGAGGTGTTCTTCGCCGACCAGGCGTCGGACGTTCACCTCATCTACCTCGAGGGCGACGCCATCTCCATCAACGGGCGCAACGTCCTCGCCTACGACGCATCCCTCGATGCCGACGTCCACTTCGTCGGCGGTGGCGGGATCGCCGCCGGCGGCCTGTTCAACACCATCATCTCGGGCACCGGCTGGGTGGCCATCACCTCGAAGGGCACCCCGGTGGTGCTCTCCACCGACGCTCCCACCGCGGTCGACAGCAATGCGGTGGTGTGCTGGTCGGCCAACCTGCAGACCAACATCATCAGCTCGTTCAAGTTCAACAACCTCATCGGCCGAGGTAGCGGCGAGGCCATCCAGGTCGGCTTCTCCGGCCAGGGCTGGGTCGTCGTCCAGCCCGCCGAGTTCGACCTCTCCACGGCCAACGCCAGCGGCCAGAACACCACCCCCGGCAGCTCCGCCGGTGGCGGCGCGGCCGGAGCCCTCGGGGGCCTCCTCGGGCGCTGACTACCGCGGGCCGAGCACGCCCAGGGCCACGTCAGGGACGTTGGTCACGATCCCGTCGACACCCCATCCGGCCAGCCGGACCATCTCCTCGGGGTCGTCCACGGTCCAGACGTTGACCACCACGCCCTGGGCGTGGGCGGCCGCCACCAGCTCGTCGGTGACCCAACCCGACCACGGGTGCAGCGCGCCGTGGCCGTGCTCGACCGCCTCGGCCAGGGCCGTGGCCCCGTCGACGTGGACGTGGAGGAAGGCCGTGGCCAAGCGGGCCGAGCGCTCCCGCACGCGGTCGATCGTCGGTCGGTGGAACGACGAGATCAGCCACTGCTCGTCCCGGCCCCGGGCTCCAACCTCGGCGACCACGGCGTCGGCCACCGCGTCGCCGGCATCGAAGTCGGGCTCGCCGGGGAGGTTCTTGACCTCGATGTTCACCACCAGGTCGCCACAGGCGTCGAGGGCTGCGGCCAGGGTGGGCACCGACGGCGGCAGCTCCGCCCGGGCCAGCTCCACGATCGTCCGCCCGTCGGGGAGGTGGGCGTCGTGGGCCACGATGACCTGGCCGTCGGCGGTGCGGCGGGCGTCGAGCTCGACCGCATCGGCGCCGAGGGGGCCGGCGGCGGCGAAGGCAGCCACGGTGTTCTCCGGCTCGCGGGCCGATGCACCTCGATGGGCGATGATGAGGGGGCGCGTGGGCATGGGTGCAGCATCACACCCTGGCGCCCTTCGCGGGGCCCTGCCTGGTCAGGGGTCCGTCGCACTGTGCCTTCAGTCACTCAGGGCGGCCTGAGCAAGAAAGTGCTTGCCGCAGCTAGCACACGGAGGTACTGTCACCCGCATCCGCCGCGCACACCGCTGAACCGTGGGTTGCGACGCATGTGAAGGGAGTCACGAACCTCCCTCGACGACCTTTGGAGGTCCCTCCGTGGCCCTGAGCCCCAGCCACCTGCTGTCCCTGACCGTTGCCTCCGCCGAGTGGCGGCGCGACGCCGCCTGCCGGGACACCGATCCTGATCTCTTCTTCCCAGTGGGCACCACCGGGCCAGCGATCGAGCAGATCGAGACCGCTAAGGCCGTGTGCCGGGCGTGCCACGCCCAGGCCGACTGCCTCGAGTACGCCATCGACACCAACCAGGACTCGGGCATCTGGGGCGGCACCTCCGAGGACGAGCGTCGCCAGATCCGCAAGCGCCAGCAGGCCCGTCCCCGCCAGACCGCCTGATCCCGCCGGGGCCGGCCTTCCGGCGCCCGACACCCGCATCGACCGCCCGGGGCCTCCACCCCGGGCGGTGTCGCGCCCGGCCTCGGTCGCGCCCATCCGCTCGGCTTCTCAGCCCGGGCGCTCGGCATCGAGGGGGACCCGCAGCTCCACCTCGGTCCCGGGGCCTCCGTCGAGGGGCTCGAACATGTCGATCGTGCCGGTCAGGTCGGAGGTCACCAGGGCGCGCACGATCGACAGCCCCAGGCCGGTGGCCCGTTCCACGGAGAAGCCCTCGGGGAGGCCGACACCGTCGTCGATCACGCGGGACACCAGTTCCTGGCCGTCGTTCTCCATCTCCACCCGCACCCGCCCGGCCGGGCGCCGGCCATCGGGGGCGGCCGGGAAGGCGTGGTCCATTGTGTTCTGGAGCAGCTCGTTCAGGACCACGGCCATGGGGGTGGCCACGCCCGCGGGGAGGATCCCGGGCTCGCCGGTGACGGTGAACCTCACCTCGTGGTCGGGGGAGCTGAGGCTCTCCTCCACCATGCGCACGAGTGGGCGCAGCACCTCGATGAACGGGATGTCCTCGCCGGCCTCCCGGGCCAGGATGTCGTGCACCAGGGCGATCGAGCTGATGCGCCGCACGGACTCACCGACCGCTGACTTGGCCTCATCCGAGGACAGCCGTCGCCCCTGCAGCCGCAGCAGCGAGGAGATCGTCTGCAGGTTGTTCTTCACCCGGTGGTGGATCTCCCGGATGGTCGCGTCCTTCGACAGGAGCATGCGGTCGCGGCGACGGATCTCGCTGACGTCGCGCAAGAGGACCAACGCGCCGGTCACCCGCGCCGAGTCGACGAGGGGGATGCACCGGATGAGCACGCTGACGCCCGGACGGGGATCGATCTCCTCGGTGACCGGCGCGGCGACGGCGTAGGCCGTGCGGACCGGTTCGTCGTCGAGCCCCAGCTCCCCCAGGCGCAGCCCCTCGGTGTTGGCGTGGATGCCGATCCGGTGGAGGGCCGACACCGCGTTGGGGGACGCGTAGGACACCCGGGCGGAGCCGTCGAGCACGAGGCAGCCGTCGCCCACCCGCAGGTTCTCCTCCGAGTCTCCGTCCTCCCGGGCGTAGGGGAAGTCCCCGGCGGCGATCATCCGGGCGAAGCGGTTGAAGATCTCCTGGTAGGTCCGCTCCAGCTCCCCTGCGGCCCGGCCGACCGAGGGGGTGGACTCACGACTCAGGACGGCCACGGTCTTCCCGTGGAAGCGGAGCGGGATGCACAACATCCGCACCCGCTCCCTGATGATCGGGTCGGTCACCTCGCCCTCGATGATCTCCCCCCGCCGCCACGACCGGGCGATCAGCGGGCGCTCCTCGCGAGCCGCGATCTCACCCAGCAGGTCGCGGACGTACAGGGTCTGGTTCGTCGTGGGCCGCACCTGTCCGGCCACCACGAAGTGGCTCCCGTCGGCGCCGGTCGGGACGAACAGCAGCAGGTCGGAGAAGCACAGGTCGGCGACCAGACCCCAGGATCCGATGAAGCGCTGGAGGTGGGCCACCTCCGCTTCGGTGAGCTCGGTCTGGGTCCGGGCGATCTCGGCGAGGCTGGCCACGGCGGCATCGTAGGGTTCGCCTGACCATCGTCCCCTCCTCCCCGGCGTCGGCCCTCAGCGCCAGAGGGCGTCGCCCAGCCGGAGCAGGCCAGCCAGGTCGGCGATGTCGTGGTCGAAGTAGGGGACGGTGGCGACCACGTCGGGGGTGCGGGCCAGCTCGGCGCGCTGCTCCTGCTCGCGGCTGGCGACGACCTGGTAGTTGAGGAAGCTCTCGCCCACGTCGCGCAGCACGTCGGCCACCCGCTCGGTGGGGGCATCGAGCCCGTCGACGGCCGAGGCCAGGTCGTCGGCGTCGGACACCATCCGACGAGCCACCCCGGTGGCCGCGGTGCGGCGCAGGTAGGAGGGCAGGACCTTGTTCAGCACCACCGCGCCCAGGTGGAGGTCGCGGTCGCGGAGAGCGTCGATGAAGAACTCGGCCTCCCGCACCGGCGCCGCCTCCAACGTGGAGACCACCAGGAACGTCGTTCGCCGGTCCGCCAGGGTCGCGGTCACCGCCGCCGACCGTTCCACGAAGCCGGGCGCCATGGTCTGGAACAGGCCGAAGAACTCGGCGATGTCCCCCAGGAACTGCGAGCCCAGGATGCTGTCGGCCACCTTGTAGAACGGCTTCGAGGCCAGGGTGAGCACCCGGCTCTTGGCCGGGGCGGTGAGCCAACGCAGGAGCCGGCTGGAGAAGAACTCGGCCATCCGGTCGGGGGCATCGAGGAAGTCGATGGCGTTCCGGGTGGGCGGGGTGTCGACCACGATCAGGTCGTAGCGACCCGAGGTGTGGATCTCGTGCAGCCGCTCCATGGCGATGTAGTCGTGGCTCTGCACGAAGCGGCCCGAGATGTTGGCGTAGATCGAGTTGGTGAGGATGGCCTCGCGCACGGCCTCGTCGGGGGCGTGGCGTTCGATGAGGTCGTCCCACGACTGCTTGGTGTCGAGCATGGCCGCCCACAGCTCGCCGCGGGGCTCGACGCCGGCGTCGGTGAACGCCGAGGCGTCGACCCTCGTCTCGGCGTTGCCGAACTGCTCCAGGCCGAGGGCGTTGGCCAGCCGCCGGGCCGGGTCGACGGTGAGCACCAGGACCTTGCCCCCCAGGTGGGCCGCGGCCATGGCTCCCAGGGCCGCCGCGGTGGTGGTCTTGCCCACGCCCCCCGAGCCGCAGGAGATGACGATCTCCTTGGAGGAGAGGAGCTGCTGCAGGGTGCGGATCTCGTCCGGGTCGCGCTTGGCCCGCTTCTTGGCCATCAGCCCAGCTCCTCGTCGAGGGCCTCGGCCACCCGACGGGTGAACCGCAGGCCGGTGGAGCGGGCGAAGACCTCCGGCAGGTAGAGCATGTCCACGTCGGTCAGCGCCGCACGCAGCGTCTGGAGGTGCTCGGCCCGGGTGCGGCGCAGGGTCACGGCCAGCTCGGCGGCATCGAGGATGGGGGCCACGTCGCCGGCGACGGCCTCGGCCAGGGCCGCGGCCCGGGCCGGCTCCCGGAGGGCCTCGAACAGCTCCTCCTCGCGGTGGCCGAACAGCTCGGGCAGCACCCGGTTCACGATCACCGCGGCCAGGTCGACGTCGGTCTCCGACCGCAGGCGGGCGGCCAGCTCGATGGTCTCGTTGACCGGCATCTCCTCAGGGGCGGCGACCACCACCACGCCGGTCCGCTGGGGATCCTCCAGCACCTCGAGCATCCACGCCGTCTGGTTGCGGACCATGCCCACCGACACGAGGTCGTTGATGCCCTTGGGCGCAGCCAGCTGACCAACGATGTGGCCGCTGGCCACCGAGTCGACCACCACGAGGTCGTAGTGCTCCTCGACCACCTCCCAGGCCAGCTTCCCCACCGTGAGGATCTCCTTGACCCCGGGGGCGGCGTTGGCCACGAAGTCGAACGTGCGGGCCAGCGGGCCGATCCGGGCCACGAGGGGCAGCTTGAGCTGGAGGCTCAGGTACTCCTTGAGCGACTCCTCGGTGTCCATGGACATGGCAAAGAGGTGCGGCTGGACCTCGGTGGGGTCGAACCCGGTGCGGGCCACCTCGAAGAAGCCGCCGAGGCCGCCCTTGGCGTCGACCTCGCAGACCAGGGTGCGCTGGCCCCGCTCGGCCGACAGGAGCGCGAGGCCGGCGGCGACGGTCGACTTGCCCACGCCCCCCTTGCCGGTGACGAAGAGGAGCTTCCGGTCGAGCAGGTCGAGGGCCATCGGGGTGCGTTCGGAGCGATGGGGTGGAGGGACGGTGTGGCGGTTGGCTCAGGCCACGAGACGATGGGCGGGGATTCCCCGCGAGCCCCTTGGACCGACGCCTCGGTCAGCCGGCGAAGCCGATGCGGCGGTCGCCGGCCTCGGCGCCCATGTCGACGTAGGCGATCTTGTCGGCCGGCACGCCGACGTTGCGGCCTTTGCGATCGGTCAGCCAGAGGACGCCGCCGCTGCTGAGCGCGGCCTCGACGTCCGCCTTGACCGCGTCGCCGTCGGTGTCGTCGGGCAGCTCCACCTCGAGCTCCTTGGCGGTGTAGGTGACCCCGATGCGAACGTCCACGTGCTGATCCTCCGAGCGGCTGGCGACCGGCTCATCGTAGGAGCCCCGACCCCCACCCCCTCACCCCGACGGGCGCAGGCATTCGGCACTGGGGGATGGTGTGCTTCACCGCGGGCCACACCTTCGCCTTCTCCTCGGGGTCAAGGAGGTGGGCGACCACGGCGTAGGCCTCGTCCCCCAGGAGCACGTGGGCGTGGGCGTGGGGATCGGCCTCCAGGTTGAGGCGCCAGGCCGGGTGGTGCTCCTGGCCCATGGCGCTGGCCACCACCAGCAGGTCGTCGCCGCCGACGCATCCGGGCGTCTGACTAGCTGCGGCGGCGCCACCACCAGATGACGAAGAAGACGGCCATGACCGCGGCCACCGGGCCGGCAGCCTTCTTGACCGTCTCCGTCCCACCGGCTGCGTCCAGCAGGTCGATGGGATCGGCGTCCGGGCTGTCGATCTTGCGGCGGCCACTCGAGGCCGCGGGCTCGGCGGTCGTCCCCGCACCGGACGAGGGAGCGGCCGTGGACGCCCCAGGGGTGCCCGCCGCGGCCTCGCCACCGGTCGCCGCGGTGCCGGCCGGCATCCCCCCGGGCGGGGGGGCCGGGGCCGTGGCCACCGGGCTCCCGGCGCCGGCGGTGGCCCGTGCCGCCTCCGGTCGGGAGCCGTTGCCGCGGGCGGAGCCGGACGACACGCCAGCGTCGCTCGCTCCTGAGCCTTCCTCCGAGGCGGCGGTCGACCCCTTCTCCGAGGGGCCGTCACCAGCGGACGCGCCCTCGTCACCGCCGTCCTCGCCGGCCAACACCTTGGTCTCCAGGCAGTCGACGAACTGGCCGAGCAGCTTGGTGCTGATGTCGTCGAGGGCCCCCCGACCGAACTGGGCCACCTTGCCGGTGATGCTCAGGTCGGTGGAGATGGTGACCTCCGTGCCCGAGCCGGCGGACTTGGCGGTGGCCGTGATGGTGGCGTGGGCGTTGCCCTTGCCCCCGGTGTCCTTGCCCTTGGCGCTGAGCACCGCCTGGTGCGCGTCGTCGTCGCGCTCGGTCATCTCCGCGGTGCCCTTGAACTTGGCGTTGATGGGTCCGACCTTGATCTTGACCTCGCCCTTGAAGACGTCGCCGTCGATCTCGGTGAGGCGGGCGCCGGGCATGCACGGGGCGATGCGTTCGATGTCGCACAGCACCGGCCAGGTGACATCGATAGGGATTTCGACGGTGAAGGTGTTGGTCAGCTCCATTGGGGGGCTCATGGGGTGGGGTGGGGGGTGGGGTCAGCCGTGGATCGGGCCGGCGGTGTCGCGGAGGTGGGGGGCGGGACGACCGGACCGGAGGGCGATGATCTCGGCCACGATGGCGACCGCGGTCTCCTCCGGCGTCCGGGCTCCGATGTCGAGGCCGATGGGCGAGTGCAGGCGGTCCAGGTCGGACGACTCGCTGATGCCCTCCTCGGCCAGGCGGATCAGACGACGATCGTGGGTCCGGCGACTGCCCATGACCCCGATGTAGCCGACCCCGGTGGCCAGCGCCGAGCGGATGGCGGGCACGTCGAACTTGGCGTCGTGGGTGAGCACGCACACCGCGTCGGCTGGACCCAGGCGGTCGCCGACCCTCTCGAGCAGGCGGTTGGGCCAGTCGACCACCACCTCGTGGGCCTCCGGGAACCGCTCGGGGGTGGCGAACACCTCCCGGGCGTCGCAGACGGTGACGCGGTAGCCGAGCGTGCGGGCCACGCGAGCCAGCGCGGCGGTGAAGTCCACCGCACCGAACACCAGCATCTCCGGGGGTGGGGCGAACGACTCGACGAAGACCGTGACGGTGGCGTCGTCGGCCTCGCCCTGAGGCCCGTAGTGACGGAGGCCGCTGCGGGCCACGCCCAGCTCACCGACCGCGTCGCGGGCCACCGCGTGGTCGCGCCCGTCGTCGCCCATCGTGCCGGTCACCTCGCCGTCCTCGCCGATGACCAGGGAGCGGCCCAGGCCCGGACCGTCGATGACGGTGGCCACGGCCAGCGGACGCCGCTCGCGCAGGTCGTTGGCCACCCGGGCCAGGTGGGGCTCCAGCCCGCCGGGATGGTCGATGGGCTCGAGGAACAACCGGACGGTGCCCCCGCAGGTGAGGCCCACGGCGAAGGCGTCGTCGTCGGAGTACCCGAAGGTGACGATGCGCGGCTCGCCCGGGGCGGCCTCGCCGGCCGATCCGTCGCCCGCCACCTGGAGCCCGAAGTCCGGGCGATCGACGCCCAGCAGGTCGAGGGCCTCGGACACCACCGCGCCCTCGACGCAGCCGCCCGACACCGAGCCGACCACCTCGCCCGCGTCGTTGACGGCCATGGCTGCGCCGGCGTCGCGGGGGCCCGAGCCCTCTAGGTCGACCACCCGGCCCAGCGCCACCCGTCGCCCGGCCGCGACCCAGTCGGCCACGGTGTCGAGGACGTCTCTCATGCGGCCCTCCTTCGGGGTGGGGAGCGAGTGGAAGGGGCGTCGCCCAGTGTGGCCACCGTGGCGGCCAGGTCCTCCAGCGCGGCCAGCGAGTGGCCGGGGACGAAGGTGTCGACGTACGGGAGGGCCGCAGCCATGCCCCGGGCCAGGGGTTGGTAGCCGGGGGCGGCCTTGAGCGGGTTGACCCACACGATGTGGTGGGCCACCCGGTGCAGCCGACCCATGGCCTCGGCCACCGCCTCGGGATCACCGCGGTCCCACCCGTCGGAGAGGACCACCACCACCGCCCCCCGGGCCAGGCCTCGGACGCCCCACCGGTCGGCGAACTGCCCAAGGGCATCGCCCAAGCGGGTGCCGCCGGACCAGTCGGCCACCTCAGCGGCAGCCCGGTCGAGGGCCAGGTCCGGATCGCGAGTCGACAGCGACCGGGTGATGCGGGTCAGGCGGGTGCCCAGGGTGAAGGCCTCGACCCGGCCCGCGCCCCGGGACGCCACCGCGGCGTGGGCGAAGCGGACGAGGGCCCGGGCGTAGGGCTCCATCGAGCCGCTGATGTCGACCAGCAGGACCAGCCGACGGGGTCGGGCCGATGGCCCCTGGTGGTGGAGCTGGAGCGGCTCGCCGCCGGTGGCCAGTGCGGCGGTGACCGTGGCCCGGAGGTCGAGCTCTCGCCCGCTGCGACGGGGGCGGCGCCGTCGGGAGCGGCGGGTCACGACACCCACCCGCAGCCGGGTGATGGCCCGGTGCAGCTCGGCCCGCTCCTCGGCCGAGCAGGCGGCCAGGTCGGCGTGGCGCAGGTCCTCCTGGGCGCTGTGGCGGAGCACGGTGACATCGCCCTCGGGCTCGGACCCCGCCTCGGACGAGGGCGCCTCGCCGGCATCGTCCTCGTCGACCAGCAGTGCGGTCGACGAGGCGGGGGACGGAGCGGCCCAGGTGACGGTGTCGTCGAGAACCGCGGCGAAGGCCGCGTCCCAGGCGCCGATGTCCTCGGGCCGGTGGACCAGGGTGGCTCGACCGGCCCAGTAGAGGTCGTCGCGGGAGGCCAGTCCGAGGGCCGCCACCGCCTCGGCGCAGGCCACCGTGGAGCGCACCGCCACGGGGACGCCGTGACGCCGAAGGGCGTGGGCCAGCGCCCCCACCAGCGCGGCCCCGTCCGCCTCACCTCCGCCGACAGCCTCCTGCGACGAACTGGTCCCGACTTTGGTCGTCCTGGCAACCGAACTGGGGACCACTTCGGAGTTGAATGACGAACTGGTCCCGATCTTGGTCGTCCTGGCGACCCGATTCGGGACCACTTCGGGGTCCTCGGGGTGCGGGGGGTCAGCTGGCACGGGAGCGGAGGGCATCGACGAGGGCGTCGACGCCGAAGGAGCGGGCCCGTTCCCCGTCCTCGCGGTACTTCAGGACGGAGCCGAGGGTGGCGTCGACGGAGGCGGCGTCGAGGTGGCGGCGGCCGAGGGCGGACAGCGAGGCAGCCCAGTCGATGGACTCGGCCACGCCCGGCGGCTTGTACAGGCCGAGGTCGCGAAGGGCGGCGGTGGCCGCCGCGACCTCGCGGGCCAGCACCTCGTCGACCTCGGGGACGCGGAGGCGGATCACGGCCACCTCGCGGTCGAAGTCCGGATGCTCGACCCAGTGGTAGAGGCAGCGGCGCTTGAGGGCGTCGTGGACGTCGCGGGTGCGGTTGGAGGTGATGACCACCACCGGCGGCACCTCGGCCCGCACCGTGCCCAGCTCGGGGACGGTGACCGACCAGTCGGACAGCACCTCGAGCAGCAGGGCCTCGAACTCGTCGTCGGCCCGGTCGACCTCGTCGATGAGCAGCACCGGCGGGGGCCCCTCACCGCGGTGGTCGAGGGCGGCCAGCACCGGCCGGCGCACCAGGAAGCGGGGGTCGTGGAGCTCGTCTTCGACCGCGGCCGACCCCTGTCCGGCCAGCTCACCCGCGGCCTCGGCGGCCCGCAGGTGCAGGAGCTGGCGGGCGTGGTCCCACTCGTAGAGGGCCTGGGCCGCGTCGATGCCCTCGAAGCACTGCAGCCGCAGCAGCTCCGAGCCCCGCCACCGAGCCAGGACCTTGGCCACCTCGGTCTTGCCCACCCCCGCCTCCCCCTCCAGCAGGAGGGGACGGCGGAGGCGCAGGGCCAGGAAGATGACGGTGGCCAGCCCGTCGTCGGCCAGGTAGTCGTGGGCCGCCAGCGCGGCCGAGACCGTGGCGGGGTCGTCGACGGAGGCCTCAGCCACTCGCCTCCTCCAGGGCCCTCCGGACCAGGACCTTGGCCAGGTGGGTGCGGTACTCGACCGTGGCGTTCATGTCGGCCTGGGGCTCGGCCCCATCCGCCGCGTGCTCGGCCGCGTCGGCGATCGAGGCGCCCTGTCCGAGCGCATCGGTGACGCCGGAGGCCAGCAGGGGGGTTGACCCCATGTTCACCAGGCCCACGCCGCTGTCGCCGTTGCGGCTCACCGCGGCCACGCCGACGATGGCCCAGTCGAGGGCGCGCCGGTTGAACTTCTGGAATGACCACCCCGCACCGGGGACGGCGGGGACGCGGATCTCGATGAGCATCTCATCGGGCTCCAGCGCGCTCTCCAGGAACCCGGTGAAGAAGTCCGTGGCCGCGATCTCCCGGTCGCCCCGGGCCGCCGAGCGGACCAGGAACGAGCCACCGAGGGCGAGGATCACCGCGGGGAGGTCCGAGGCCGGGTCGGCGTGGGCGATGGAGCCGCCGATGGTGCCCCGGTGGCGTACCTGCGGGTCGCCGACCTGACCGGCGACGTGGGCCAGGATCGGCACCTGCTCCTGGAGCACCGACGACCGCTGGACGTCGGTGTGGCGGGTGAGGGCGCCCACCGCGATGGTGTCGCCGTCCTGGCGGACGTAGGACAGGTCCGAGAGCCGGCCCACGTCGACCAGCACCTCGGGCGAGGCCAGCCGCAGCTTCATCAG
>JBBSME010000088.1:0-12833 GCA_038233335.1 Acidimicrobiales bacterium | reverse complement strand
CAGGGCTCGGTGGCCCACAAGGCCATCGAGCTGACCCTGAACCGCCGGTCGCCCTCGACCCCCGCCGAGCTGGTCGACACCGCCATCGATCGCCTGGCCGGTGCCGACCGCTGGATGTCCGACTGGCTGCGGGACTGCGACGAGGACGACCGGGCCGAGGTCCGCAGCGCCGCGGTGGCCCGCGTCACCTCCTTCTCCGAGGTGTGGCCGCCGCTGAAGCCGGTCTGGCGCCCGGTCACCGAGCAGTCGCTGCGGGCCGAGGTGGCCGGCGGGCGGGTCATCCTCTCGGGCCGCGTCGACCTGGCCCTGGGCAAGGCCGACGGGATGCGGGCCGGCAAGGTGGTGGTCGACTTCAAGACCGGTCAGTTCGCGGTCCACCACCTCGACGACCTGCGCTTCTACGCCCTGGTCGAGACCCTGCGCACCGGCGTCCCGCCCCGTGCGGTGGCGACGTCCTACCTGGACTCGGGCCGCCTCCACGTCGAGCGGGTGACCGAGGGGGTGCTGGAGGCCACCTCGGCCCGGGTGGCCGACGGCGTGATGAAGATGGTCGCCATCCTCCACGGGGGCCAGGAGCCGGGCCGACGCCCCTCGGGCGCCTGCTCCTGGTGCCGGGAGCTGCCGACCTGCACCGTCGGCCAGGCCCACCTCGCCGACCGCGACGCCTGACGGTCCTCCACCGCCGCCACTCCCGAGGAAGGCGCATCGCACCGGGACGCGACCGGTCACCAGGGCCTTCGGAGCGGGCCCCGGGTCGGGAGTACGCTGCGCCGATGGCCCGACCCACCCAGGAGCGCTCCAAGGCGCTCGTCCCCGTGGCCCTGCCGCCCGAGGCCGACGTGGACGAGCCGCTCCACGACCCCCGGCTCAGCGACGTCGACGAGTGGGGTCGCAGCGAACACATGCGGGAGATCACCCGCCGGATCTACGCCCCCATCTACGAGAAGTGGTTCCGGGTCGAGTGGGAGGACCTCCACAACATCCCGGCCGAGGGCGGGGCCCTGCTGGTGGCCAACCACGCCGCCGCTCTCCCGTCCGACGCTCCGGTGATCATGCACGGCATCGAGACGGAGATGAACCGTCCCGTGTACGGCCTGGCCGACCACTTCTTCAAGAACACCCCGGTGCTGGGCACCCTCTGGGCCCGCAACGGCGGGGTGGTGGCCCAGCCCGACAACGCCTACCGCCTCATGCGGGAGCAGGGGCAGCTGGCCCTGGTCTTCCCCGAGGGCACCAAGGGCCCGGCCAAGACCTACCAGGAGCGCTACCGGCTGCGGCGCTTCGGGCGGGGCGGCTACGTCGAGATCGCCATGCGGGCTGGCGTCCCCATCATCCCGATCGCGGTGGTCGGGGCCGAGGAGTCGATGCCCACCCTGGCCCGCATCCCCGCCCTGTCCAAGGCGCTGGGACTCCCCTACTTCCCGATCACCGCCAACATGTTGGCCTTCGGCCCGCTGGGTGGGATTGCCTACTTCCCGGCCAAGTTCAAGCTGCGGGTGCTGCCGCCGGTCACCTTCGACGTGCCACCGGACCAGGAGCGCTACTCCCGGAGCCGGATCATGGATGCCTCCGAGGAGATCCGCCAGAGCATCCAGGAGGCGCTGTTCGACATGCTCCAGCAGCGCCGCTCGGTCTGGTTCGGGTAGGCGGGATGGGACGTCGCGTCCTCATCACCGGGCTGGGCACCTTCTGGGGTGGCCGCCTGGCCCAGGCCCTCGAGCAGGACGACGACGTCGACGTCATCATCGGGCTCGACACCGAGGAGCCCAAGGTCCACCTGGAGCGGACCGAGTACGTCCGCTCCGACGAGAACTACTCGATCCTCTCCCGGATCGTGGCCGCCACCAAGGTCGACACCATCGTCCACACGTTCCTGGTCGTGGACAGCACCCGCACCTCGGGCCGGCGGCTGCACGAGATCAACGTGATCGGCACCATGAACCTGTTCGCGGCGGCCTCCACGCCGGGCAGCACGGTGCAGAACGTGGTGGTGAAGTCCTCGGCCCTGGTCTACGGCTCGACGCCCCGCGACCCGACCTGGTTCACCGAGACCACGAACCGCAAGAGCCCGCCCCGCACCGGCATCGAGCGCAGCCTGATCGAGGTCGAGGGCTACGTGCGCGACTTCGCCATCGACAACCCCCACGTCGAGGTCAGCCTGCTGCGCTACTCGAACGTGCTCGGCCCCCGCCTGTCGACGCCGTTCAGCAAGGCCCTGCGCCTGCCGGCGGTGCCCTCGGTGTTCGGCTTCGATCCCCGCATCCAGCTCGTGCACGAGGACGACGTGGTCCGCTCGCTGCTGTTCGCGATCGGCGGTGGCCACTCCGGCATCTACAACGTGGCCGGCGACGGTCTCCTCCCCTGGAGCGAGATCGCCCGGATCTGCGACAAGCCCACCGTCCCCATGCCGTTCGTGGCCACCAACCTGGCCGCGGCCCCGTTGCGGCGCCTCGGCGTCGACCTCCCGCCTGAGCTCATCGACCTGCTCAAGTTCGGTCGTGGCATCGACAACCGGCGCCTACAGGAGGCCGGGTTCTCCTACTCGTACACCACCGCCGGCGCGGCCAAGGCCTTCGTCGAGGCCGTCCGCCTCCGCAACACCATCGGCGCCGACGACACCGACTACCGGTACGAGGAAGACGTCGAGCAGTTCTTCCGCCACTCCCCCGCCGTCGTCCGCGACGCAGAAGGTTGACCCCCACCCCATGAGCCTCGTCCGCACCGACATCACCGACGGGGTGGCCCTGCTCACCCTGGACGACCCCGACCGCCGCAACGCGCTGGGCGGGCCCTTGGGCGACGACCTGGTCGCCGCCGTCGACGCCATCGAGGCCGACGGGTCCGTCGGTGCGGTGGTGGTCACCGGCGAGGGCCGGGCGTTCTGCGCCGGCGCCGACCTGTCGGACCTGGGCTCCTCCGAGCGCGACGGCCTGCTGGCGATCTACGAGGGCTTCCTGCGAGTGGCCCACTGCCCGCTGCCCACCATCGCCGCGGTCAACGGGGCTGCGGTCGGGGCGGGGATGAACTTGGCCCTGGCCTGCGACGTGCGCCTGGCCGCCCGCCGGGCCCGCTTCGACACCCGGTTCCTCCAGCTCGGCCTCCACCCCGGGGGCGGCCACACCTGGATGTTTCGTCGCATCGCCGGCCCCCAGGCCGCGGCGGCGGCGCTGCTCTTCGGCGAGGTGCTCGACGGCGCCGAGGCCGAGCGGGCCGGGCTGGTCTGGCGCTGCGTGGACGACGACGACCTGCTGGCCACCGCCCACGAGCTGGCCGCCCGGGCTGCGGCCGCGCCCCGGGACCTGGTGATGAAGGTCAAGGAGACGCTGGGCACGATGGCCGGCGTGGCCACCCACGCCGAGGCCGTCGAGGTCGAGCTCGACCCCCAGGTCTGGTCCCTCCACCAGCCCGCCTTCGCCGAGCGTGTGGCCGCCCTGCAGCAGAAGATCAGCAAGAGGTAGCGGGCGCAGCGCGACACGCACGGCAAGAGCCGGCCACGGCCCACCGACCCACAGGTCAGCCCGCCAGCCCGAAGAAGACGAGGATGGCTCGGCCGAGACGAACCAGCTCCTCGTCGCTCAGCCGGCCGATGTGTTGACCGAGCTTTGAACGAGGCACTGTCGTGACCTTGTCGACCATGAGACTGCAGGGTTCTCGAAGTCCGTTGACGTCGTCCGGCTCGATCCGCAGTCGGAAGAGCGGCGCATCCGTGGGGTCAGTCGTGACCGCACACACCGTCACCGAGTCGGGTGCATCGAAGCGATCGTCCTGGACGATCACCACGGGCCGGGGCTTGCCGGCGTACCCGCTGCCGGCAGCGGCTGTCCAGATCTCGCCGCGCCTCAACCGTCGCCGTCGTCCAGGCTCAGCGCGTCGATGAACGCTTCGTCGTCGCGGGCGTGCTTGCTTGCGGCCACGGCCACGGACTGGCGATGCGCAGCCCGCTCGAACTCCGGCGAACGCACGTCGGGGACCCAGATCTGAACGGGACGCAGCCCCTGAGCCCGGAGCCGACGACGGTGCTCACGCACTCGCTGTCGAACGCTCGAGTCTTCCTGCGAAGCGGCCACGGAGGCATGTTACATGTAACGACAACCGTTCCCGGTCACCATGCGGGAGGGCCGACGAGCGCCGGTCAGGGCGGCAGCCAGGCGGTGGCGAGGTCGTCACGGCGCTCGATCCACTCCTCGACGGTGATGGCGTAGCGGACGTGGTCCTCCCACACCCCGTTGATCTCGAGGTAGCGCTCGGCGATGCCCTCGTCGCGGAGGGCCAGCTTCTCGGGGATCCGGCGGCTGGCGGCGTTGCGGGGGATGATCGCCACCTGGAGCCGGTGCAGGCCCAGCTCCTCGAAGGCGAAGCGGGCCAGCACCACCACGGCCTCGGGCATGAGCCCCTGGCCGGCCACGGCCTGATCGATCCAGTAGCCCACGTAGGCGTTCTGGAACGGACCCCGCTGGATGCTGTTGAGGTTGATCTCGCCCCGCAGGTCGCCGTCGTGGAAGACGCCGAAGCCGTGCCCTGTGCCCAGGGCCCGCTCTCGCTGCCGGGCC
Organism: Acidimicrobiales bacterium; assembly: GCA_038233335.1. Taxonomy (GTDB): domain Bacteria; phylum Actinomycetota; class Acidimicrobiia; order Acidimicrobiales; family Iamiaceae; genus Iamia. The sequence goes on along the minus strand of JBBSME010000088.1, from coordinate 8,283 downwards.
GCGCACCGCACCCCGAACGCGTCGCGGTCGGTGGTCGGGTCCGGCGCGCCGGACTGGCGGGCCGGCTCCCAGACCGTCAGCCAGTCGTGGCAGCGCATGCGGACCTCGCGCCACACCTCGAAGTCGGCCAGGACCAGGGGCCGGAGCATCACCCGCTGACCGAACAGCGCCCCCGAGCGCGGCGCCGGATCGGATCCCACGAGCGGGCCCGCCCCACTGGGAGGCGCGGCGGTGGCCCGTCCGGCAGTGCGATCACGGCGCATGGCTGGTTGTCCGTCCTCCGACGCGGCGGGGTTGCGGGTGCGGGGCGACGGTAGTGGCTGGCAGCGCGGTCGGCGTGGCCGTCCTACGACCGCCCGTCGAGCACGCTGGCGGCCAGGCCGTCCAGGATGTCGGCCTCGGACACGAGGATCTCATCGAGGCCCAGTGTGCGGTACACAGCGACCAGCGCACAGCAGCCCCCGACGATCACGTCGGCTCGGGCCTCCTCCAGCCCCGGGTTGGCCAAGCGGTCCTCCCGGGCCTCGGTGGCCAGGGTGCGGAACACGTCCTCGGCCGCGTCCTTGGTGAGGGTGAAGTGATGGATGCGGTCCCGGTCGTAGGTGGCCAGACCGATCTCCACCGCAGCCACGGCGCTCACCGTCCCGGCCAGCCCGATCACCGTCGGGGCCGCGGCCGCGCCCGGCATGTCCCGCAGCACGTCGTCGAACCAGGACCCGGCGTAGGAGATGGCCGCGGTGAGCTCCTCGGGCCGGGGAGGGTCGTGCTCGATGAACCGCTCGGTCAGGCGCACGCAGCCGATCTCCAGCGACAGGGACGACTCGACGTCGTCGCGCCCGTAGGCCAGCTCGGTGGAGCCCCCACCCAGGTCGAACACGAGGAACGGACCCCGGACCGGGTCCAGCCCGGCCGTCGCGCCGCGGAACGACAGCGCGGCCTCCTCGGTGCCCGACAGGAGCTCGGGCCGGACCCCCACGGTCGCCTCGGCCTGGGCGAACCACCCGTCGCGGTTGGACGCGTCACGGGCCGCCGAGGTGGCGGTGACCCGGACGGCGCCGTCAGGCACGCCGTGCTCGTCCATGATCGTCCGGTACTCGGCCAGCACGGCCTGGGTGCGCTCGATGGCCTCGGGGGCCAGGGCCCCGGTGCGGTCGACGCCCTGTCCCAGCCGGGTGATCCGCATGCGACGGGTGAGGGTCGTCAAGCCCCCGTCGCCGTCGGGCTCGGCCACCAGGAGGCGGGTCGAGTTGGTGCCGCAGTCGATGGCGGCGACAGGACCTGAGGTCATCTCACCAGCCTGACCCGCCGACAGGGTGACCTCCCAGGTGGCGGCGGTTCTCGCGACGACTTCGACACACCTGTGTGTAGGAATCGTCGCGAGAACGGGCTCACGGCTCGGGGACGACGGCGGGGCCGCCGTCCGCCGGAGCCGCACCGTCCACCTCGGACAGGTGCTCGGCGACCCAGGCGCCGACGGGGTCGTCGCCACCGGCCAGCCACCAGGCGTAGTGGGCGTGGAGGCACTTCACCCCCACCCTCGTCCCGGCCACTCCGCCCGACGGCACGGGGCCCTCGTGGTCCACCGGGAGGGCGGCGGCCCGCTCGGCGGCGTGGGCGACGTGGGCGGCAGCCAGGGCCTCGGGATCCACGTCGGCTTCGGCCCGATCGACGCCCCCCACGCTCTCCAGCCGGCCGACCCAGGTCCGCTCGGGTTCACCCACCAGCCAGTAGCGGGTGGGCATGGGGCGACCGCTGGGGAGGAGCGGCGCATTGCGGATCACCACCGGCGACCCGTCGTCGTGGCGGACCACGACCTCGAAGTCGCCGTCGGGCTCCCGTCCGAGCAGGTCAGCCACGGCGGCACGTTCGGCAGCAGACGGACCCACGGCCTGAACCTACCGGCGGGCACCGCCCAGGATCACCGTCGACGCCCCTGGCTCCCCTTGAGCTACATCACCGCCCAGATGCTGGTGGCCGACGGCGGCCTGGTCCCCTATTCACGCCCCCGCCTCCCGATCGGCCGGGGCGAGGCGCCTAGGTTGATCGGGTGCGCGCCCGCCCCCCCAGCACCCGCGTCGACCCGGCCCAGCTCACAGTGGTCACCGAGCTGGTCACGGCGGACGGGTCGGAGCTCCCGACTCTGGAGGTGACCGTCCCCCGCGCCCACGCCGACCTCCTCGACACCACGGCCACACCGGCCCTCCCCGCCCTGGTCACCGCAGCCGTCCTGCGAGGCGAGGACCTGGAGGTGGAGGGGTCGGTCGACGTCACCGCGGCCCAGGGCGCGACCGCCTTGGCCGGGATCTTCGCCGAGTGGTGGGACCTGGACCCGATCCGCGTCGAGGTCGCATCCACCTACGAGGCCCCTTCCGGGCCCGGCGGCGTCGGGCTGTTCTTCACCCGAGGGGTCGACTCCTGGTCGACCTTGCTGGACCTGCTGGACGAGCCGGCCGGTGACCGGGTCACCCACCTGCTCTCCGTCCACCACGGGCTGGGGGAGCAGCGACCGGTGGAGGCCGAGATCATCGACGGCCACCGCGCCGTGGCCGACGAGCTCGAGCTGTCCCTGGTGGTCCTCTCGACCAACGTGCGGGCCCTCCTCGACCCGCACCGCCCGTGGGGCGACACGTCCGGTCCCGCCCTGGTGTCGACCGGGCTGGTCGCGGCGGCCGGACTTCGTCGCCTGGTGCTGGCCGGAGCCCACCCGGCGTCGGTCCACACCCGCACCGGCGCCGACCCCGATCTCCTCGATGCCGTCGGCACCGGCCGCACCGAGGTCATCTTCGGCAACCCTCGGCGCGACCGCGACGCCCGGCTAGTGCACCTCCTAGGGACGCCGCGGGCCCGCCAGACCCTCCAGGTGTGCTGGGAGGGCATGACCCCCGGCAACTGCGGTCGGTGCCTGAAGTGCCAGCAGACCATGGCCGGCCTGCTCCTGGCCGGTGACCCGCACCCCACCGCCGGCTTCGACGGCCGACTCGACCCCGGCCTGGTGCGGGGTCGCGCGTTGGGGGCCGAGCTGGACGACATGGTGCGGGGCCTCCGCGAGGACCTGCCCCCGGAGCACGAGGAGCTCCGGCGGGCCTGGGCCGATGCCTGGCTCACCAGCCACGGCGACGGTCCCCCGGTCCGCTGGGGCACCGACGATCCCCCGCCGATGGCGGGGCCCAGTGTCGCCACCCGCGTGGCCGCCGGCCTCCGCGCCGCCTCCGGCCAGGCTGACCACCCCGCGCCCGTTCCCCTCGGCTGGCGACCGGGTGCAGCCCCCCTGCGCCCGGCGCTGGCGGACCACCACCTCATCCGGGCCCGGGCGGCCGACCACGCGGAGCGGATCCGACCCTGGGCCGTCGTCGAGCCCCACATCCGCGACGAGGCGCGGGACGGCGCCCAGGCCGGCCTCGCCCTGCGCTGCCAGGACGCCTTCGGCCCCGGCCCCTGCTACCTCCCCGGCATCCTCTGGGCCTGGGAGGAGCCCCCGGTGCTCGATGTCGCGACGCTGGCCGCCCTCCTGCGAACGGCGCGGACCCGGCTCTGGTGGCGCGCCGACGGCGACCTCGAACCGATCCGCCTGGTCGAGACCCTCGAGCAGGGCTGCCTGGCCCTCCAGGTCATGCCCCCCGGACCAGCCCGCGACCTGGCCGAGGCCTTGCCTCCGGCCCTGGCCCCCCTCGTCGTCGCCGACGACGCCCTCCCCCGTCTCGACCTGTCGCCTGTCGCCACCGCCGCCCTCCTGGGCCCGGCCCTCGACCACCTCCTCGCCGGCTCCGCCGACCACGACCTGATCCAGGCCGCCCACCGATGAGCCCGCGCCGATGAGCGGGCCCCCGACCGGTGAGGAGCCGGGGACGGCCCGGCGAGCCCGGGACTTCGTGGCTCGGGCCCGACGCGCCCCGGGAGCGATCGATGAGGTCGCCTCCGAGGTGGCCGCCACCCAGTCCCGCCTGGACGAGACGCGGGGGGCCCTCGCTCGTCTGGAGGAGCTGGCCTGGGCCGGGCGGGAGGACACCCGGGGCGGGGTGACCGCGGTGGGCGAGGAGATCCACGCCCTGGGCCGGCGCATCGACGAGCTGGAGGACCAGCTGGTCCAGCTGGACGGTGCGGTGGCGTCGCAGGCCACCGCGCTGCACCGCGCCGTGGCCGCGCCGGCGCGCCGCCAGGTCGCCCTCGCCCTTCGGGACCGGCTGGGGCCGGCGCCGGCCCTGCGCCCAGGACTGTCGATCTTCACCCTGTGCTGGAACCACGGCGTGCTGCTGGAGGAGTCGGTGCGCTCCGGGCTGGCCGCCCTGGACGCGCTGTCCGCCGACGAGCAGGGCGAGCTGCTGGTCCTGGACGATGCGTCGTCGGACAGCACCGGTCGGGTCGCTACGGGGCTGGCCGAGCAGGACACCCGGGTGCGGGTGATCCGCTCGGAGGTGAACCTGGGCCTGGCCCTGGCCCGCAGCACCCTGCTCCACGCCGCCACCACCACCCACGCGTTCCAGCTCGACGCCGACAACACGGCCCTGCCGGAGGGCGTGACCGCCCTCTACCGGGCGGCGACGGCCACCGGTGCGGCCCTGACCTACGGCACCGTGGTCCAGGTCGGGGCGGACGGAACCGCCCTGGGACCCATCTCCAACGAGCCGCCCTCGCCGGCGCTGTTCCAGGCCAACTACGTCGACACCATGGCCGTGACCGACGTGGCCGCCTTCCGGGACCTGGGCGGCTGGTCCCCGGATCCCTTGCTGGAGCACGTCGATGACTGGGCCGCGGTCCACCGGGTGGTCGAGGCCGGGCTGCTGCTGGCGTTCGTCCCCACGCTGGTGGGCCGCTACCGGGTCCTCGAGACGGCGTTCCACCGCAGCGTCGGCGATCCCCGTCTGGGCGCGGCGCGCGTGGCCCGCGTCTTCGACCCCACCGGACGCCGACGGGGGCCCCACGCCATGGACGAGGTGGCCGCGGTGGCCTACGACCCGGTGGTCGGGCCGCTGTGGGCCACCCCCGCAGCCGTGGCGCTGCGACCCGACTTGGCGCCCGCACCCCCGGCGACCCCGGCGCCCGCGACACCCCGGGCCCGCATCCTGGTGATCGCCCCCGGCGGGGTGGCCAACGCCGGCGACGATGCCATCACCGTGCAGGGCCTCGACCGTCTCCGGCGGGCGGTCGGCGACGGCGTCGACCTCGACCTGGCGACCGACGGCGCCGACCTGCCCGCCGACCTCGGCCCGATCCGGTGGTTGGGTCCTCTCATCGACCTGCTGCCCGGCCTGGACTACGAGCACCTGGGCCGGCTGGACGCAGCCCTGGCCTCGGCCGCCGAGAAGGCCCGGATCGGCGAGGGGCACTGGCGGGCGCTCGACCCCGGCGCCTACGACGCGGCGGTGGTGCTCGGCGGGGGCTCGCTGGCCTCGGGCTGGTCGGCCGGCCTGGTGGGGCCCCGCGCCGTGCTGGGCGCGGCGCTGCGGACCGCTGAGGTGCCCTACGCCCTGTCGGGCCAGGGCATCGGCCCTCTCGACGACCCGGAGGACGAGAGCCTCGTCGCCGGCCTCCTCGCTGGGGCCGCGGCGGTGGCTTGCCGCGACGAGTCCTCGGCCGCGCTGGCCCGAACCCTGCGAGGGGTCGACCCGGCCCAGGCGGTGGTCACCGGCGACGACGCCCTGGGGCTCGTCGGTGCCGTCCGCACCGCCGGGAGGCGGCCGTACCTGGCCGTCACCGTCCGGTCCGCGGCCTACGTCGGCGGCCGCGAGGGCGACGACCTGGCCCGGGAGTGGGTCCTGGCCGCCGACGCGGTGGCCGCCGAGCGGGGCTGGGACGTGGTCGGCGTCGCCCTCAACAGCCAGGCCCCCGACCCCGAGGTGGCCACGCTGGCCCGCATCCGGGCCACCACCCCGCTGCAGGCCGAGTGGCACCTGGTCGAGTGCGGCACCGACCCCCGTCGCCTGGTGGCCGAGGTGGCCGGAGCCGAGGCCGTGGCCGCCCAGTCGTTCCACGCCGCCCTGCTGGCTCTGGCCGCCGGGGTCCCCGCGGCGCTGGGCGCGGCCACGCCGTACTACCAGGCCAAGGCGGCCGGCCTCGCGTCCCAGACCGGTCTCCCCGGCGCCCTGGCCGTGCGCGACCCAGCCGACCTGGCCACCTCGCTGGCCGAGGTCTCCCGGGTCCTCGCAGAGGAGCCCGACCCCCTGGCCGCCACCGCCGAGGCCGTCGACACCTGGTGGGCGACGCTGCCCGGCGCCCTGCGCCTCGACCGAGCTCCCACCCGCTGACGGAGCTCGACCGGAAGCCTGCCTCGAGCTCGAGGGGCCTAGCGGTTCAGCCAGTCCTCGGTGCCGGTGAAGGGCCAGCTGTCGGGCAGGTCCACCGGGGGCACCGCGCCCGGGAGCATCCGGAACGGCGTCTCCTCGGGGCGGGTCATCCCGTACTCCTCCCGAGCGATACGCTCGATCTCCTCGGGGGTCTGGAGCTCGGCCACGTCGTCATCGATGGCCGCCTGCTCGCCCTCGAGCGCGGCCAGCTCGGCGTTGCGGGTCGACAGCTCGTCGCGCTGGGACAGCCACGCCCGCGAGGGGAACACCCCGACCAGCAGGAAGCCGACCAGAACGACCGACACCAGCAGCCCCGCGGCCAGGCGCCGACGGCGGGCGACGGCGTTGGCCTTCGCCTCGGGGGTGGTCCGGGACCGGGCCCCGCCCTTGGCCTTGCCGGCCGGGCGCGACGCCGCGCCCCTGCCCCCCGAGGGGGAGGACCGTCGGCCGGTGCCGCTCATCGGTCCCCGCGGGCCAGGGCCGCGCCCCCTGGGAACGTGGCCGCCTCGCCCAGGTCCTCCTCGATGCGGAGGAGCTGGTTGTACTTGGCCACCCGGTCGCTGCGGGCGGGGGCGCCGGTCTTGATCTGGCCGCAGTTCGTGGCCACGGCCAGGTCGGCGATGGTGGAGTCCTCGGTTTCACCCGAGCGGTGGGACATGACCGAGGTGTAGGACGCTCCGGTGGCCAGGGCCACCGTGTCGAGGGTCTCGGTCAGGGTGCCGATCTGGTTGACCTTGATGAGGATGGAGTTGGCCACGCCGTCGGCGATGCCGCGCTCGAGGCGCTCGACGTTGGTGACGAACAGGTCGTCGCCGACCAGCTGGACGTCGGCACCGAGGGCCTCGGTCAGCGCGGCCCAGCCCTTCCAGTCCTCCTCGTCCATGCCGTCCTCGATGGACACGATGGGGTACTTCCCGCACAGGTCGACCAGGTAGCCGGCGAAGTCCTTGCCCGAGAGCTTGCGACCCTCACCGGCCAGGACGTACTTGCGGCTCTTGTAGAACTCGGAGGCGGCCGCGTCCATGGCCAGGGCGAGGTCCTTGCCCGGCTTGAAGCCGGCGCCCTTGATGGCCTCGACCAGCACGGCCACTGCGGCCTCGTTGGAGTCAAGGTTCGGCGCGAAGCCGCCCTCGTCGCCCACCGCGGTGCTGAGGCCCTTCTTGTGCAGGATGGCCTTGAGCACGTGGTACACCTCGGTCCCCCACTGCAGGGCCTCGGAGAAGCTGGCCGCGCCCACCGGCATGACCATGAACTCCTGGATGTCCATGTTGTTGTCGGCGTGGGCCCCGCCGTTCAACACGTTCATCATGGGGACGGGCAGGACGTGGGCGTTGGTGCCGCCGACGTGGCGGTACAGCGGCAGGCCGACCTCCCGGGCCGCGGCCTTGGCCGTGGCCAGGGACACGCCGAGCAGGGCGTTCGCTCCGAGGCGCGCCTTGTTGTCGGTGCCGTCCAGGTCGAGCAGGGCCCGGTCGACGGTGCGCTGCTCCACCGCGTCAAGGCCGACCACGACGTCGCGGATCTCGCCGTTGACGTTGCCCACGGCGGTGAGCACGCCCTTGCCGGCGTAGCGGGTGCCCCCGTCGCGGAGCTCGACCGCCTCGAACTGCCCGGTCGAGGCACCGGAGGGCACCGCCGCGCGCCCCACCGCACCGGAGCCGACGATGACCTCGACCTCCACGGTGGGGTTGCCGCGCGAGTCCAGGATCTCGCGGCCGACGACGTCTTCGATGCTGCTCATTGGTGCGCCTTCAGGTTGTCGGAGGCATCCGGCGGGTCGTTCGTCGCCGGGCACCAACGAGCGCCGCCGGCTTCGCCGGCACCGGAGAGAGAGCTGTGCTGTCTGGTTCGCTCGCTGCGCTCGCTCATTGGTGCGCCTTCAGGTTGTCGGAGGCATCCGGCCGGTCGTTCGTCGCCGGGCACCAACGAGCGCCGCCGGCTTCGCCGGCACCGGAGAGAGAGCTGTGCTGTCTGGTTCGCTCGCTGCGCTCGCTCATTGGTG
>JBBSME010000087.1:0-13116 GCA_038233335.1 Acidimicrobiales bacterium | reverse complement strand
TTCTGGGTCGCCTCGCCTATCGGCTCGACTCCTTAGCCGCCGGTCGCCCCTCCGTTCCCGCGACGCATTCGACACACCTGTGTGTCGAATTCGTCGCGAGAAGCCGATTCCATGATCGGGCTGGGCACCGACGTGGTCGACATCGAGCGGTTCCGCCGGGTGCTGGAGCGCACCCCGGCCCTGCGCGAGCGGTTGTTCACCGAGGGGGAGCGGTCGGTGGCGGCCGAGCGGCGCGACCCGGTGCCGGCCCTGGCTGTCCGGTTCGCGGCCAAGGAGGCAGTGATGAAGGTGCTGGGCGTGGGCCTGGGCGCCCTGGACTGGCACGACGTGGAGGTGGTCCGAGAGCGGTCGGGCCGGCCCCGCCTGGAGATCACCGGCCGGGCCCGGGCTCTGGCCACTGAGGCCGGGATCTCGACCTGGCACCTCTCGCTGTCCCACTCCGACCTGGTGGCCCAGGCCGTGGCCGCCGGCGAGTGAGCCGCACCCGCCTCGCGGTCGGCCCCGACGCTCGACGTTTCGGCGTCGGCGGAGAACGGTAGGCCCGACCCATGTCAGACCAGCCGCCCGGCTCGCTCCCGACCCCCGGTGGCCCGGCCTGGCCGGGCTCCCCTCCACCCGGTGCGTCCCCGCCTGGTCCGCCTGCTCCGCCCGGGGGTTCCCCTCCACCCGGTGCGTCCCCTCCGCCCCCTGCACCCGGTTTGCCTCCCGGCGGGTGGAGCCCGACCGGGCCTCCGCCACCCCCACCGGGACCGCGGGGCCCCGGCGGGTCACCACCGATGCCAACGACCCGCTCGCCGGGATCCGCACCCTGACCGACGTCTGCGAAGAGGTGACCTTCGACGTCGACGGCACCGTCGGGAGCTTCGGCTACTCCCTCGGCCAGGAGGTCGACGTCGGCGACGACAGCCTGACCCTCGTCATCGACTTCTCGATCAGCCAGCCCGTCCAGAGCACGGTCCAGCTCGAGGACGTGTTGTGGGTGCGGTCAGGCATCCTGTCGCAGGTCTCGGTCAGCACCGGCGCCGGGGAGGAGACCGTGTCGGACGAGGATCGGACCCTGCTCGAGGAGCTGGTGGGGGTGGCTGACGAGCGGCTGGTGGAGGTCATCGACGAGGACGGCTGAGCGCGTCCTGGTCGAGCCTGGCCGTGCGGCCCGGCATCTGCTGAGCCCGGCCTCGCCGGCCGGTGGGTCGATCGGGCGGGATCGGAGGCTCAATCGCGGGCCGCGAGGGTGGCCAGCAGGGTGGACCAGTGGGTGAGGGCCAGGACGTGGCTGGCCCCGTCCACCACCTCCAGCCGGGCGTCGGGGAGCAGGTCGGCCCACCAGTGCCCGAAGGCGGGCGGGGCCACGTCGTCGGCCGTCCCGCACCAGATCTGAGTGGGAGTCAGGGCTCCGGCCAGGTCGAGGTCCGGGGTCGCGGCCTGGGTGGCCACGTCCTGGTGGAGGCCATGGCGCCCTTGGGCCACGGCTTCCACCGAGGCGGCCACCAACCGGTCGAACGCGCCGGGGACGGCGGCCAGGTCAGCCTGGCGGGCCGCGTCGGCCTCGCCTCTGAGGTATGCGGCCACTGCGTCGGGCGTGGCCGGGTCGGGGAGGAGGTAGGGCGCCACCTCGGCGGCGACGTCGTCGGGGTCCATCCCCGCGGCCATCTCCGCGAACAGCCGGCGCCCCGGTCCGGCGGCGTCGGCCACCGCCGGGTCGGCGTAGGCGGTGACGGGTACGAGGGGCGCGGCGAGCGCCAAGTCCTGGACCCGCTCAGGGTGACGGGCGGCCAGAGCCACGGCGTAGGGCGCACCGGCCGACCAGGCCAGCACCCCGACCCGGTCGAGACCGAGGTGATCGGCCAGGGCCACGAGGTCGTCGGCCACGCTGGACAGCGTCCTCCCGGCATGGGGGTCGCTGCGCCCGCTCCCCGGCCGATCCACCGCCAGCAGGCGGACCCCGGCCGCCGCCGCCAACCCGTCGTCGGGATGGCGGGCCAGGCGCGAGTCGGGCGTGCCGTGCAGGCAGACCACGGGTTGACCCCAGGGGTCGCCCACGTCGTCGACGGCGAGCCGCCGGCCATCGGGCAGCGGGACCAGGGTCGGAGGGGGCTCAGCCACCTCCGGAAGGTAGGTGGTCCGGTCCCGTTTCGTCGGCCGACGACCCCGGTGGGCGGTCAGCCCTCGTCGTCGGTGTCGGGGCCTTCGTGGTCGGGGAGGGAAGAGACCACGTTGAAGTCGCGGTCGAGCTGCACGTCGACCTGGGTGCCGTCGTCCGCGGTGACCTCGACCTCGTAGTAGGAGTCCTCGTCGCCCACCTCGGTGTCGGTGACCCGCCCGCCGCCCATGGCGTCGAGGGCGACCTCGGACGCTCGTGTCAGCGACGCTCCGGTGATGGGCTGCTCGGAGTCCCCCGAGCTGGATGCGCCGGCGGCCAGCGCAGTGGCCCCGCTCCCGGCCAGGGCGAGGGTGAGGGCGCCGGCGATGATGAGCTTCTTCTTGGTGGTTGCCATGGGTGCACCGTCGCACGCCGCCCCTGAGTCGACGCTGAACGGGCGCAGGTGTCGCCGCGGATCAGCTCGTGGGGCTCCGGGGCAGGCGGACCTCGACCCGGGCCCCGCGCGACGCCGCGTCGGTGATCTCCACCGTGCCACCGTGGGCCGCCACCACCTCGGCCACGATGGCCAGGCCCAAGCCGGTCCCGCCGTCGTCGCGGGCACGAGCGTCGTCGAGCCGGACGAAGCGCTCCAGGACCCGTTCCCGATCTGCGGCCGGGATCCCGGGCCCGTCGTCCTCCACCACCAGCACGGCGTGGTCGCCCTGGTCGCGCACGGTGAAGGAGATGGCCTCGGTCGCGTGGCGGAGGGCGTTGTCGGCGATGTTGCGGACCACCCGAGCCAGCTGGCCGGCATCCCCCTCCACGCGGGCGGCGGTCACCCCCGACGCGTCGACCCGGATCGACGAGGTCTCCCGCACCCGACGGGCCTCGTCCAGGGCCAGGTCGTCGAGGTCGAGGGCCCGCCGGAGGGACGTCAGCCCGCCCTCGTCGGCCCGGGCCAGGACCAGGAGGTCCTCCACCAGCCGCTGGACCCGCAGGGCCTCCTCCAGCACGGTGGTCCCCAGCTCCGCCGCGGTGGTCGACTCGGGGTAGGTCGTCGCCACCTCGGCGTGTTGGCGGATGGTCGCCACCGGCGAGCGCATCTCGTGGGAGGCGTCGGACACGAAGCGGCGCTGCTCGGCCTGGGACCGCTCCAGGCGGGCCAGCATCTGGTTCATGGTCTCGGCCAGGCGACCGACCTCGTCGGTCCCGGTGGGGGCGGGGACGCGCCGGTGGAGCTCGGTGGCGGAGATCTCCGCCACCTCGGCCCGCACCGCCTCGACCCGGGCCAGGACGCGCCCGGCCACCAGCCAGGTGGTGGCCCCGACGACCAGGAGCAGCAGCGGCAGCCCGACCACGAGCAGGCCGAGGACCACCCGGCTGGACTCGCCCACCGGGTCCAGGGCCCGGCCCACCAGGACGACCAGGTCACCGTCGGGGGTCTGGGCCGATCGGGCCACGACCAGGAACTGGTCGGGGTCGTTGGCCGGGCCACCGGTGACCTCCACCGCCCCCCCGGGGTCGAGGCCCCGCACCGGGTCCGGGGATCGCACGTTGGCGGTGGCCGCCACCACCTCGCCGTCGGCCCCGACGACCTGGATGATCACCTCGTCGTCGCCCTGGGCCACCTCGACCGGGGGCGTGCCCGCCTCCAGAGCCCCGACCGCGTCGTCGGCCCGCAGGATCGCGGCATCCCGAACCTGGTCGGTCAGCGACTGGCGCAGCAACACGATCAGCCCGGTGGCCCCGATCAGCAGAGCCACCCCCACGATCAGCATCGATGCCGCCGTCGCCCGGACCCGGACGGTGGCGAACCGGCCCCGAAGGCCGCCCGGGGCGCGGTCAGCCACCCTCGGCCGCCAGCCGGTAGCCCGCGCCCCGCACCGTCTCGATGGCCTCGCGCCCGTAGGGGCGGTCGAGCTTGTTCCGCAGGTGGCGCACGTACACCTCGACGATGTTGGGATCGCCCTCGAAGTCCTCGTCCCACACGTGGTCGAGGATGTCGCGCTTGGACACCACCTGGCCCCGACGCCGGAGGAGGAACTCCAGCAGCGAGAGCTCGCGGGTGGTGAGCACCACCTCGTCGTCGCCCCGCCACACCTGGTGCGAGCCCGGGTCGAGGCGCAGGTCCCCGGCGGCCAGCACCGCCGGGCGCTCACCGGCCCCCCGCCGCAGCAGGGCCCGCAGCCGGGCCATGAGCACGACGAACGAGAAGGGCTTGGTCACGTAGTCGTCGGCCCCGGTGTCGAGGGCCTCGGCCTCGTCCAGCTCCCCGTCCTTGGCCGTGAGCATCACGATCGGCGTCCAGTTGCCGTCCTCCCGCAGGCGGGCGCAGACCTGGTAGCCGTTGACCCCGGGCAGCATGATGTCGAGGAGGATGGCGTCGTAGGGGTGCTCCCGGGCCATCCAGAGGCCGTCGGTCCCGTTGGCGGCGAGGTCGACCGCGAACCCTTCGGCCTCCAGCCCGCGCCGGAGCCCGTCGGCCATGCGGACCTCGTCCTCCACCACCAGCACTCGCATCGGGATGACCCTTCCTCAGCCTGCCACGCCGTCGGCCGCGGGGCGGGAGATCAGCATGGCGGTCCCACCTGAGCACCCGCTGAACGCCCCATGCGGAGAGCCCACCCCTTCCAACTGGTCCCGAAGATGGTCGCGGGGACGACCAAGATCGGGACCGGTTCGCACCACGACTCGAAGTGGTCCCGAAGATGGTCGCCAGGGCGACCAAGATCGGGACCAGTTCGGGTTGGTGGGCGCGGACCTGGCGCGGGACCGGGCACCATGGGCGGATGATCCCCGTCGTGACCCCCGAGGAGATGGGTGCCATCGACGCGGCGGCGCCCGAGCCCACCGACGTGCTCATCGACCGGGCCGGCGCGGCGGTGGCCCGCGCTGCGGTCGGCCTGCTCGGTGGCACCTACGGACGGCGCGTCGTGGTGGTGGCGGGCAAGGGCAACAACGGGGCCGACGGACGGGCCGCGGCCCGCCGGCTGGAGCGGCGGGGGGCGAGGGTCGAGGTGCTCGCGGCCGGCGACCTCCCGGAGGCCCTCCCGCCCTGTGACCTGGTGATCGACGCCGCCTACGGCACGGGGTTCCACGGCGAGTGGTCGCCGCCGGGTCCGCCGCCCAGCGCGGCCGTGCTGGCGGTGGACATCCCCTCGGGGATCGACGGGCTGACCGGGGAGGCCCACGGCGATCCCTGGACGGCCGATCGCACCGTCACCTTCGCCGCCCTCAAGCCCGGCCTGGTCCTCCGCGACGGCCCCACGCGAGCGGGCGCGGTCGAGGTGGCCGACATCGGGCTCGACGTCTCGTCGGCCCAGGCGCACGTCGTCGAGGCCGGTGACGTGGCCGCCTGGGTGCCCGACCGGCCCCGCGATGCCCACAAGTGGCGGGCCGCCTGCTGGGTGGTGGCGGGCTCCCCGGGCATGACCGGGGCGGCCCACCTGGCCGCGGCCGGAGCCCAGCGAGGCGGCGCCGGCTACGTCCGGCTGTCCACGCCGGGGCTGGACCGCGATCCGGGGGCGCCGACCGAGGTGGTCGGGGTGGAGCTGCCCGCCGACGGCTGGGCCGACCAGGTCCTGGCCGATGTCGACCGCATCGCTGCCCTCGCCCTCGGACCCGGCCTCGGGCCCGACGAGGGCGCGGCCGAGCAGGTCAGGCTGGTCGTGGGGAGCGCCGATCGGCCCCCCGTGGTGGTCGACGGCGACGGGCTCAGCGCCCTGGCCGACGATCGAGACGGCACCCTCACCGCGCCGGCGGGGACGCGCGGAACGGGGCCCACCGCGGTGCTGACCCCCCACGACGGGGAGCTGGCCCGGCTGGGCGCCGACCCGGATGCGCCCGACCGGCTGGCCGAGGTGCGGGCCCTGGCTGCCCACCGCGGCGCGGTGGTCCTGGCCAAGGGGTCGCCGACGGTCGTGGCCGACCCTGACGGCCGGGTGGCGTTGGTGACCGCGGGCGATGCCCGGCTGGCCACCGCCGGGACCGGTGACGTGCTCACCGGGGTCATCGCCGCCCTCCTGGCCCAGGGGATGGACCCGTTCGAGGCCGCGGCCGGCGGGGCCCACCTGCACGGTCGCGCCGGCGCCCTAGCCTGGCGCCGCGGCCTGGTCGCCGGTGATGTCGCCGCCCACCTGCCCGCAGCCCTGAACGACCTCCCGGAGGACTGACGTGCCCCGATCCCTTCCCGTGCGCGACGTGATGACGACCGACGTCCTCACCTTCGCACCCACCGACGAGGTGCGGGCCGCGATGCAGGCTCTGGTCGAGCGCGGCGTCGACGCCGCGCCGGTGACCGACCACGGCAAGGTCGTCGGCCTGCTCAGCACCGGCGACCTCATCGTCGCCGAGGGCCAGGTCCACGTCCCCACCGTCATCAGCCTGCTGGGGGCAACGATCGAGTGGCCCGGGGAGCGGAAGCGCTTCGAGGAGGACCTGCGGAAGTCCCTGGGCGGCCAGGTCGCCGACCTGATGACCCGCGACCCGCACACGATCGGAGCCGACGCCACCCTCGAGCAGGCGGCCACCGTCATGCACACGAACGATGTGTCGCGCCTGCCTGTGGTCTCCGAGGACGGCGCGCTGCTCGGGCTCATCGCGCGGGGCGACGTGATCCGGTCGATGATCGCCGACGGCTGAACCGCCTTCCGTCGGTCGTGGACCAGACACCACCCCCACCCGCCCGTCCCACCTGGATCGAGATCGACCTCGACGCGGTGGCGCGCAACATCGAGGCGCTGCGGGCCCACGTGGCCCCCGCCCCGGTGTGGGCGGTGGTCAAGGCCGACGGTTACGGGCACGGCGCCGTCCCGGTGGCCCGGGCCGCCCTGGGAGCCGGGGCCGAGGGGCTGGCGGTGGCCCTGGTCGAGGAGGCCGAGGAGCTGCGGGCGGCAGGGGTCGACGGCCCCATCCTCCTCCTGTCCGAACCGCCGGCATCGGCCGCCTCGCGCGTGGTGGCCGCACGCGTCGAGCCCGCGGTGTACTCCGCCGAGGTGGTGGAGGCGTTGGCGGCGGCGGTGGAGGCTGCCGATGCCGGGCCCTGGCCCGTCCACCTCAAGGTCGACACCGGGATGCACCGCGTCGGGGCGTCCCCGGAGGAGTCCGTCGTGCTGGGTCGAGCCGTCGCCGACCACGCGGCCCTGACCCTCGGCTCGGTGTGGACCCACCTGGCCATGGCCGACGAGCCCGCCTCGAACCTCACCGCCACCCAGCTGGCTCGCCTGGCCGCCACCTGCGATGCCCTGGCCCAGGCCGGGGTGACGGTGCCCCGTCGCCACGCGGCCAACTCGGCTGGCGCCCTCGCCCACCCTGAGGCCCGCCTGGACCTGGTCCGGGCCGGCATCGCCGTCTACGGCATCGCCCCGGCCCCCGGGGTCACCGGCGGGGTCGACCTCCAGCCCGTCCTCCGCCTCGTCTCCCGGGTGTCCCACGTCAAGACGGTGCCCGCCGGCCACGCCATCAGCTACGGCCAGCGGTACGAGGTCGCGCGCGACACCACCATCGCCACCGTCCCGGTGGGCTACGCCGACGGTGTGCGGAGATCTCTGGCCGCGGCGGGGGGCGAGGTCCTGATCGGCGGGCGACGGCGCCCCATGGCCGGCACCGTGACCATGGACCAGATCACGGTGGACTGCGGGCCCGAGGCCGAGGTGGCCCGAGGCGACGAGGTGGTGCTGATCGGGCGCCAGGGCGACGACGAGGTCACCGCCGAGGAGTGGGCCGAGCGCCTGGGCACCATCGGCTACGAGATCACCTGCGGCCTGGGCCGACGGGTCCCCCGGCGGGTCACGCGTCCGTGAGGGCACATGCCCGCGCCACCGGCGTCGGTGAGGGAGGATGACCCGGATGCGCCCCTCCGTCCGCACCCTGGCCGGCCTGGCCGCGGCCGGTGTCGCGGCCGAGCGGGTGCTGGCCCGCCGGGTGCGGGCCCGCACCTCGCCGACCGATCGGCTCCTGATCCCACCCGACGACGTCCGCCACCTCACGGTGCCGACCCACGACGGAGGGTCCCTGCACGTCATCGAGCGGGGCCAGGGCCGTCCGCTGGTGCTCCTGCACGGCATCACCCTCAACGCCGAGCTGTGGTCTCCCCAGCTGCACGAGCTAGCGGCCGACTTCCGAGTGCTGGCCGTCGACCTGCGGGGCCACGGCCGGTCCGAGGCCGGCGACGAAGGCTTCGGCATGGGCCCGCTGGGCCGAGACGTGGCCACCCTCCTCACCGAGCTCGACCTCCGGGATGCCCTGGTGGTGGGCCACTCCATGGGGGGCATGGCCACCCTCAGCTTCGCGGTCGACCACCCCGAGGTCCGGCGCGAGCGGGTGTCGGGCCTGGGCCTGGTGGCCACCGCCGCGTCGGCCCCGTTCCCGGAAGCCGTCGTCCCCCGGGTCGTGGCCCTCGGGGCCATGATCGTCGAGCGGCTGGACTCCGGTGCGGCCGTCCCGTCCTTTCGGTTCTCGGGCAACGACCTCTCCCTCCTCCTCTGCCGAACCGCGTTCGGCAAGCACGCCTCGGCCGCCGCCATCGAGCAGGTCCGGGCGTCGATCGAGGCGACAGACGAGGCGGCCCTCCAGCGCTCGCTGGTCGGCATCTTCGACCACGACACGTCGGACCGCCTGGACGAGGTCGACACCCCCGCCTTCGTGGTCGTCGGCCGTCGCGACCTGCTCACCCCGGTCCCCTTCGCCCGGGCCTTGGCCGACCAGCTGCCCGATGCCGAGCTGACGGTCTGGCCCGAGGCCGGGCACCAGCTCATGCAGGAGCGGCCCGACCTGCTGGCCGGGCTCATCCGCGACCTGGCCGCCCGCACCGCATCCGTGCCGGCTGCCGCTCAGGCCTAGGCCTTCCGTGCGGGTCCTCCTGGTCGAGCCGTGGCTGAACGGGTCCCACCAGACCTGGGCCGAGGGCTTCGCAGCCCACAGCGACCACGAGGTCCAGCTGGTCGGGCACGAAGGCGCGTACTGGCGGTGGCGCCTGCGGGGCGGCGCGGTGACCCTCGCCGAGCAGTCCGCCGCCGTCGTCGCCGAGGCCGGCCCTCCGGACGTGATCCTGGCCTCCTCGATGCTCGACGTCGCCGCCTTCTGCGGCCACGCCCGCGCCTGGATCGCCGACACCCCGATCGCCCTGTACCTCCACGAGACCGAGCCGGCCCGCGCCCTGCTGACCGGCGAGGCCATCGACGACGACATCGCGTACCGCAACTGGACGTCGATGGTGGCTGCGGACCACATCTTCGTGAACTCGGCCTTCCACCGCGACGCGCTGTTCGACGCCCTCCCCGAGCTGCTCGGCCGCCCGCCTGACCAGCGCCACGATCACCTGCTCGGCGCGGTCGAGGCCCGGACCACGCTCCTTCCCGTCGGGGTCGACGTGGCCGCCGTCCGCGCCGGGCGCGAGGTGCCGGACGACGAGGGAGCCCCCATCCTGCTCTGGAGCCACCGCTGGGACCACGACAAGGCCCCGGAGCTGTTCTTCCGGGCCCTGCGCCGCCTCGACCACGAGGGGGTGGACTTCCGGGTGGCCCTGGCCGGGGCCAACGCCCGGGCCGACCCTCGGGAGTTCGTCGAGGCCGAGGAGCGCTTCGGGGCCCGCCTGGTCCACGCCGGGCACCTCCCGCGCGAGGAGTACGTCGACCTGCTGGGTCGGTCATCGGTCGTGGTGTCCACCGCGGTCCACGAGTTCTTCGGCGTGGCCATGGTCGAGGCCATGGCCGCCGGCGCCGTCCCCCTGCTGCCCCATGCCCTGTCCTACCCCGAGGTCGTCCCCGACCGCTTCCACGACAAAGTGCTCTACGGCGCCTACGGCGACATGGTCCGTCGCCTGCGCGACGTGCTCGACGACCTGGCCGGGGCCCGGGCCGCGGTCGACGGACTGGCTGCGACCATGGACCGGTTCGACTGGGAGGTCCTGGCGCCCGCCTACGACGACGTCCTGGCCCGGGTGGCGGCCGGGACCACCCCCGCCGACATCGCTCTCGCCGACCGCTCAGGAGCCCCGCGATGATCACCGACGTCCCCGGCATCGCCGTCGGCCACTGGAGCGACCACGAGGCCCGCACGGGCTGCACGGTGGCGCTGGTGCCCGAGGGGACGGTGGCCTCGGCCGAGGTGCGGGGCGGGGCCCCCGCCACCCGCGAACTGGCCCTGCTGGCCCCCGACCGGCTGGTCGACCGGATCGACGCCATCGTGCTCTCCGGCGGATCGGCCTTCGGGCTGGCCACCGCCGACGGCGTGATGGCCTGGTGCGAGGAGGACGGTCGTGGCTTCCCCACCCCGGCGGGCCGGGTGCCGATCGTGCCCGGGCTGTCCCTGTTCGACCTGGCAGTGGGCTCGGCCTCGGTGCGCCCCGGCGCGGCCGAGGGGCGCGCCGCATGCGAGGCGGCCGCCACCGGGACCATGGAGCATGGACTGGTCGGTGCCGGCACCGGCGGCACCGTCGGTTCCTGGCAAGGGATGGATGCCCTGCGCCCGGCCGGGCTGGGCGGGGCCACCGTCCGGGCCGGTGAGCTGATCGTGTCCGCGGCCATCGCCGTCAACGCCCACGGCGACATCGACGTCACCGGCCGGGGCCTCGACGCGATCGAGGAGGCGGTCCTCCACATGCCCGAGGCGCCCACGGGCAACACGACCATCGGGATCATCGCCACCAACGCCCGCCTCGACAAGGTCGGCTGCCTGGTCGTGGCCCAGGGCGGCCACGACGGCTTGGGCCGCTGCCTCGTCCCGGCCCACACCCGCGTCGACGGCGACGCCCTCATCGCCGCCGCCACCGGCGAGGTCCCCGCCGAGGTCGACCAGGTCCGCCTCCTCGCCGTGGCCGCCGTCGAGCGCGCCGTCCGCAGCCTGGCCTGACGAGGCCTGGACGCGGACCGACCGATGCGCCTCCTCCCGCAGTGCGCACCGATCGGTCCCCGGACCGGTGGGGCCAGGGGCCCTCCTCCCCGGTCTCGGGGCGGGTCCCGCCCATGGTCGTGCCAGTTCGACGCCCCGGCGCGGGTTCCTGCTCGGTCATCGCTGCACCGCCCGCAGGCGAGGACACGGGTCACATCGGCCCGCGGCGGTACGCTCGGCGGTGCCCTCCCGGCCGCGGTGGCCGGGAGTCGCAGGCCACCCGTCCGCGACCCCCTCGAGCCGTGCTCGCCCGCACATCCTCCGTCCACGACACCCGCGACCTGGCCGCAGCCCTGGCCGACCTGTTGCGTCCCGGGGACCTGGTGCTGCTCACCGGGGAGATGGGCGCGGGCAAGACCGCCTTCGCCCAGGGCCTCGGTGGCGGGCTGGGGGTCGAGGGTCGCATCACCAGCCCCACCTTCACCATCGCCCACACCTACGAGGGCGGCCGGCTGCGGCTCCACCACCTCGACGTCTACCGGCTGAACCACCTGCACGAGGCCCTCGACGTGGGCCTGGCCGAGATGGTCGACGACGGTGCGGTCGTCGTCATCGAGTGGGGCGACGCCGTCCGGGCCGTGCTGCCGGGGGAGTACCTCGAGATCAGGATCACCTTCGGGTCGGCCCCGGTCACGGCCGACGGAGCCGAGGACGCCGCGCCCGGTGTGGGCACCGGAGACGACGACGACCCCGACGAGCGGCGGTGGCACCTGCGCCCGGTGGGGCCCCGCTGGAAGGCCCGGGCCGACGGGCTCCGGGCCACCCTGGGCCGCTGGGAGGACCCCACGTGCTGATCCTCGGCATCGAATCGGCCACCGCCCAGGTCGGCTGCTCCATCGGCGGCCACGAGGGCGTCCTGGCCTCGGCTCACTCGTCCCGCGGGCGGCGCCACGCCGAGTCGCTCATCCCGTCGGTGGAGTTCACCTGCCGGCAGGCCCGGGTGGAGCTGTCCGAGATGGGCGCCATCGCGGTCGACGTCGGCCCCGGGCTGTTCACCGGCCTCCGGGTCGGCGTGGCCACGGCCAAGGCGCTGGCCCAGGCCCTGCGCGTCCCGGTGATCCCCATCCCCAGCCTCGACCTGCTGGCCTTCCCGGCCCGGTTCACCGACCGCCTCATCGTGGCGGTCATCGATGCCCGCCGTGGTGAGGTGTTCTCCGCCCTCTACCGTCAGGTGCCCGGCGGGGTCCAGCGCCTCCGCGAGCCGCGGGTGAGCACCCCCGAGGACCTGCGGGGTGAGGTGCAGGCGCAGGGCCGCGAGGCGCTCCTGGTCGGCGACGGCGCTCTCCGCTACGCCGAGGTGTTCCGCGACCTGGGTGAGGTCGAGGTCTGCACCCATGGCATCACCCACCCCTCCGCTCGGGACCTGGTGCTGCTGGCCCACGATCGGGCCCTGCGTGAGGAGTGGGTGCAGCCCTGGGAGGTGGCGCCCACCTACCTGCGCAAGCCTGACGCCGAGATCAGCTGGACCACCCGGGCCGGCGTGCCCGGCCCGCAGCCGGCGGCCGGGTGATGGCCGCCGCCCCGGCGCCCGGCCCCCGGCCGGGCCCCGCCACCCCGAGCCCGGCTCCCGCCGGGGCCGCTCACGCCGGCCCCACCCTCATCACGCCGATGCGCCGCCGCCACCTGCGCCAGGTCCTGCGCATCGATCACGCCGTCTACCCCCGGCCGTGGTCACTCGGCCTCTATCTGGGGGAGCTGGCCACCATCGAGGGGCGGAGCTACCTGGTGGCTCGCCGGGGTGCCTCGGTCCTCGGCTACGCCGGGTTGATGGTGATCGTCAACGACGCCCACGTGACCACGGTGGCGGTGGCCCCGGCCCACCAGCACCAGGGCATCGCCACCCGCCTCCTCCTGGTGCTGCTCCGCGACGCCGTCACCCTGGGCGCGGAGCGGGTCACCCTCGAGGTGCGGGCGTCCAACCGGGAGGCCCAGGCCCTGTACGGGCGGTTCGGCTTCGCCCCTGCCGGGGTTCGCAAGGGCTACTACGTCGACAACCGGGAGGACGCGGTGATCATGTGGGCCATCGACGTGGCCACGCCGGCCTACGCCGAGCGGCTGGCCGCCATCGAGGCGTCGCTGCCCAGCCCCAGCCTGCTCCAGGGGGTGCGCTCGGCATGAGCGTCGACGGCCCCCGCCTCCCCGTGCCC